>NZ_UETR01000036.1:0-32507 GCF_900491745.1 Candidatus Amarolinea aalborgensis | reverse complement strand
ACATTGGGAATTGCTGCAGGCGGGAGGCCTGGCTGCCGGTCGCGCAATCCTCAGAATCTGTGCAAACGATCTTGAGAATTTCTTGAGATTCTTCCGCTACGATGGTGAGCGTCAAGGCGATCCGCCTGGCAACACCAAAAAAGGAGTTCGTAAAAATGTCTATGTCTTCTGAAATCAATCGCCCTACCCAGCGCCGCCGCGCGGGGCTGAGATTACTCGCCGTCGGCGTCCTGATCGTGCTTGTGAGCGGGATCATCGCCGGCTGCGCGGCCACCGCGCCAGCCGCGCCGGCCACGGCAGCCGCAACGCCCACAGCGCCGGCCACGGCAGCCGCAACGCCCACAGCGGCAGGTGCGGCGCCAGCCGCGCCGGTTGGCCGCGGCGCGCCTGGCGGCGGTATGACGCAAGTTAAGGCCACGCCAACCTTCAAGGATGTGGTCTATGCCTCGGTCTCCGCGACGCAGAAGCTCGACCTGTATCTGCCGGAAGGCAGCGGCCCCTTCCCGTTGGTCATCAACGTGCACGGCGGCGGCTTCATGATGGGTGATAAGAGCAATCCGGCCGGCGCCGACGAGTTCCTGGCCGCCGGTTACGCGGTCGCCAGCGTGGACTATCGCCTGAGCGGCGAGGCCCTGGCTCCTGCACAGATTCAAGACGTCAAGGCCGCGGTGCGCTTCCTGCGCGCCAACGCGGGCCAGTACAAACTCGACCCACAGCGGTTTGCCGCTTTCGGCCAGTCAGCCGGCGGGAACCTGGTGGCGTTGTTGGGCACTTCGTGCGGCGCAGCGGCGCTGGAAGGGGCCGATTTGGGCAACGCCAATCAATCGAGCTGCGTGCAGGCCGTGGTGGATTGGTTCGGCCCTACCGATTTCCTGCAGATGGACAAGCAGTTCGCCGGCACCTCTTGCCCTGCCACCCACGACGCTGCCGATTCGCCCGAGTCGCTGGTGATCGGCGCGCCGATCCAAACTGTGCCCGACAAGGTCAAACTCGTCAACCCAATCACCTATGCATCGGCTGCAGCCCCGGCCTTCCTGATCCAGCACGGCACCGCAGACTGCAACGTGCCGCCGCAGCAAGGTCAACTGTTGTACGATGCGCTGAAAGCCGCCGGATCGGACAAGGCTACGCTGACCTTCCTCGAAGGCGCTGGCCACGGTGGTTCGCAGTTCAGCGATGCCGCTAACATGAAGGTGGTGCTGGGCTTCCTGGCCGCCAATCTGAAGTAGATCGCCCAGCGCGAGGGATGCATTGAACGCTTAGCGAGCGGACGCTCTTCAGCAGCGCCCGCTCGCGCGCGAAGCGTTCACCGGTTCAATCTGGGCACAGGTCAGCGGCCGCAGCCGGAACTGGAAGTTGATTCGATCGCTCGTTGACAGCCTGCCGATCTGGGCTATAATCGTCGCGACCAGTTGTTTGTCCATAATCTGGGACCGACGGAGGATGACCATCAAAACAATCAGTCGCACGTTCAAGCAAGCGCCGTTGGCCTGGCTGTTTGCCCTGTTGGTGCTGGTGGGCTTTGGTGTGGCCGTGCTGCGCAACCCGGCGCCCCGGCTGCGCCGCGGGGTTCATCTGCTGCCCGCCAGCGATCGCACGTTAGCCCTGGCCGAAGCGGCCGGTTTCGACACCGCCGTCGCGATCTTCAGCTGGCGCGACATCGAGCCGGCGCGCGGCGAGTACCGCTGGCAAACCCCGGATGAGGTGGTCAACGGCGCCGCCTTCTACAACCTTGACCTGGTGGTGCGGCTCGATCAGCCGCCTGCCTGGGCCAGCCCTGCCGGCGCCGCGTTGAACGCGCCGCCGGCGGACCTGGGCGATTACGCGCGCTTTGCCAGCGCGGTGGCCGCGCGTTACCAGGGGCGCATGGCCGGTTACATCATCTGGAACGAGCCAAACCTGGCCGTGAATTGGGGAGGACAGCCGCCGGACCCGGTCGGGTATGCGGCCCTGCTCAAAGCCGCCTTTGCGGCCATCAAGGCGGCCGATCCCGACGCGCTCGTCATCAGCGCCGGGCTGGCCTCGACCAATCAGCAGGATGCCGCAGCGCTGGATGATCGGCTTTTCGTGCAAGCGATGTACGCCGCCGGCGCTGCGCCCTATTTCGATGCGCTCGGCGCGCACCCCTACGGCTTTGGCCGTCCGCCGGACGATGCTCGCGGCGCCCATGACGGCCTCAACCTGGCGCGCGTGCTCGATCTGCACGACGCGATGCAGGCGGCAGGCGATGGCAAGAAACCGGTCTGGGTGACGGAATTTGGCTGGACGGTGCAAGACGCCGCGGGCGCTGGCGGCCAGGCGGTGACGCTTGGGCAACAAGCCGAATACACGGCGGCCGCCTTTGGTCGCGCCTCAGTGGACTGGCCCTGGCTGCAACTGCTGGCGGTGTGGAACCTGGGCGGCGAGGGACACCCTGAGGCGGGCGGTTACAGCCTGCTGGAGGCCAACGGAGAACCGCGGCCGGTCTTCACCGCGCTGCAGAAGGCAAACGGCTTGCTGCCGCCGCGCTTGCCGCGCAGCAGCGGTTCATTGACGCCTGATTATCGCCAGGTGTTGGCGGCCGATGCGGTCATCCAACTGGGCGGCGATCTCTCAACGCCGAACGGCGCGGGCCGGGCATGGCAGGGAATGGTCTATGTGCCTGATCCCGGTGCGCGAGCGTGGACCTTGACGATGCAGGTTGCGCAGACCGGCGCCTGGGATTACACGGTGTGGGTCAACGGGACGCAGCTCGCGCCAGCGTCGCCGCCCGCAAACAGCGGCGGTCAATGGGCCACGGCTGCCTGGACGGCGCCTGGCTCGCTCCTGCGCCTGGGGCCAAACGAGATTCGGGTGAGCCTCGACGAGAACCAACCCGCGTCGGCTCTGCAGATCAAAGACATCGTTCTCACGCGCTGATTCCACAAATACAAAGCCCACGGGAAGCGCACTACTTCCCGTGGGCCTCCGATCTCCGATCTCCGATCTCCGATCTCCGATCTCCGATCTCCGATCTCCGATCTCCGATCTCTCCCCTCACCCATGCCGCTGCATGAAGCGATGCATCTTCTCCAACGCCTGCTCGATCTTCTCATAGGCGGTGGCATAGGAGCAGCGCACATAGCCGTCGCCGCCGACGCCGAAGGCATTGCCCGGCACCACGGCCACGTGTTCCTCTTGGAGCAGACCATTGGCGAACTCCTCGTCGCTCATGCCGGTCTTCTGCACGGAGGGGAAAGCGTAGAATGCCCCCTGGGGTTCGAAGCAGTCAAGGCCAATCTCATTCAGCCCCTTGACGATCAATTGGCGGCGGCGATCATAGCTGGCGATCATCGCGTGGACGGCTTCTTCGGCGCTCGGATCGGAGAGCGCGGTCACACCGGCCATTTGCCCCGTGGTGGGTGCGGACATGATCGTGAACTGATGCACCTTGCGCATCGCGGCCAGCAGATCGGCGGGCGCGGCCGTGTAGCCGATGCGCCAGCCAGTCATGGCATAGTTCTTGGACAGGCCGCCCAACAGGATGGTGCGCTCCTTCATGCCGGGCAAGGCTGGCACGCAGGTATGCTCCACGCCGTAAACCAGCCGATCATAGATTTCATCGGAGAGAACGATCAGGTCGTGCTTCTGCGCGACGGCCGCGATTTCAGCCATGCGCGCATGGCTCATGACCGCGCCCGTGGGGTTGTTCGGGTAGCCAATCAGCAGGGCTTTCGTGCGCGGGGTGATCGCGGCTTCGATCTGCTGCGCCGTCACCTGGAACTGAGTCTCGACATAGGTGGGGATCGGCACGGGGATGCCGCCGGCAAAGGTCACCTCGGCCGTGTAGGCGACGAAGCAGGGCTGCGGCACGATGACTTCATCGCCTGGGTCGAGGATCGCGGTCATTGCCAGGTAGAGCGCCTCGGACACGCCCACGGTGATGAGCAGTTCGGTCTCCGGGTCATAGTGAACGCCATAGAGCGCGGCCAGTTTGGCGGCCACGGCGTTGCGCATCTCGATGGTGCCGGAGTTCGAGGTGTAGCGCGTCTCACCGCGCTGCAGCGATGCGATGCCGGCGCGGCGAATGACATCCGGGGTGACAAAGTCTGGCTCGCCGATGCCCAGCGAGATCACGTCGGGCATGGTGGCGGCAATATCGAAAAAGCGCCGAATCCCAGACGGCGGCACACTGGCGACGCGTTGGGAAATACGGTTTGTCATACGACCATCCTCCTGCGAACGGTTTGCAGAGCAAGCGCGCAGCTTGCGTTAGGGGGCGCTGAAATCCACCTGGGATGAGTCGCCCACGTTCAGTTTGCGAAAACGGCCGCGCACCAGCGCGCCCTTACCGATGAGCGACTCGCACAGCATCGTGTCTTCGATGATGGCGTCTTCATCCACGATCGAATCACGAATGAGCGAGTTTTGCACACAGGCGCCAGCCGCAATGGTGGCAAACGGCCCCACGATGGAGCCTTTGATGCAGGCATTATCCGCAATGTAGACCGGCTGGATGATCGTAGAGTCCTCGATCCGTGCGCGCCCCACGTGCGCGCCGCCGTGTTCCAGCAAGTAACGGTTGGTGTGGAGCACCGTCTCTGGCTTGCCGCAGTCTTCCCAGACATCCACGGGCCGCGTGACAAAGCGCGCGCCCTGTTCGATCATCACCTGGAAGGCGTCGGCCAGGTAGAACTCACCCTTTGTCTGCCTGTTTTCGGCCATCAACTGCTCGATGGCGCGATTGAGCCAGGCGCCGTCGCGCAGGTGATAGACGCCTACCACGGCCATGCGCTGATCAAAACCAGCCGGCTTTTCGATCAACTGCGTCACCAGGCCGTCGCTGTCGGTCACGGCCACGCCAAAACGTCGCGGATCGGCCACTTCTTTGACATACAGGATGCCATCGGCATGGACCTGGGGGATTTCGAGCAGATTGGCCTCGAAGATGGTGTCCACGAAGATGATGAGGATCGGCCCTTCGATGGCCTCGCGCGCCAACCAGATCGCGTGCGCCTGGCCGAGCAGCTCTTTCTGTTCGAAATAGCGTGAGGGGAAATGATAGTTGGTTTCTACATACTCCCGAATCTGGTCGCCCAGGTAACCAACAATGAAGATGACCTCATCCAGCTCAATGTCTTTGAGCTGATCCAGGATGTGTCCCAGGACTGGCTTGCCGGCTACGTTCAGCAGCGGCTTGGGTTTGGTGTAGGTATGAGGGCGCAGGCGGGTGCCGAATCCCGCCAGCGGAATGACAACTTTCATGAGAGTCGTTGCTCCTCGTTCCGCCGTCGTTTCAAATCGGCGGATGCTGCAAATGCCAGGTGGTGGCCTGCTCATAAGCGTGGGCCGCGCGCAAAATCTTCTCTTCGCCAAAGGCGGGGCCTAGCAGCTGCAGACCGATCGGGAGATGGCTGCTGTCGAAGCCGCAGGGTATGGAAAGGCCGCAGTTGCCAGCCAGGTTGAGCGAAAGCGTGAACACGTCGGCCAGGTACATCTGCAGCGGATCATCGGCCTTTTCGCCGATCTTGAACGCCGTGAACGGCGAGGTGGGGCAGGCGATCACGTCCACCTGCTCGAACGCGCGCTCGAAGTCACGACGAATCAAGGTGCGCACTTTTTGGGCACGCAGGTAGTAGGCGTCGTAGTAACCGGCGCTGAGCGCATAGGCGCCAATCATGATGCGGCGCTTGACCTCCGGCCCAAAGCCGGCGCCGCGCGTCTGGCGGTAGTTCTCCCAGATATCGGTCGCGCCGGCTGAAAGCCCGAAGCGAACGCCATCGTAGCGCGCCAGGTTGGCCGACGCCTCGGCCGGCGCAATCAGGTAGTAGACTGGTAGAGCCTCGGGTGTGTTTGGCATGCTGACGTCAATGATTTCCGCGCCCAGCGCGGCCAACCGCGCGATGGCGGCGCGCACGGCCTGTTCAGTCTCCGCCTGGATGCCCTCGATGAAGTATTCTTTGGGCACGCCAATTCGCATCCCACGCACGTCGCCGGTTAGCGCCTGACGATAGGCAGGCACAGGAATGGGCATGCTGGTCGAATCGCGGGGATCATAACCGGCGATGGTTTCCAACAGAATCGCGGCGTCGGTGACATCTTTGCCAAAGGCGCCGATCTGATCCAGGGAAGAGGCAAAGGCCACCAGGCCAAAGCGGCTGACACGGCCATAGCTCGGCTTGATGCCGACGACGCCGCATAAGGAGGCTGGCTGGCGCACACTGCCGCCAGTGTCTGAGCCTAACGCGCCCAGGCACAGATCAGCCGCGACCGCCGCGGCGCTGCCGCCGCTGGAGCCGCCGGGCACGCGCGTCAAGTCCCATGGGTTGTGTGTCGTGCAGAAGGCCGAGTTCTCGGTGGAAGAGCCCATGGCAAATTCATCGGTGTTGGTCTTGCCCAGGAAGATCGCGCCGGCGGCTTCGAGGCGCGCCACCGAGGTGGCGGTGTAGGGCGGAATGAAATCCTCCAGAATGCGCGAACCGCAGGTGGTGCGCACCCCTTCCAGGCACAGCACATCTTTGAGCGCGAGGGGAATGCCGAGCAGCGGATGGTCATCACCCTGCTCCCGGCGCTGATCCGCCGCCGCCGCCATTTCCAGCGCCATTTCAGGCAGAATGGTCAGGAAAGCCTGCAAGTCGTTGTCAACAGCCAGAATGCGATCGAGCAGCGCCTGGGTGAGCGCCAACGAAGTCAGTTCGCCGCGCTGCAGCCGATCATGCGCTTCATGAATAGTAAGTCGAGACAGATTCACGGCCATCACTCTTCTTCCAGCACCGCGCGCACGCGGAAATGATTGTCTTCGGCGTCAGGCGCATTGGCCAGCGCGTCCGCGGTGGGAAGGCAGGGCTGCACTTCGTCAGTCCGCCAGACGTTCGTGAGCGGCAGCACGGTGGCCGTGGCCTCGATGTCGTCGGTGGGGAGGCGTTGTAGCCGTTGGGCGTAATCCAGAATGGAGGACAACTGGGTGCGGTAGCGTTCTTTTTCTTCGGCGCTCAGGCCCAGCTTCGCGAGCTCGGCAATGTGTTCGACATCTTGCAACGTCAGGGACATGATTTGTTCTCGTGTGAAAAAAAGATGACTATTGATGCAAGGCCGATTATAGCATTGCCTGGTGTTGCCAGCAAAGACGCCGTTCGCTAATATGCATTGTTGTTGCGGCGCGCCGCGTTGAGGATGGTCTGGATAATGATCTTGAAGTCCAGGGCCAGGGACCAGTTCTCGATATACCAGACGTCGTATTTGGTGCGTTCGACCACGGAGGTGTCGCCGCGCAGGCCGTTGACTTGCGCCCAGCCGGTGATGCCGGCCTTTTCGCGATGACGATCCATGTAACGCGGGATGCGTTGGCGGAACTGTTCCACGTACACCGGCCGTTCTGGTCGCGGACCTACCAGGCTCATATCGCCGACGAGCACGTTGATGAACTGCGGCAGCTCATCGAACGAGATGCGGCGGATCAGCGCCCCAAAGCGCGTGCGCCGTGGGTCATTCTTCACCGTCCACCCCGGGCCGTTGCTCTCCGCATCCGCGCGCATCGAGCGAAATTTGAGCATGGGGAAAGGCTTGGCGTCCAATCCCATGCGTTCCTGCACATAAAACACCGGGCCAGGCGATTCCAATTTGATGAGCAGCGCCGTCAGCATCATGATCGGCGAGGCCAAGAGAAGAGCCAGGCAGGCGCCGACAATGTCCACCATGCGCTTGAGCGCCAGCTTCCATCCGCGCAGGGCCACATCGCGCACCGTGAGCAGCGGCAGACCGCCAAAGTCGCTGATGCTGACCTCGTTGGCCATGATCTGGAAAACATCCGGGAAGACGCGAATGCCCACTTTTTCGCGCTCACACATCGAGATGATGCCCAGGATTTCCTGGTGGCTGGCTTCAGGCAGCGCCACGATTACCTCGTCGACGCGTTGGTCTTCGATGATCTGCGGAATATCGGCCGGCGTGCCCAAGAACGGTGCATCGTCCAGCGCGGCGGTATTGCCGTTGGAGTCTACGACGCCTACGATGCGATAGCCCAGGTTGGGGCTGTGCCGAATCCGCTGCAGAATCATGCGCCCCACGTCGCCCGTGCCGATCAAAAGGATCCGGTCCTCGCCAATGCCGCGCGCCTGCAACATGCGAAAGCCGCGCGCAACCAGGAGGCGGCCAAACGTCACCAGGATCAGCGTCAACGCCCAGAGATAAATCATCATCCAGCGATGATAGTCAACCTGGTCACGAAACAGCAGCGATGTGAAGGCCACGCTCATCAGGGTGGCGATGGAGACGGCGCCGAAAAGGGCATAGAACTCGTCCAGGTAAGGCGTGTTGTGGCGCCGGTAGTAGAGTCGCTGCATGAGGAAAACGATCAGCGCGCTGCCAACCTGCAAGGGAAGGATGGGCAGGAAATTGCCCAGCGGGCCGACGCTGTCACCTGCGGTGACCACACGCAGGCGATAGGCCAGCAGAAAGGCCAGCGTGGTCATAACAATGTCCATCGCGATCAAGACCATGACCTGCACGAACTGATTGCGCTTCATGAGACTCCTAGACGATGGCGGGTTTTGGGCGGCTCAGCCGCCAGGCTTTCAATTTGCGACTTGTCATCGCCAATGCGCCGCGCAGCGAAATGCCCCCCAGCACCAGGAGATGCACAGGCCAGGGGGTTTGCGCGGCGTAGTGCTTGCGGTAGAAAATGGCCATGGCCCGGTAGAACTCGTAGCGCGCTTTGTCACTGTGCTGGCTGGCTGCTTCTTTGTAGTGCAGCACGGTCACGGCGGGGTTATACCACACCTTCCAGCCCGCGGCTTTGATGCGAAACGCCCAATCGAGATCTTCGCCGTACATAAAAAAGGTCTCATCCAGCAGGCCGACTTGGCGAATGGCTTCGCCGCGCACCAGCATAAATGCGCCCACGACGGAATCAAGCTCGATTTGCACATCAGGGCTAAGGTAGGTCAGGTTGTAGCGGCCAAAGCGCGGGCTGTGCGGGAAGAGTTTGCTAAGGCCCACCATGCGATAGAACGATACGGCGGGCGTGGGGAACGAACGACGGCAAGCCAGGTCCAGGCTGCCGTCTGGTCGTATCAGTTTTGGCCCAGCCACACCGCAGTCAGGGCGCGCTTGGCAAAAAGCCAGCATGTCTCGCAGGGCCGTGGGAGGCACGACCGTGTCAGGATTGAGCAGGAGTGCGAAGCGGGGCGTGCTGCCCGGCGTTTGGTCGTCGAACCCTGCGCGGCGCAGACCGACGTTGTTGCCGTAGGGATAACCGCCGTTCACCGGGCTGGCGATCAGGTCTACCTGGGGAAACTCGCGGCGCACCATTTCCACACTGCCATCGGCCGACGCGTTGTCAACCACGTACACCCGATAGGAAAAATCGCCCTGACTGGCAAAGACCGAGCTTAGACAGTCGCGCAGCAAGGCACAGGTGTTGTAGTTGACGATGATGATGGCTAGATCGAGCATAGTTCCTCGTTCACTTGCGATTCTAGCACGGGGTGGGAGGGCGGTCAAAACCTTTGCCCACGCAGGCGAGATTCGCGTCCACGGCTGCGCGTCACAAGCGCCTTCTGCGCCAGCGCCACCAGACGCCGACGGGATAGCCGATCATTTTCGCTGCATCCCCCACAACCCGAATCACCGGGGCCAGGCCCAGGGTCAACAGACGCTGAGGCCAGGTGAGTGGTTCCCATATGGCGCCCAGGCGTTGCCAGGGACGCCGGTTGTACGCCGCCAAGCCGAGCAGCAGGCCCAACCAGCCGACGGCGCGCGCGCGGCGTCCTCTGAAGGCATGACCAAGCAGCAGCGGCAGGACAATCAGGTAAATGGCGTAGCGAATGGCGTGGCGCCGGCGCCATAGATCGGCCTTGCCATCCCCGCGCGCGTAGCGGTAATACTGCGTGAAGAACGCGCTGAGTGAGCTGCGCGGTCGGAAGTGGGCAATGGCCCCTGGCGCCCAGGCAAAAGGGCCGGCCACGTCACGCAGGCGGAAGTCAAAAACCAGGTCTTCGCAATAGTCGAGCCATTCGGGATAGCCGCCGGCGCGCTGCCAGGCTGCGCGCGTAAAAGCCACGGAACGGCTGGACGGTAAGAAGACGGCCGGATCAATGTCGGCCAGCGCCGGAAGAACGGTGGCGCCCATGGCGATTTCGAATGGGGTAGTCGCATCAGGCTGAAAGAAACCTGCGACGACCTCCGCAGTCGCCCCAGGCTGTTGAAAGGGCGCCAGCAGCGCCGCCAGCCACCCTGGTTCGAGCCACACGCCGGCGTCGGTGGCCGCGATGATCTCATGCTGGGCCGTCGCAATGGCGCGGTTGCGACCCTGGCTGATGTTGCAGCCCGGTTCTACCAGGATGCGCAACGGCAGGCGATCCTGGTAGGCGCGCAGGTTGGCAACGGTGTTGTCTTGCGAACCGCCGTCCACAACAATGATTTCGTCGGCCGGGTGGGTTTGCGTCAGAAGGCTGTCGAGTAAACGACGAATGGCGTCGCCTTCGTTGAGTACGGTGGCAATGACGCTGACAGAACGTTGGGTCACCATGATGTCCAGAGAATCAAAGAGGCCAGTTCTTCGTCCCTTCGCCGTTGGCGGCGGGAGCGACGATCTGGCCTCTGCTGGTTACGCTTGACGAGGCTGTCCTGGCTCGATGCAAAGACGGGTCAGGACAGCAAGTGGGGCCGCCAGTTAGCGCAGCGCTAATTCCGTCTTGGGATCGAAGAAGTGCGTATTGTCCATGTTGAAGACAAGGTCAATCTTGTCGCCGGCGACGGCCTGGGTGCGAGGGTCCACGCGAGCCACGAACTGCTTCTTGCCTGTGAGCAAGTAGAGGAAAATTTCGTTGCCCATCAACTCAGTGACATCCACATCAGCCTGCAGCTCCGCCGGCCTGATATTCTGCGGCTCGAAACCGCGGGTGTGAACGTCTTCTGGCCGAATGCCAAAGATCACCTGGCGACCCTTATGCTTGCGCATCGCCTCGCCACGGGCGCCTGGAATCTCCATGCGGAAAGACCCACCGTCCACAAACATCTTGCCGTCTGCCTCGACCAGCGTGGCCTCGAAGAAGTTCATAGACGGGCTGCCAATGAAGCCAGCGACGAAGACGTTGGCCGGTCGGTCGTACAGGTTCTGCGGCGAGTCAATCTGCTGCAGCAGGCCATCCTTCATGACCGCGATGCGGCTGGCCATCGTCATGGCCTCGACCTGGTCGTGAGTCACATAAATGAAGGTGGTGCCCAACTGCCGGTGCAGCTTGCTGATCTGGGCGCGCGTCTGCACACGCAGCTTGGCATCCAGGTTGGAGAGCGGCTCGTCGAAGAGGAAGACCTTCGGCTCGCGCACGATGGCGCGGCCTACGGCCACGCGCTGGCGCTGACCGCCGGAGAGCTGTTTGGGTTTGCGGTCGAGCAGTTGCGTGATGCCCAGAATCTCAGCCGCGTTCTTGACGCGGTTGTCAATGTCGGTCTTGGGCATCTTGCGCAGCTTGAGGCCAAAAGCCATGTTGTCGTAGACGCTCATGTGCGGATAGAGCGCATAGCTCTGGAACACCATGGCGATGTCGCGATCTTTGGGAGGTACGTCATTGACGACACGGTCGCCAATCATGATTTTGCCGTCACTGATTTCTTCCAGGCCGGCCAGTAAGCGCAGCGAGGTGGTCTTGCCACAGCCCGAAGGGCCAACAAAAACGAGGAATTCCTTGTCTACCACGCTGATGTTCAGGTCATTGACCGCGGTGACATCACCCCAACGCTTGTACACATGTTCGAAAGTTACGCTAGCCATGAAATTGCAGCTCCTTGCTGATTGAGAATTGAGTTGCGCATTGTGGTTTGAACGTTAGACAGAACTGTGCGGTCGCCGCTGCCAGAGACACCCGTTGCCGATACTGCTCGGATGCCCGACTGAAAATATGATTGGCGCCGAAACAACGGGCTAGAGGGTGAAGGCTAGAAATCACCATAGGTCCCGCGTTCCCCAACAGGGCGGGGCTAAGAGCCAAAACCGTTCCAACGTCCTAACCGGTAAAAACAGATCGAAAGTTGAGAATAGGAAATCGTGGATTGAAGGTGTTCAGACGCAGCCAGGCCGGTGCAGAGAGCGGGAGCATGCTGACGGGCGCTTAACTCGCCGAACCAGGTTCATCACCTCCTTGACCAAACGTAGGCAAAACATTCTTGTGGGAGACTGTAGAAATTATACCACATTATCCTGAGTTGGCAAGCCGAACAACTTTGACATCCTGCTCAAATCTGCGATAATGAAAGCCATTGTCTGCAAGAGCCTTTGTCGAGGGGATCGCTATGTCAAGCCGTGATGCCGGCCAGGCGCAGCCGGCGGCGCAACTACCACAACTTAATCTGCCACCCCCCATTGTGATTCGTACGACCGCCCAACTCAACACCCTTCTACCGCGACTGATGGCCGCGCCAGCCGTAGCGGTGGACACTGAAGCCAACAGCCTGTACGCCTATTATCATAAAGTGTGCCTGATTCAGTTGTCAGTCAGGCAGGCCGAGGGGGAGAACGGGCAGGACGTTTCTGATTACATCATTGATCCCCTGGCCATCGAAATGGATTTGCGCCCGCTCGGCGCTCTGTTTGCGGCTCCCCAAGTCTTGAAGGTTTTCCATGCGGCTGAGAACGATGTCCTGATCCTAAAGCGTGACTATGACTTTACGTTTGCGAACGTGTTCGACACGTTGTGGGCGGCGCGGATTCTTGGCTGGCATGAAGTGGGTCTTGGCGCCATCCTGGAAAAACAGTTTGACGTGGTCATGGACAAGCGCATGCAGCGCGCCAATTGGGGCAAGCGCCCTCTGACCCGCGCCCAACTATCCTACGCACGCCTCGACACCCATTTTCTACTCGATCTGCGCGCGCGGCTGGAGCAGGAGTTGACGCAGCGTGGGCGACTGGCCGAGGCGCACGAAGTATTCGCCAGCATGACGTCGGTCGAGTATATGCACCGACCATTCGACCCCGACGGGTTTTGGCGGCTGCGCGGCGCGCGTGAGCTGGATGGCGGCCACCTGGCTGCACTTCAGGCGGCATACCTGTGGCGCGAAGAGAAGGCGCGCACACTCGATCAGCCGCCCTTCAAGGTGTTGGCCGATCAAACGCTCATCACACTGGCCGAACGACTCCCTGCTACTCTCCAGGAACTCATGGCGATGTCTGGCATCAATCCCGGCTTGATGCGGCGCTTCGGCGGCGAGCTGGTGCAGGCGATGCAAAAAGCCGCCGCAGGCCCGGCGCCTGCGCCGCCCAAACGCGTCCACCATCACCTCGTGCGGCCCGATGAGGGCACGGCGGTTCGCTATGAAGCCCTGCGCGCCTGGCGTACTGCGCGCGCCGTCGAACGCGGCGTGGATCCAGACGTGGTCCTGACCAATGACACGCTGATGACGATTGCGCGGCAAGCCCCAGCCACATTAACCGACCTGGCCGCGTGCGATGGCTTTGGCCCGGCCAAGCAGACCCTCTATGGCCACGAAATCCTGACCGTGCTCACGATGCAACCTAAAGCCGCGTGAACTCTTCAGCAGGCATCAGGTAACGAACGTAGAAAAAGGATTCCCAATGCAAGTAACATTTCATGGCGCCGCACAAACGGTGACTGGCTCCATGCATCTGGTTGAGGTGAACGGTCAGCGGCTTCTGTTGGACTGCGGTTTGTATCAAGGCCCACGCGCGGAAACGTACGCGCGCAATCTACATTTTCCATTCGACCCGGCGACGATTGATGCGGTGATTCTATCACATGCGCACATTGATCACGCGGGCAATCTGCCTAACCTGGTCAAGCAAGGTTTTCACGGCGCGATTTGGGCCACACCGGCGACGCGCGACCTATCTGTGGCCATGCTGCAAGACAGCGGCCATATCCAGGAAAGCGACGTGGAGTTTCTCAACAAACGCCGCGCGCGCCAAGGCGAGCCGCCGGTTGAGCCGCTTTACACCCGCGCGGATGCCCTGGCTTCGTTGAAGTACTTCATGACGGCGGATTATGAGCGCCCTACCCAGGTGCTCCCCGGCGTGACCTTCACATTTTTCGATGCCGGCCACATTCTCGGTTCAGCTATGGTGCAGTTGGATTGCCAGGAAGCCGAACGCTCGACACGCCTGGTCTTTTCCGGCGACATTGGTCGCAAGGGTCTGGCTATTCTCCGCGATCCAACCCTGTTGCCCGCGGCTGATTACGTGATTATGGAAAGCACCTACGGCGATCGGCTGCACGAGACGCCGGTTGAGGCCCAGGATCACCTGGCCTCCATTATTAAACAGACGTTTCGTCGGCGCGGCAAGGTGATTGTGCCCGCGTTTGCGGTTGGACGCACGCAGGAATTGGTCTACGCGCTGTATGAGTTGACCGAAGAGGCGGAGATTCCCAATCTGCCCGTTTATATTGACAGCCCGCTGGCAACGAACATCACAGAAGTTTTCCGGCTGCACCCAGAGTGTTACGACGCGGAAACGCGGCAGCTGCTCGATCAGGCTGAAGGGCGCGGCGGCCCGTTTGGATTCAAGAACCTGCGCTACGTGCGCGACGTCAAGGACTCGAAGGCGCTCAATTTCCTGCGCGAGTCGGCGATTATCATCAGCGCATCGGGCATGGCGGAAACCGGCCGCATTTTGCACCACCTCCGCAACAGCATTGGCGATGCCAGCAACACGATTCTCTTTGTGGGCTTTCAGGCCGAAAACACGCTTGGGCGGCGCTTGTTGGATGGCGTCTCGCCTGTGCGCATTTTTGGTGAAATGCACACGGTGCGCGCGGCCATTGAACGTATCGAGGGCTACAGCGCCCATGGCGACCGCCATGACCTGCTGGCCTGGGTAGATCACATGGATCATGCGCGTTTGCGCCAGGTTTTTCTGGTGCATGGTGAACCAGAGTCAGCCAACGCCTTGGCTGACGGCATCCGCGGCTTGGGCATTACCAACGTGGTGGCGCCGACCCTGCACGAACATTTCGACCTGGCGTAGGCAACGAATCGCCGCGGAACCGGGCGCCGTCGCTGTGCGTTACACGAACATGACAAATCGAACACAACAGATCATCCTTTGGCGCCAGAAAAAGCGCCGGCACGAACGTCACAAGCCGCGGCCCTGGCGTTGGCTCTTCCAACTTAGCCTGAGCGGAGCGGCGATTTTCTTTCTGGTCTTTGGCGGCGGCGTGTTGACGGCTGCGGCCGCCGCGGCCGGCGTCTACGTCTACTTTGCGCAGAACTTGCCTGACGCCGCCGCGATCGAGACCGAACAGGAAGACTTCGCCACAGTCAAGATCTTCGACCGCACCGGCCAGCACTTGCTGTATGAATCCATTGACCCGCGACCATTCCGCGGCGACCGCACTTATCTCCCTCTCAACGAGATATCCCCCTGGCTGGTGAAGGCCACCATTGCCCTGGAAGACCGCAGCTTCTATGAGAACCCTGGCGTCAACTTGCGCGGGTTGGGGCGCGCTTTTGTCTCCAATCTGCAAGGCAACTCGGTGCAGGGCGCCAGTTCGATTACGCAGCAGTTGGTCAAGAACGTGCTGATCCCACCCCAGGAGCGCATGCAGCGCAGCTACACGCGCAAAATCAAAGAAGCGATCATGGCGATCGAGGTCACGCGGCGCTACTCGAAGGACCAAATCCTGGAATGGTACCTGAACTACAACTTCTACGGCAATGCTGCGTACGGCGTTGAAGCCGCGGCGCGCATTTACTTCGATAAGTCCGCTGCCGATGTCACCCTGGCCGAGGCCGCCATGCTGAGCGCCCTGCCCCAGTATCCCGGCTTGAACCCCATTCAAGCGCCTGAAGATGCCTATCGCCGCCAGCGCAAAGTGCTGGATGCAATGGCCGAGGCCGGTTACATCACCGCGGCTGACGCTGAAGCAGCCAAAGCGTACGCGGATACGAAGCCGCTGCCGGTGCGTCAACGCGCAAACGAGCGCTTCGAGTATCTCGATGCGCCGCATTTTGCGCTCTATGTGCTGGATCAGCTACGTCGCGATTTCAACACAGCCGACGATCCCTATTTTATCTGGCGCAACGGCCTACAGGTCTACACCACGCTCGACCTCGACCTGCAAAAAAAGGCGGAAGAAGTCGCTCGCGCCCAAGTGGAAAAGGTGCGTGAGAAGAACAATGTGCACAACGCCTCCGTGGTGGCGGTGCGACCGACCACAGGCGAGATCATGGCCATGGTGGGCAGCCTGGACTACAACAATAAGGATATTGACGGCGAAGTCAATGTCGCCATCTCCAATCGCCAGCCAGGCTCTTCGTTCAAGCTCTTCACCTACCTGACTGCCTTGCAGCAGGGTTACACCCCGGCCAGTATGATCGTGGATGTGCGCACTGTTTTCCCCGATGCGGAGGCGCCCTATGTGCCAGAGAATTACGACCGCAAATATCATGGCCCGCAGTTCTTGCGTGATGCGCTGGCGCGCTCATACAACATCCCCGCCGTATGGATGCTGAGCAAGGTTGGCGTGAAGAACGTGATCAATACCGCGCACAAGATGGGCATCTCCACCCTGCGTGACGACTATTACGGCCTGGCCCTGACCCTGGGCGGCGGCGAAGTCAAGCTGCTGGATATGGTGTACGCGTTCAGTGTGTTAGCCAACAACGGCGTGATGGCGGGGCAGCGCGTGCCCGAAGATCGCCAGACCGAAGGTTTTCGCACCCTGGATCCGGTTTCCATCTTGCAGGTGCGCGACAAAAACGGGCTGATCATCTACGAATACAAAGAGCCCAAGCTGGAGCAGGTTGTTTCTCCGCAGGTCGCGTACGTGATGTCCAACATTCTTTCTGATACGGCCGCGCGTTGGGCGGCATTTGGTCGCCCCAACGACCTGGAAATTCCCGATCGCACGGTTGCAGCCAAGACAGGCACCACCAACAACTGGCGTGACAACTGGACAGTGGGCTATACGCCCCAACTGGCCGTCGGCGTCTGGGTGGGCAATACCGACAACGAACCGATGGACAAGATTACCGGCTTGACCGGCGCGGCGCCTATCTGGAATCAAGTCATGCGCGCGGGCTTAGGCAACTCACCGAATGTGCCTTTCCCACAACCCAACGGCATCGTGAAAATGACGGTCTGCTATCCGTCTGGCTTGCTGCCGACGGCGGAATGTCAACAGAAGCGCACCGAGGTGTTTATCGAAGGCACCCAGCCAAAGACCTATGACACGGTTTGGCGGTCGTTTGAGATCAACCGCGAGACAGGCAAACTATCCACGCCCTACACGCCGCCTGAATTGATTCAGCGCCGCGTCTATCAGATTTTGCCGCCAGAAGCGGCCGACTGGGTGGCAGAAAACGGCATTCCACAGCCGCCTAAGGAGTACGACACCGCTTATGGACAAGGGCCGGTCAACGACGAAGTGGCGATCGTAACACCTGGCAATTACAGCTATGTCAAAGGCCTGGTGCCGCTGATTGGCAACGCCCGCGCGGGCGATTTCCGCAACTACCGCGTTGAGTTTGGCGAAGGACTCAATCCCGGCGCGTGGACGCAGATTGGGCCGGAACATGGCGATCAGAAGCAGAATGACACCCTGGAAATATGGGACACAAGCGCACTCGATGGTCTGTATACCGTGCGGCTGAGCGTGACCGAAGGCAGCGGCAATGTACGCACAGCCGTTACGCAGGTGACGGTGGACAACACAGCCCCGCGGGCCGAGATCGAGCACCCCTTCAACGGCAAGCTGTACGTGATGGAAGATGATGAATGGGTCAGTATCACAGCGAACGCGCGCGACAACTGGTCCATGGATCGGGTTGATTTCTATGTGGACAAGCAGAAGGTCGGCTCCAGCACGGTGGCGCCTTTCAATGCGAAATGGACGATCAAGATGCTCAATCTGAAGCCGGTGCCAGGTTCAGCGCCGGTCATGGGCACAGAGGTCATCACCAACAGCGACGGCACCACGACGACGCGGGAAATAGTGGTTAGCCAGGTTGTGGTTGATCCGCAAGGGCGCATCATCCAGCGTTTCTACAATGGGATGAGCGCCATTGTGGCCGGCGGCAAGTATACAGAGACGCACCAAATCTACATCGAAGCCTTTGATTCTGCAGGCAACAGCACCAAGACCGATCCTGTGACCATCCTGGTGACTCACAAAGAAAAAAAGGCGACCGCGGCTCCCTTGACCTGGCTTGCACCGATGACGCTGACCGCAGCGGACGCGAGACCGGCGCCGATGAATTCCGGCCGCCTGAGTCTGCCGATTTCCTGGCTGCGCCCAGTTGACGTCAATCCTGACTTGGCCGATAATAGGCGCCCCAGAGGCAGGACGTGAAACGGATCCTAATTACCAACGACGACGGCGTCCAATCCCCCGGGCTGTTGGCGCTGAAGCAGGCCCTGGCGCCGCTGGCTGACATTACCATTTTTGCCCCGGATCGCAACTGGAGCGCGGCCGGTCACACGAAGACGATGCATAAGCCGCTGCGGGTCAGCCAGGTGACGCTGGCCGATGGCACGCCGGCCTTTGCCACCACAGGCGCGCCGTCTGACTGCGTGAGCCTGGCGTTGCTCGGGCTCATTCCGCAGCCCCCCGATCTCGTTGTCTCTGGTATCAATCAAGGCGCCAACATGGGGCATGATATTACCTATTCGGGCACGGTGGCCGGAGCCATGGAAGCTGTCGTGGCCGGCCTCCCGGCGATTTCGGTGTCGGTGGAATGGAGCGAGGCCATTGATTATGGGCCGGCGGCGGAGGCCACGGCCAAGTTGGTGCGCCAGGTCTTTGCGCGCGGACTCCCCGTCAACAGCTTCTTGAACGTCAATGCGCCGGCGCTGCCGCGCGACGCCATCCGCGGTTTGAGGCGCACCCGCTTGGGGCGCCGCGTCTACCGCGACAAGCTGATTGAGCGCCATGATCCACGCGGACGACCGTACTACTGGATTGGCGGCGATCCACCTGGCGGCATCCCTGACGAAGCCGGCGACACCGACATCGGCGCGCTGGCGCTCGGTTTCATTTCGGTCACGCCGCTGACTATGGACATGACTGACCAGGGCTTGCTGGCGGCGCTGGCGGCGTGGCAGATGTAAAGCCAGCCTATCGGGAAAAACGTACAGGCATGAAGATTGGTAGGAGACTCGAATGACAAAATATGCTTTTTTTGAGGGTGCTATTGTACCGATAGAGCAGGCCACGGTCAGCGTCATGACGCACGCCCTGCACTACGGCACGGCCTGTTTTGGCGGGATTCGCGGCTATTGGAATGAGAAGCACCAGAACCTGTATGTCTTCCGCATTCGCGACCATTTCGAGCGCTTCTTGATGTCCACGCGGCTGCTGCTGATGAAGTTGCCTTTCACGCCTGACGATTTGGTGAATATCACGCTCGACCTGGCGCGGCGCGAGGCGATGCATCACGACATTTATATCCGGCCCCTGGCCTACAAGGCGGAGAAGATCATCGGCGTGCGTCTGCACGATCTGCGCGACGAGGTGACGATTTACGCGGTGCCTTTCGGCCGCTATATCGAATCGGAAGAAGGCGCTCGCGTTTGTACTTCGTCTTGGCGACGCGTGGATGACACGGCGATTCCAGCGCGCGGCAAACTGGCCGGCGCGTATGTCAACTCGGCGTTCATCAAGAGCGAGGCCATGATGAACGGCTTTGACGAGGCCATTGTGCTCAACCCCGACGGCCATGTGTCAGAAGGCAGCGCGGAGAACATTTTCATCATCCGCAACCGCACCTTGATCACACCCCCTGTCAGCGACAACATCCTGGAGGGCATCACACGGCGCACGTTGATGGATCTGGCTACGGCTCAACTGGGCCTGCAGGTGGTCGAGCGCAGCATTGACCGCACTGAACTGTATGTGGCCGATGAGGCTTTCTTCTGCGGCACCGGCGTCCAGGTGGCGGCCATTGCCTCCGTGGATCGGCGTCCGATCGGCGCGGGCAAGATGGGACCGATCACAACCGAACTGCGTGACCTCTATTTCGAGGTTGTGCGCGGCAACGTGCCACAGTATTGCGACTGGTGTACACCGGTCTTTTGAGGCGGCATGAGCTTTAAGTCTGCCTCTACACCCGATGCGTGGCGCGGGGTGCTCGCCTGTGTTGGGGTCATGCTCCTGGCCGTTCTGCTGCTGCGCTGGATGACTGCACTCCCCATCTCGGGGTGGGTCTTTCTACTGGGATTGCTGGGCCTGGCGTGCCTACCCGTTCTGGCCTACCTGGGTTACCGGACGTGGAGTACCCTGTCGTTGGAATACTGGGTGGAGCGCGACGCAGTGACAGTTGCCTGGGGCTCTTTGCGAGAAGTCATCCCGCTGGGGACCATTCTGCGTATTCAGCGCGGTGGATTTGCCGCGGTGAAGGGGCGTTGGTGGGAATGGCCGAACCCGTATCTGGTGCGCGGGGATGTCAGCGCGGTGGGCCATATTATCAGTCTGGCAACGGGGCCGGCCGCAAAGCAGGTCGTTCTCTTCATTGAACAGCATGACAAAGAACACACCTACACCGTCGGTTATGCCTTGTCGCCTGCCGCGCCCGAGGCTTTCATCCAGGCGATTCAAGAACGCTATGAACTGGGACCCAATCGCTTGCGCAGCGTGGGGCGCGAGGCGCCCGGCATCTGGCAGTGGGACATCTGGCGGGATCGCATCGGTTTGGGCATCGTGGCGGTGACATTGATTCTAAACCTGGCGCTCTTTGGCTATTTGTGCATCCGTTTTCCCAGCCTGCCGGCCAGTCTCCCGCTGCACTTCGACGCGCTGGGCCAGCCAGATCGTTTTGGCGCGCCGGCATCCCTATTTGTGCTACCCCTCATCGGACTTGGGGCTTTGATCGTGAACGGCGTGTGGGGCGGTTTTCTCTACCCGCGTCAACGCCCTGGCGCGTATCTGCTCTGGGCCGGCGCTTTGTCTGTTCAGTTTCTTGTTGGTTTTGCCCTGGTGAATCTTGTTCGTTAGGGGGCCAGGAACGACTGGAGCCTGCGTAAGAAATGGTGACACAATCCGCCATGTCGCATCAATTGTCTGAAAATACTATCGCGCATGGTGCGCCGGCCAACGGCCCCGCGCCGCTGTTGACGATCGTTGTCCCGGCGTACAATGAAGAATCGCGCCTGCCGGCTTCGCTGCTCAAGATTGACGATTTCCTGCGTCAACAACCCTACACAGCCGAAGTGTTGGTGGTCGAAAACGGCAGCCGTGACGACACGAGTGGTGTGGTCAATCGCTTTCGCGCCGATCATCCCTACGTGCGCCTGCTTCATTCGGCCAAAGGGAAGGGCACAGCTGTGCGCGAGGGCATGTTGGCGGCTGCCGGGGAACATGCTCTGATCTGTGATGCTGACCTGGCCATGCCGATCGGCGAAACCGCCAAGCTCCTCAAGGCCGTGCAGAACGGTTTTGACGTCGCGATCGCCTCACGCGAAGGCGACGGCGCGGTGCGTTACAATGAGCCATACTATCGCCATCTCATGGGGCGCGTGTTCAACGCTATCGTGCGCAGCCTGGCCATTCCTGGCTTGCAAGACACACAGTGCGGATTCAAGATGTTCAACCGCACTGTCGCGCGCGATGTCTTCACCCGCCAAACCATGGGGGGATGGGCTTTCGATGTAGAAGTATTGGCGATTGCCTTACGCCGCGGTTACAAAGTGGCCGAGGTGCCGATTCATTGGTACTTCATGACCGAAAGCAAGATCAATCCCCTGCGCGACACGATTTCGATGGTGCGCGAGGTGTTCAAGGTGCGCCAAAATGTGCGCCGCGGACTGTACGATTAGCTCATCATTGTTCTCCGATCAATACACCTCTCAGACCTGGGATGCCTTACCAACTTCCGAGGCATCACCTTCTTCCACCGAGGCCGATTACGCTTATGATTGAGGTCAAAGACCTAACCAAGATATACCGCGTCAACCAAAAAGATCCCGGCGTGAGAGGGGCGGTCAAAGCCCTTTTTCGACCGCAGCACCAGGATAAGATCGCGGTGGATCATATCAGCTTCCGCGTGGCCCCAGGCGAAGTAGTCGGTTACATTGGCGTCAACGGCGCGGGCAAATCCACAACCATCAAGATGTTAACCGGCATCCTGGCCGCGACGAGCGGCGAAGTGCGTGTGCTTGGGCGTGATCCGCATCGCCAGCGTGTGGCTAATGCGCGCGACATCGGCGTTGTTTTTGGGCAGCGCAGCCAATTGTGGTGGGACCTGGCGCTGATCGAATCGCTCAACCTGATTGGTCAGATCTACCGCGTAGAACCTGCCCGTTTCCAGCAGCGCCTGGCGCAGTTCTCTGACATCCTCGAGCTCAAGTCTCTGCTTCAGGTGCCGATCCGCAACATGTCCCTGGGTCAGAAGATGCGGGCAGAGCTGGCCGCCACACTGATCCATGACCCCCAGATCGTTTACCTCGACGAGCCGACCATCGGTCTGGACTTGATCGTCAAAGAGCGTATCCGCGAGTTCATCCGGCAACAGAATCGGGAAAACGGCGCCACGGTGATATTGACCACGCATGACCTGGGCGACATTGAGCAATTGTGCCAGCGCGTCATTATCATTGATAACGGTAAGCTGATCTATGACGGGCCGCTGAGCACGATCAGGGATCGCTTTGGCAAGTTCCGGGCAATTACGTTTGAGATGGCTGCTGACGTGGGGCCGCTGGTCATGCCACCGGGAACCGAGGTGATGCCCGCGCCGGCTGAGGACGTGACGGATGCGCGCAGGCTGGTGTTGCGCTTCGACCGTACGCACACCACCGCCAGTCAGGTGGCCGCGGCCATCATGAATCAGGCCGAGGTGATAGATTTTTCCCTGGCAGAGCCAGATTTGTCCAGCATCATCAAGCAGATTTACAACGGCGCGTTGGACTGACCTGCCCATGCTCAAATCCACCTGGCAGTCTCTGAAATCAACATGGAAGGTTTACGGCGCCTTAGCCGCCATGGAACCGAAGCTCTTCCTGGCTTATCGCATCTGGGTCTGGATGGAGTTCATCGTGCAAATCGTCGCCATGACGACGTTTGTCTACTTCTGGCGTGCGGTGTATCAAAATACCAGTACGCTCAGCGGCCTTAGTCTGACGCAAACCCTCAACTACGTACTCCTGGCGCAGATTCTGGCGCCGGTCATTGGCACGCGCCTCATCTTTGCCATGGGCTATGGCATGCGTGAAGGCATGATCGGCATCGAGCTGCTGCGCCCTGTGGACTTTCAGGCGCGCTACTATGTTGAAGCGCTGACCGATGTCGTGGTAGCATCCATTACCAAGGTGCCCCTGGTGCTGCTGGCCGTGCTCCTCTTTGGGCTGCACCTGCCAGCCGACATGCTGACCTGGGGCGCATTTGCCGTGTCGCTCTTCCTCGGTTTTACGGTGATCTTCTTTTTTGACTGGATTCTGGCGTGCCTGGCCTTCTACACGACAGAAGTGTGGGGATGGAGTGTGCTGCGCTATGGCTTTGGTCTCTTTTTCAGCGGCGCGCTGGTGCCGCTCGACATGATGCCAGACTGGTTGCGCACGCTGACCAGTGCGCTCCCCTTTGTCCAGTCGCTCTACGTGCCTGTATCGCTGCTCAGCGGCATCACGCCTGTCAGTGAGGCGCCGCGGCTGTGGCTGGTGCAGCTCGTCTGGCTGGTGTGCATGGCGCTTGCTTCACGCCTGGTCTTTCGTCGCGCCGTACGCGCCGTCACGGTGCAGGGAGGATGAGCCGATGCTGAATTCAACGCGCAGAATCTTGGCTGGAGAGTCGTTGGTGGGAGAAATGGGGCGGTATGTGCGGCTGTACGGATTGTTTCTGAAGCAGCGGCTGAAGATCCTGCTGGAGTACCGCGTAAATTTCTTGATTGGCGCTTCGTCCACGGTGTCGGAGCAAGCGGCCGGCCTGCTCATGGTGTGGGTGGTGATGCGCCAGATTCCCAACCTGGTGGGGTGGAGTTTTTACGAAATTCTGCTCATCTACGGTCTCGTGGTGCTGGCAAAGTCTATCAACCATATGTTTGCAGATAACCTGTGGACCATCGGGCACGACTATATTCGCAGCGGTGGTTTTGACCGCTTCTTGGTGCGACCGATCAATCCTCTCTTCCATCTGCTGGCTGATCGCTTTTGTCACGATGGCGTCGGCAATTTCATCGTAGGCCTGGCGCTGACCGTGACGGCGCTGCGCACACTGGAAATTGCGTTGACGCCGCTCACTGCGCTTTACCTGGTGGTTGTGGTGCTCAGCGGCGGCGCCATTTTCATCGCCTTGAACCTCATCACCTGCACGAGCGCTTTTTGGATTGTTGAATCGGTGCCGGTGACGCGCATGGTGTTCGAGTTGCACGAGTTTGCTAAGTTCCCGTTAACCATCTACCAGCGCGGCATCGGTCTGCTGCTAACCTGGTTGATTCCATATGGTTTTGCTTCGTACTACCCGGCCTCGTATCTGCTTGGCCGAGACCCCAGCCTCATCGCCTGGATCAGTCCATTGGTGGCCGCCGTCCTACTCGTCATCGCCTATCGGGTCTGGCTGTTCGGATTGAGCCACTACGCGGGTACGGGATCGTAACGGCAGCTTCTCCAATGCTTCGCTTGTGGTCGTCCTAAGCTTCGAAACGGCCGTTGACAGGTCCGTAAGTGCATTTGCAGGATTGACGAACCTCCTCAATCGTTTTATACTTCCTCTGTCAACCTGGCGCGCACACCAACCACCCGAGGGGGATCATGCCCAAAGCAGCAGATATTGGCGGCAAACGCCTGATCAGCCTGGCGCCAGACGCCTGGGCGCAGTGGGTCACGCAGCGCAGCGATGTCGTGGCACGCGAAGTGGTCACGAGCGAGTTTCAGTGGATCAACCGTGCGAGCGATGTATTGATGCGCTGCTTCAGTCCTGAACACGGCGAGTTCCTACAATTGACGGAACTGCAGATACGGTACAAGCCGCGCCTGCCCCGGCGCATGCGCGCCTACGCCGGGCTGGCAGAAGAGGCGTTCGATCTGCCGGTTTTTCCGGTCCTAATCAACATCTTGCCGTCGAAACGCGGCAGCCAGGTGGCTGAGCGCTACGAATCCGAATTCATGGGATTGCATGCGCGGCAGGATTACCGGGTCATCAACCTGTGGACGGTTGATGCCAACATGGTCTTGCAGCGTCCCTTGCCCACGCTGCTGCCGTTTGCCCCCGTGCTCAAGGGAGGCGACCAACAGCCGGTTGTCGTCCGCGCGTTGGACATGTTACGTCAGGATGAGAAACTGAGCGACCTCGAACCACTGCTGGCTTTCTTCGCCAGTTTCGTGTTCGACATCCCAGTAGTGCAGCAGATCATGAGGTGGGATATGAGCGTCTTGCGCGAGTCGCCCTGGTATCAGGAAATCCTGGAGCAGGGTTTGGCCGAAGGTATGGAAAAAGGCATAGAAAAAGGTATGGAAAAAGGCATGCAGCAAGGCATTCGGCAGGGGATGCAGCAAGGCATGCAGCAAGGCATGCAGCAGGGGATGCAGCAGGGGGCCTTGCGCCAACTACTGCGCTTGTTGCGGGCGCGTTTCCAAATCACGCCGCCGACCATCCAAATCAGGTTACAGCAGCTCGATACGGATCAACTTGAACAGCTCGTAGATGTTGCGTTGGCCGTCGGGTCACTGGATGAGTTCATGCTGCAGATACCAGCAATGCCCGGTAATGGCAAGCACTAGGTGCAAGGCTACTGGGTGGCAGCTACGTTGATATTTACGGAAGACCCGCCTCCCTGCTGCGGGAAGGCGATGAGTTGAACCGTGGTGTTGCCCTTAAGCCAGCCCGCAATCGGCGTTACGCTCGTAGCTTCCGCGCCGGACAGCAGGGTCCAACCATCGCTGCCGAAGAAGTCACGGTAGAACTTGATGACCTCTTCTGGCTTCATCTGCGTTTTGAAAGCCGCGCCGCCGGCAACGCTGGCGCACTCGCTCGCATCCTGCGGCAGCGGAAAAATCAGGCTGTTATTCGCACACTTGAGCAAATCAGGTATGACTTGTGCGGCCGCGGCTGGTGCAGCCTTTGTTGGCGCAGGGGTAGCAGATGCCGTGCAGCCCAGCAGGAGAAGAGAAAGAATCAGGGCGGCCAGGGCCGCATTGGATTTATACATAACGTTCCTCGCCAGGTGGATTTCACCTTTTACATTTTTTACGTTGTTTCGTGATGGATCACTCGATCGTTGACAGGTAGGTTGCGCAACGCCAACGGTGTTGATGCTGGCGAGCGCATGGGCGATGCGGAGCACACACATCCTTGCCCTTATGGCCGCACGGGTCTTCACTACAGCATTACGTCTGGCGGTCGAGCAAGCCCAGAGCCAGATCGCGCAGAAGATCGCCGGCCGGCAGTACAAGATCGGCTTCGTGCAAAGCCTGTAAAGCGGCCATGCTGTAGGTTTCGACCAACGACGCCGCGTAGGGACGCGCGCCGGCGGCCGCCAGCCGATCCAACACCGCAGGCACCTCGTCAGCCGTGAAGCGCGCGTGCGCATAGAGTTCACGCAAGGCAGCACCCTGTGTGCCATTGAGCGCGTAGAGCACGGGCAGCGATTTCTTGCGCGCCAGAATGTCGCTGGCTGCTGACTTGCCGGTCATCTGTTCATCGCCCCAAATGCCCAGGATGTCATCCTGAATTTGAAAAGCCAGCCCAAGCGATTCGCCAAATTGCCGCAAGGCTGCCAACTGCGCCGGTTGTGCGCCGCCCAGGCTGGCGCCTATTTCCACACTGGCTGCCAGCAGCGCCGCAGTCTTGCCGCGAATCATCAGCAGGTATTCGTCTGTCGTCACGTTGGCGCGAGTTTCGAAATCCATGTCCAGGTGCTGGCCTTCGGTGAGGGCAATGCAGGCGTGCACGAAACGCTGCATGGCGTCAATGACCTGGTCTGGCGCCGCGGCCGGCGCCAGATCAAGCAGCGTGCGGAATGCGTGGGCAAAGAGGGCATCGCCCACGTTAATGGCCTGCGGTTGGCCCCACAGCGCCCACACGGTAGGGCGATGGCGCCGCGTAGGGCTGTTGTCCTCCACGTCATCGTGCACCAGCGAGAAATTGTGCAGCATCTCCAGCGCCGCGGCGGCAGGCAGAACTGTCGCCGGATCGCCTCCAACGGCTGCGCAGCTCAACAAGCAGAGCAGAGGGCGTATGCCTTTGCCCGTTTTGGCCTGCGCAGGGCGGAACTCCTCATCTAGCCAGCCCAGGTGATAGCGCATCATGGCATAGTGCGTCCCCTCGGCCAGTTGCGGCGACGCCAACGCCTGGCGCATCGTCTGTTCGACGCGTGGAAGGTAGGCGGCGGCAAAGTTAGACAAAGCGGAAAAAGAAAGCATAAGATTTCGCTTCTCCTAGCAAAGACGGGCGTCCCGGCCGTTGCTTATACACGGCAGTCGCATCCTCTCAAACCACGCGCTGTAATCGGCCTGGCTGGCGTAGATCGTCAACGCTGCCGGCCCCGCTGCAGAACATGCCGATGCGAATTTCTTCAACCAGGGTGTCAATCGTGTCCAGGACGGCCTCGGTTGAGACATCCGCCGCTTTGAGGAATGGGCCAGCCAGGCCTACGGCATCTGCGCCCAGGGCCACGCACTTGAGCACATCCAGCCCTGTGCGAATGCCGCCGCTGGCGATGAGAGGTACACCCAGTCGCGCGGCATGACATTCGGCCAGGGCCACGGCGGTAGGCAAGCCCCAATCCGCAAAGGCGCGAGCCAAGCGGCGCAGGCGATCGGTGGGCGCCCGATAAAGCTCCACCTGACTCCAGGAGGTGCCACCCGCGCCCGCTACGTCAATCGCGGCGACGCCGGCTTCAACCAGGCGGCGCGCCAGGTCGCCGCCGATGCCCCAGCCGACCTCTTTGGCAATCACCGGCACTGATAGTTGACGGCAAACCTGTGCAATTTTTGCCAGCAAGCCTGACCAATCCCAGTTTCCATCGGCCTGCAGCGCCTCTTGCAGCGGGTTCAGGTGCAAAATGAGCGCATCGGCTTCGATCATTTCCACCGCGCGGCGGCAGTGCTCCACCGTATAACCGTAATTGAGCTGCACCGCGCCCAGGTTCGCCAGCAGCAGGATATCCGGCGCCACATGACGCACCTGAAATGTCCAGGCTGTCTCCGGCGCCTCGATGGCCGTGCGCTGAGAACCGAGGCCCATGGCCAGGCCGCGGGCCTGCGCAGCCTCAGCCAGGCGCTGATTGATCTGATAAGCGCGATCCGTACCGCCGGTCATGGACGAAATCAGGATCGGCGCGGTCAAGCGTTTGCCCAAGAGCTGATGCTGCGGATCAACGGCGTCCAAATTGAGTTCCGGCAGCGCCTTGTGGTGAAAGCGGTAAGCTTCAAGCCCAGTGGTCAGGTTGGGAAAATTGACATCCTCTTCCAGGTTGATACGAATGTGATCGGCCTTGCGCTCCTTATGGGGTTGGCCGTGTTCTACCTGCATGGCGTGTCTGCGTCCTTCCGTAACTTTACTGCTGATCTGGTGTTCAAGACGTGTGGTGATCATAGTTCGTCACCATCTTACCAAGCGGCTATGGGCTTGTCAAGTGCCTGAATTGACAGTGCCTATCAACCCTGCTAGAATAGTTCAAAGCTCAAATCGAGAAGTCCCTGGTGCACCATCAAGTCATCATGGGCATGCACGGCATACAAGAACTCATTAGAAGGAAGGAATTTTCACGTGAACGACACTTATGAACGAATCAAGGCTATCATTGTGGAACAACTCGGGGTGGACGCGGAGCGCGTCACCATGGAAGCTAGTTTCCGTAAGGACCTTGAGGCCGACTCGCTCGACTTGGTTGAGTTGATCATGGCCTTCGAAGAGGAATTCGGCGGCGAGATCACCGACGAAGAAGCCCAGAAAATCACGACTGTGGGCGAAGCCGTTAAGTTTATGGACGAACACCCCCAGTAAGGACTGCGCACAGCAGGGCAGACCGGGATTGCCTGGCAATCTCCGGTTTTTTATGCCCCTTCTCCAACGCCTGACAAAGGCCCGCTGACAACGGGAAGTGGCTTGCTCTGGGCTCTCACGCCTGGGACAGCGCCGCCGGCCAACCAGTCAAGCGGGTTTTTGTTTGTGATCGGCTGACCATGGCAGGCATCTCTGCAATCATCCTGGCCGGCGGTGAAAGCCGGCGCATGGGCGCGAACAAGGCGCTGCTTTCATTAGATGGCCAGCCGCTCATTGCCCGCACGGCCGCTTCTTTGCGTTTGCTCGCGGATGAGCTCATTGTCGTTACCAACACTCCGGAGACATACCACTTTCTAGTGTCCGATTTTCATGCGACATTGACACCCGATGCCTTCCCCACACGCAGCGCCCTGGTGGGACTTTACTCTGGAATGCAGGCAGCCCGCGGCGACCTGGCGCTGGCTGTGGCATGCGATATGCCCTTTCTCAACCCCGCGCTGCTCCGCTTTATGCTGTCCCTGGCGCAGACGGGATACGATGTGGTGGCGCCGCAGGTGGACAACCAGTGGGAACCGCTCCATGCGGTCTACCGGCCAGCCACCTGTACACCAGCTGTGGAGCGCCATCTACTGGCCGGCGACAGACGCATGATCTCGTTTTACCCAGAGGTCCAGGTGCGCCTGGTGACGGCTGCGGAGGTGACTGAGTTTGACCCGGATCGCCTCTCGTTTGTCAATGTCAACACGCCCGAGGAGTGGGAGCAATGGCGAATGTTTTTGAGCGCGTCAAAGCCTTGACCCGGCTCATTCCCCGTGGGCGTGCGGTCACCTACGGGCAAGTGGCGGCCTGGATGGGAGAACCACGCGCCGCGCGCACGGTGGGGTGGGCGCTGCACGGCCTGACCCACGACGAGGCCGCCGGCGTCGTGCCCTGGCAGCGGGTGGTGGGCAAGGCTGGCCCGCACCATGCCCGTGTCACCACCACCTGCGAAACGCACAGCGCCGGACTCCAGCGCCAGCTCCTGGAGGAAGAAGGTGTGGAGTTTGACCTGTATGATCGCATTGACCTGACCCGGTTTGGCTGGGATGGGCCTGAATGGCCGGTCATTGAACAAATCTTGAAGACGCCGGGCGATTGAAGCCGCAGCAAGCGGCGTAAAGTCGGTCTGCGCTAACTGGCGGTCGCAGGTTGCGCCAATGGCGCCAGCCTTGCGCCGCAACTCACTGTATTACGGATATAGATCGCCCAGATTACGTTATGAAGGAGATGACGATTCCATGCGCGAAATTACGATTGCCGTGGTGCAATTCCAGCCGACGTTGAATGAACCGGATGAGAACATCCGTCGCATGTCCGATTTCATCAACAAAATCTGCACCGAACAGCCGGTAGACCTGGTGGTCTTTCCAGAGCTGACGACGACCGGCCACGAGTGTGGCCTCCGCTTCACGGACTACGCGGAAACCGTGCCTGGCCCTACCGTCAGCCGCCTGGCAAAGGATGCCTCTCAATACAACACGCACCTCGTCTTCGGCATGGTGTCCAAGGCCAAAGTCGAGAGTGTCCTCTACAACACGGCCGTGGTCATCGGGCCGGACGGCGAACTGATCGGCAGCTATGGCAAGGTTCACCTCAAGGGTGAAGAGCGACTGGCCTTCCGTAATGGCTTCCGCTTCCCCGTCTTTGAAACGGAATGGGGCAACCTCGGCGTGCTGGTGGGTTGGGACATGGCCTTCCCCGAAGCGGCGCGCAGCCTGGCCCTGGATGGCGCGGATGTGGTGGCCGTATGCGCCAACTGGGAAGTGCCGCACCAGGACGAATGGCGCGCCTACTGCGTGGCCCGCGCGTGTGAGAATTCGGTTTTCATTGCGGCCGCCAATCGGGTAGGCGAAGAACCGAGCTACCAATTCTTCGGCGATTCGATGGTGCTCAGCCCGCGCGGTGAACGCTACACCGGCCTGGAAGACAACGCTGAAGGTTACGGCATTGCGCGCATCAACCTTGACCTGGTGCGCCAGGCCCGCGAAGAGCATCAACTCTTCCAATGCCGTCAGCCGCTGGCGTACCGGAACGTGGTGCGGAAGTATTAACGTAAAAGCGCAAAGTGCAGAGTGCAAAGCGCGGATGGCGCCTTGCGGAATGAGCAGTTCAGAATTCATCGTTCAGAGTTGAGAGATGCGAATCATTGATTTACGTTCGGATACGGTGACGCGACCGACGCCGGCGATGCGCGCGGCGATGGCGGCCGCCGAGGTGGGCGACGATGTGCTGGGCGATGACCCGACCGTGCAGCAGTTGGAGGCCATTGCCGCCGCGCGGCTGGGCAAAGAAGCAGCCCTCTTTGTCGCCAGCGGCCACATGGGCAACCTGGTGGCGCTGTTGACGCATGGCGGCCGCGGGGATGAGATCATCGTCGGCGACCAGGCCCACATCTTCTACTACGAACAGGGCAGCGCCGCCGTCGTGGGCGGTCTGCACCCGCGTACGGTGCCCAATCAGCCCGATGGCACGCTCGATCTCAATCACATCGAAGCGGCCATTCGCGGCGATGATGTGCATTTTCCGCGCACGCGCCTGATCTGTCTGGAAAATACGCACAACCGCTGCGGCGGCGCCGTGCTCGACCCGGCTTATCTCCAGGCGGTGGGCGCGCTGGCGCGGAGCTATAATCTCAAGCTGCATGTGGATGGCGCCCGACTATTCAACGCCGCGGTCGCGTTGGGCGTGGATGTCAAGGAGTTGGCCGCGGATGCCGATTCAGTCTCTTTCTGCCTCTCTAAAGGACTGGCCGCGCCGATTGGCTCGCTCCTGTGCGGCTCGCGGCCCTTCATCCAGCAGGCGCGCCGCAATCGCAAGCTGCTGGGCGGCGGCATGCGTCAGGTTGGCGTGATCGCCGCGGCGGGCATCATTGCCCTGGAGCAGATGGTCGAGCGGCTGGCGGAAGATCATGATCACGCGCAACGCCTGGCCGTTGGCCTCAACCAAATTCCGGGCCTGCAGGCTGATCCAGCCCGCACCCGCACCAATATCGTTATGTTCGAGCTGGTGCGCCCTGACCTGACCCCGGCGCAGCTGGCGGCCGCGCTGGACGCGGTGGGCGTACGCCTGTTTCCCGCAGGGGGCCGACGGCTGCGCGCCGTCACCCATTATGAAATTAGTGCCAACGATATTGGCGAGGCGTTGCAGCGCATTGCCCGCGTGATGGCCTGACGTGAGGGTTTCGCACCCGACTAGCTCATCCGTCTTGGGCTTAAAAATTTGACGAAAGCCGCGCCGCATGGTAAGATGCTCCCGTCCGGTTGGCAAAGCTCAACCTGACGGGGGGGCGTGGTGTAGCGGTTAACATGTCGGCCTGTCAAGCCGAAGACCGCGGGTTCAAATCCCGTCGCTCCCGCTCCAAAGACTCTTGCAGGTTTCTCCGCAAGAGTCTTTTGTTTTCTACAACATGAGGCTACCCAAATGAACAAGACGTGGTGGAAAGAAAGCGTCGTCTACCAGATTTATCCGCGTAGTTTCTGTGACAGCAACGGCGACGGCATCGGCGACCTGCGCGGGATTATCAGTAAGCTCGATTATCTGCAGACGCTTGGCGTTGATGTGGTTTGGTTGTCGCCCGTTTACAAATCGCCCAACGACGACAACGGCTACGACATCAGCGACTACCAG
>NZ_UETR01000045.1:0-24240 GCF_900491745.1 Candidatus Amarolinea aalborgensis | reverse complement strand
CAAAGGGAATCGTGGTCGCCAGGATGAAGCGCGCCAGCGGGCTGCGCCGTACGCGCAGGAGAGCCAGCGGCGCCAGCAGCAGCGCCAGCAACGTGCCCGCATCCCACAGCAGATCCGGGTGGCTCATGTAGCGCGCGGGGCTGAAGATCAAGAGGCCCTGGCCGTTGATCTGGCTCCAGAGGCGGTAGAGCAAGAACGGATTGGGCGCGCCCGGCGCGGGCGTGACGATGAGCGGCTGCAAGCCAGGCATCTGCAGGGCGTCGCGCCAGAGGAAGGGCAAGATCAGTTCGGGCGCTTCTTGCAGCGGTAGATTCGCGAACGACGTCGGGAAAAGATAGGCGGAGCGGGTTTCTTCCACCTGTTGGCGCAGCAAGAAGGGAAAAATCAACAGTCCCAGGATGATGGCGCCCACGCCGAGGCTGCGGCGCAGGCTGGCCCAACTGGGACGAATCAGCCAGGCGAGGCCGGCCAGCGTCCCCGCGGCCACAGCAAAAAAGGCCGTGTCAATGGGGTGAATGATGAGCGGCAGGCTGCCCAGCGCAGCCAGGGTCAGGCTTCTGGAGAACCGTAGGTCACGCCGGAGGCGTGACGACGGCGTCTGCGGCGCCTCACCCTCCCCTGCATCCGCACCCTCTGGCAAGGAGGCCGGGCCCTCGAAGACGGCCGCGCTTCTCCCCCCTTCTCCTCTCCGCAGCGCGGAGAGGAGAAGGGGCCGGGGGTTGAGGTGAGGCCGCTCCCTGAACCAGTTCGGGACGCCTGGCCCGTTTCGGTCGCCCAGCGGCGAGGCGCGCGCCTGCAAGGCGCGGTGTACGAGGGCTAACGCCACAGGAAGGACCACGAACAGGAGCATGAACTTGTCAGAAACGATGCGCCGAAAAAAAGCGTAGGCCAGGTTGCCGTGGCGGTGGAAGGGCGCGGCCAGGAAAAAGAGCACCTGGAAGCTGGTCAAAAACAGGGCCAGGTCACGCCGCCGCGTCAGTTGGCTGACCAGGGTGTAGAGCGACGCCAGGGCGCTCAAGGCCAGGAGCGCGGGCAGATAACGGCCCAGCGCATCGGTCAGGTCAGCGCCGCTGACGCGCGCCAGGAAGGCCGGGATGATGCCCCAGGGATTGAGCGCGGCGCGCGGCGGCACAGGCAGACCCGTGCCAAAGAGCGGGTCAAGCCCAGTCAGCGGGCGGTCTTCGAAGACGACACGCGCAAAACCGAGATAGGCAATCTGATCGCCATCCAACCCGCCGCGGCTGGCGATGACTGCGACGCTGAGGAGCGCCGCGAGGAGAAGGATGGTGAGGGGGAGGTTGGAAGACAGAAATTGAAAATTGAAAATTGAAGATTGAAGATTGATGGTTGGGGACGAGGGGCGAGACCGACGTAGGGGGAGGAGGGCCAGCAGGCCCAAGAGCAGGGCCAGGCCGCCGAAAGCCCATTGAAACGCGGTCAGATTCAGATGCAGGGCGAGTACGGCGCTGGCAGGGAGAATGAGCAGCGCGAGGCTGAGCGGGAATGCAAGGCCAACCCGTTCCAAGAAGTCGAGCGGCATGTCGGCGCACAACCAGCGCATCAGCAGCCAGCCAGGAAGCAGCAAGACCAACCCGTACGCCAGGCTGACCGCGACCGCGGGCGGCAGCCGTGTCAGCAGGTTCGATAGAGCCAGGAAGAGCAGAAAGAGAAATAAGACGGCGCTCACAGGCAGCGCGCGCAGGCGTGTCCAGATCATAGCGTGAGCGATTGTAACACGCCGCAGGGAAAGTGCAAAGTGCAGAACGGAAAGTGCAAAGTACAAAGCACCAAAGTGCAAAGTGGACCGAGCGTCCTTCGTTCAGCGTTCATCATTCAGCGTTCCTCCTCAGCCCCACGGCCAGGATAGCGACGCCGAGCAAGCACAGGCCTGCGCCCAAGCCCAGGGCCAATGGGGCACCCCAGGCGCTGGCGCCGGCGCCGATGAGCAGGCCGCCAAAACGGCCGGCGCCGATGGTCAGCAGGGTGTAGAAGCCGAGGACGCGGCCGCGCAGATCGTCCGGTGTTTGCAACTGCACCATCGTGTTGGTGAGGGCCTGCGACATGACGAACGCAGCGCCACCAACCGCCAGCAGCAGGGCTGACAAGCCAAACGTGGACGACAGGGCGAAGGCGATCTGGCTGAGGCCAAAAACCAGGCTGGCGCCAATCAGCAAGGGCAGGCGTCGCGCGGCCCGGCTGCCAGCCGCGACCAGGCCGCCGCCGACGGCGCCCGCGCCCACGGCGGCCATCAGCAGGCCCAGCCCGGTGGCGTCTACGTGCAGCACCTCACGCGCGAACACGGGCACAATCACGTACGGGGCAAAGACCAGGCCGCACAGGCTGAGGATGCCGATGAGGCGTAAGAGGGTCGGTTGGCGCCGCAGGTAGTCGGCGCCCGCGGCCACGCTGCTACGCAACGACCCGCGGCGGCTGAGCGCGGCCGGGAAGGGCAATCGCAGGCGCAGCAGGACGAGGATGACGACGCTGAAGCTGGCGGCATTGATGCCAAAACAGCCGGCCTCACCCACCTGGGCGATGAGGATGCCGGCCAGCGCAGGCCGATTACGCGGGCGGCGTTGAAGGCCGCCGCGTTCAATCCCACCGCATTGGCCAGATCCGCTGGGCCGACGATTTCCAGCAAGAGCGTCTGCCGGGCCGGTACGTCCAACGACCCCAGCGCGCCCAGCACGAATTCGAGCGCGATGATATGCCAGACCTGGATCACGCCGCGCGGTGAGGACGGTCAGGAGTCCAACGCCTGCAAGAGCAGCCCACCTGCGTGAGGATGACCAGGCCGCCGCTGGGGACGCGGTCGGTCAAGGCGCCGCCCAGCAGGGTAAGGGGAATGACCGGCAGCAGCGGTAAGAACCAGGTGGCGCCGAGGGCCAACGCCGAGCCGGTCAGCCGATAGACCAACCAGCTTCTGCGCGGTGGTTTGCATCCAGGCGCCGTTTCGTGACAACAGCGTGTGCGGTCCAGAAGGGCGAAAAGCAGGATTGCGCAGCGTGCCAAGACCTGTGGCATGAGGCCGCTTATACCCCAGGTAGCCCAGGCCAGTCAGGCGGGACGCGACTTCGGCGTCGTAGGCCGCGCCTGCGCCGCTGTCCGAGCCGGGGATGCGGTCAGGTTGGCTGATAGCGCAGGTCGCTGCGCCAGCGCCGAGCCAGGCTCAAAGGTGCCGATCAACACGCGGCCATCGAGATCATCGGAGCAGGGTACCGCCCGCCAGGTGCAGGATGGTCGGCGCCAGGTCCACGATGCGCGCGCCGGTGATTTCAGTCCTGCTGGCGAATGCCCGGCCGTGCAGGAGGCACATGCCAAAACGGCGGTTGTTGCCCTTCCACCGCCAGGTGCGCCTCGAACGGGTTTGCCTGCGCCAGGCCCGCTATGTATACTCATCGGCGTTGAGGGCCAGCAGATCAGGGCCGTCCGCCGCATAAGGGCCTGAAAGGCCCCGTCGCGGGATAGACCTTGACGAAGACCGCGCGCCGGTCTCCGGGTGCGGATGGCCTCGATGCGCGCGATCAACTCATCGCACAACGCCTGGTACGCCGCCTCCGTGGACGCCGTCACGGCTGATGTACACCGGCCCCTGCGCCAGGGCAAGGCGCAGGCAAGTCCAATCAACACGCTGCAATAACGGCCTGATTGCCAAACCGCCGTAGACGCCGGTGCTGCTCGGCAGCAGATACGCGCACCCGGCGCATGAGTTCAAAATGGGAAGAGGCGCTTGAGGTGCAGCACATCGAGCAGGCGGCTGATTGCGGTGCGGTTGAGGCCTAACCGGAAGAGCACATCGGCCGAGGCAGGCGCGTGAAAAGATAGCCCTGCTGCTTGAGCCAGTGCGTTGAGGAAGAAGGCTTTGGCGACCCGGCGGTGCCGTGATCGACATGACCAGGGTGTAATCGAACTGCGGCGCCAGTTCGCCCAGCCATTTGTCCACCACCTGCCAGGCCCACAAGGTTGCTCTTCATCAGAAGAAGAGCGCTGGATGCGGTTGAGGTCGAAGGTGGTGATGTGCAGAAAATCCACCGGAATCCCTTGCCATGCAGGTACGCGAAGCGCGTGGAAGAAGGTCTTATCAATGACGGCAGTAGCGCTTCTGCACCACGGGACTGTCCTTCGTGGCATTGAAAAAATCGCCCTTGATGTTCAGCTCGTAGTCCAGCAGTCTGCTCCAGGTCGGACGCCAGTTCCGGGCGGGAGGTGTAGCCGGTCTGGCTGACATCAGGGCCGCACACACCGCGAAGCCATCGAGGGCTTTGGGTGGATAGGTGCGCGGCACGCCGATGACGCCGGTGCGCAAGCCGGCCCGGGTTGAGATAGTCCCACACTTCGGCGCTCTTGAAGGTGTGCGAGGTGGGATGATGACCACGCGCGTAGGGATCAGCTGCTGCCACCAGAAGACGCCGAGTTTGCCGGCATACTTGCCCGCGGCGTAGCACTTCCAGGCCGGCGAGGTCACGGGCGGCGGCGGCGCTCTCCATTTCGCCGCGCGCCTGGCGGCCACCAGGCGCTTTCAGGGTGGGCAGCTGTGCGTCGCAGCCAATCGCCGATGAAATTGAACGAGCCTCCATCGAGGCCGAAACGAGAATTCGTGGTTTGGACATAGGCGTCTCTTGACAGGGATCAGAGATCAGAGATTAGAGACCGAGGCGTTTGAAAGACGGGTGATCTCCGGTCTCGGTCCGGAATCTTCAATTTTCAATCTTCAACTACCATCAACCAATTGTGCGCAAGACGAACAGCATCGCCTCGATATCCTCTTCCTGCACAGGGTGCGTAGGCAGAGTGAGCAGGCGCTATGCAATCTCGGTCGCGCTTAGAAATCCAGGTTGCCCCGGTGCTCTGCGCAAACGATGGGGCAGGCAGGCTCGACGGCGTGCGTATGAGGATTTCGGCCAGGGTTTGGCCGTTGAAGTCGGTCGGCTGATGCCGGCGTAACGCAGGCGTGCACCAGTTCCTCACGCCGCGCGTGGTCACGGGCCAGCAAGGGCAGGCGCACGTAGATCGGCGGCGCTGCCATGGGCGCGACGGCGTCAACCTGCCAGGGTGCAGACGCGCATTGCCAGCAGATGCTGCGGCGCAGCCCGCGCCGCGTGCTCCAGCCGGCCAGCCGCAGGAGCTGCGCGCTCATAGCGCAGCCGCAAACGTTTCAGCGGCTGCCGCGCAAAATGCCAGGTGCGCGGGTCATCGCCAGCCGCGTTGAGACCAACTGCGACCCACCACCAGCCGCGTGGATGAAACGACGAGAAGCTTGCGCTGTCCTGGCCCAGGCCAGGACAGTTGACGCCAAACGGCTGCGGCCGACTGCGCCGATGATCTCCGCGGCGGTTCGGCCACAACGCGGCGTCGTTGAAAAGCGTCGCTGCCGCCGCCCGTGCTGAGGCCTACGCTGGCCAAAGCTGAGCAGGCCGGCGTCGCCCAGGGTGCCGAGGAACGCTGAATGAGGAACGAGGAATGAGGAATGAGGGAGCGCGAAGCCAACGGTGGCGGAGTCGCCAGTCTGGGAGCGGATCCAGGAACTGGTCTCAGAGAGGCCGGGTTTCTGGAGCAGGTGATCGATGGCGCCGAAGGCCTGCGGCGTCGTCATACGAAGAAAGGCGCCGACCGCGTGCGCGCGAGCGCATACATCGTCCAGCTACCGCGGCAGCCTCAGCGGATGGACGCTGACCACGGCCAGCGTCTGCGGCCCAATGGCGCGATCCAGCGGCGCGGTCGTAATCCAACGTCTGCATTCATGTCCACCAGGCGCACGCTAGCCTGCGGCATGCGCGCGTAGGCCAGCACCGGACAGGTGTAAGCGGGCGGATACCATCATCACGACCGGGACGCTGGCGCTTGCAGGCTTCCAGGATCAAGAAAGGCCGCGGCCGCTGGCTGTCAGGCCAGCGACGGGTTGCCCGTCATCGCGCTGCTGGCCAAGACGGGCTTCGGCGCGCGGCGAACGACGGCCGCCAGGCTGGCAGCCGATCCAGACCAGCGGACCGGCGTGCGCTGGGCGGCAAATAACGCCACAATGGAATATGGGCTTTGAGCTTCGCGATTTGAGGTTATCCTTCCGAACTTGAAATGAGGCGCTCTTCGACCCTTCACTGTGCGAATTATCAAATCTTCGATATTCACTCTGCTTGCACTTGTCCACTCTGGGCTTCGGCACTCCGCCTTCGCACTCTGCACTTTGTATTTTGCATTTTGTACTTTGCACTTTATGTTCTCTCATCACCCAAACGGCACGGACGGCGCACGACCGTATTTCAGGCGTTCAGCCGCGGCGGGCGGCAGGCGCTGCCACATCGCGGCGGCTGCCAAGGTGCTGAGTTCCAACGCGCTTCTGGCCGCTTCCTGGAGCAATCCAAGGCGGGCAGGGCTGCCTGGCGGTGCAGCCAGACGCTGCGATAGATACGGTTCCGGCCAAAGCGCCGCTTGAACGCGGCATGGCTGGAATGATGCAGCTGCGGCCAAAATCAACGCGCAGCGTAACCCAACCCGGCGAAATGCGCCATGATTTCCAGTACATCAGGTAGGTCGCATAGTTGGCGCAGGAACTGGCGGCGGATGGCCCCAGGTGCACCAGACGGTCTGGCCGAGCAAGAACTGGCAGCCGCCGCCCACAAGCCTGCCGTGAGTGGCGCGATGACCACAGCGTGAAACTGATCCCGGGAAGCGGGCGCGCCAGGTGAAGAAGCGCCGGCTGAGCACCGGCGTTCCTTTTACGCTGCGCCGTCTCCGCAAAGGCCGGATACCAGGCGTCCAGTTGATCGGCATCCCAGCTCAAGCCGAAACCGGCGGCGTTGCACCGGGTTGCGCAGATCGTGCGAGAAGCCTTCCACAGCGATGTCCTGCGCCGGGCTGTAAACTCTGGCGCACCGTGACATGACGCTCCACCGTGCGCCAGCGGGTGGCGTCAGCCGGAGCCGTCGTCGCCCAGGGGAGCTGTCAGGGCTGTCGCGCAGCAATATGCGGTGCCCATCGCGCTGCGCCAGCGCCACCGCGGCCTCGATCAAGGCGCTGGCGGCGTTGCCGAGTGGTCGCGGCCAGTCCCACCCGGCAGCGAGGTCAGATGCGGACGAGCTGGGCCAGGCGCACGTGACACAACGGCAGCACGCCGACGATGGCGCCTCGCGCCCCTGCGCCACCAGGGCGAACGGGCGCAGGCCGTATGACCTGGCGGTAGATGTCCCGCCCGCCGCCAGATGGTAATAGCTGGCTTGGGGCGATGCCAGGGCGAAATCATCCCACGCCAGTATGTCCCTGCCCCTCATGCACGGAAATCATGCCCGGCTCAATAGCGGCAGGAAGCAGCCTGCGCCAACTGGTCACGCAGCGGCTCCCAGGAAAACTCCGGCCAGCAGGCGGCTCCAGGCTGACCTCAAAGGCCGGCCTGACCGAAGCGCGGTGGGTGATGTGCTCACGCGGTGAGGCGAGGCGCCGCCGCGGGCTGCGCGGTGTCGAATTCCCACGGATGCACGGTAGGCCACCACCGGTCCCCTGCCTGGCCGGGTGCCGCATCAGCGCCCGAATGAGCGGATAGGGCGGCACCCGCCAGGCAAAGCCGCCGCAGGAAGCCGCCAAGCGGCAGCTCACGGTCGTGACCGGAACTCGATACCAGTGCCCGCCGAGGCAACGCAATCCGCTGGATTGCGCCTGTCCCGCCGAGGGATTGCGCGCCCATCAGTAGATTGCGAAGCGCACGGGCGCACGGGCGCGTGCGAAAGCCAACAGCGGCTATTGCGCGTGCGGATCAGGCTGGAATCGTAGGCAAAACCCTCTGACGCCGCCAGCACATCGAGCGCCCACAGACGCGCCGTTGATCGAAAATAGGGCGGTGAACGCCCAGGATGGGAATATCGCCTTTGCCGCCTGGCGGATGGCGTCCATGGCGGCGGCTTCATCCCGAAACTGGGCGGGGTCGGCCGTGAACGAAGCGATGGTGGTAGCCGTGCACACCGAGTTCATGCCCGCTCGGCTCATGCGGCGGATGAGCTGGCTCATGCGGTACAATGCGCCGACCACAAAGAAGGTGGCGAATGGACCCCGTGCGCGGCCAGCAGCGCCAAGTAGGCGCTCGGTCAATCCGCATAGGCGCACATTGCGGCCATGCGCCACCTGGCGATATATGGTGCTGGTCAGGCCTGGAACCATTCTTCCAGGTCAACGGTCAGCGTGGACAGGCCGCATCGGGTCTGGCGTGGTCGCCTTCGTCCGCCTTCATCCCACGTACCCCAGTCCGCGCGGGCGTTCGCTGATGGCGGCTTCATCCGCGCGTGGAAGAGCATCGGCGTCGCGCCCGCGCTTGTCAAAGCCGGCGACTCGACCACCTGCGCCTGTTCGGCCAATGGGCCGCTGAGCTTCCTGGTCAAGACACGGCCATCCCTGGCGGCTGCCGGAATCACTGGCCGAACAGGTGCAGCATGGTCGGCGCCAGGTCAGCCAGCGTCGGCCGCTGACCACCCGACCGCTCACGGGGAGCCACGAAGATGCCGTTCATGCGATGCGTGCCTGAGATGCCGCGGCGGCAACGCCTTCGATCGCGTGCGACAGACTCGTACTCGCCGAAGCCGAAATACTCAGGTTTGGCGAAGACAATGATCAAGGCGTCGTCGGATACGGCTTGATAGGTTCCTCGCGTGAGATTTCATCACCACCGCCTCGCCGTGGCCGGATCGGTCAACAGCGCAGGCATTGATTTCAGCGCCCGGTTGTATTCGGCGCCGGCCACGCCCTGGAGCGCGACCGCGCGCAGCCGAATCTGGCCGATGTATTGCTGGGCCTGCGGCCGCCAATCCACGTCATCGAAGAAGAAGAGCGTACGCAGCGCCCTGGCCCCGCGCCACCTCTTGAGAGTGCCCAACCCCAGGCGCTGGGCAGATCATAAACGGACATGGGGCTGAACCGACGCGCGGCAGCGGGCGCGGCGCCAATCGGACGATGCGCAGAAAACTGCTGGCACCAACGTTGTTGACATGGATCAGACTGTGAATGGGCCATTGCGGATCGGACATCAGCATCAGCACGGTGCGGCAAGGGCGATTTACGTCGCCAGCCAGCGATCGAATGATAGAGCCAGAATGGCATCGCTCGCGGCTGGCCGGTCGCCTGGCAGATGCGCCGCCTCGAGAACTTCCATGGCGTAGGCGGTGTCCGGTGCCTGAAGACACCATAAGAAATCTCGCTTCCCAGCCGCACGGTTTTCGACCACCTTGATGCGCTGTTCCGTGGTGCTGTTGGGCAGATGGGAACGCATCCACCACGTCGAAGTAAGCCTGTCCGATCAGGATAGAGATGGTTGCCGTGAGGCGCTCAGACCTCCGCCAGTCGGCGATGGTGAACGTGACCTGCTTGGACGGCGTGGGCAGGCCGGAGATCAACAGGCCGTTGACCGGCTCCGGCGGGAAGGTCATCGGCACGTTGACCACGCACACGCGCCGGCCAGCCGCGCTGAGCAGACTCCACAGGCTGGGCAGACGCCGGTTGCGCGCGGTCGCAGGCACGAAATTGTAGGTGCCGGGCTCGCGATAGACCCAATCGTAAATGCTGTGCCGAGCCGGGTTTGCGCCGGTCGCGAACGTGGTCCAGGCCGGGCCGGTCATGGGCGGCACGGTGCTGCGCAGTTGGCCCCAGGCGCCGCGGCGCAGCAGATCCGCAAACGCGGGCAGTTTGCCCTGCGCCACCCACGGCAGGATCAAATCAAATGTGGCCCCATCGAGGCCGATCACATAACAGCGGTAGGTCATAGAGACAATTTCAATCCTCGCGGCAGCGATTCAATCGCCGGCCGCCGCATGAATTTGGGGCGAAAGGGCGCGCCGCCGGCCAATCTTGCGCCCACGCAGGTGGGCGCCGGGCGGCACGCCCTTCAGGTGCGATTTCAATCGCCTTCAATCGCCGGCCGCCGCCGAATGAATTCGGGGCGAACGGGCGTTCCGCCTCCAGGTCGGCCTGCGCCGACCAATCTTGCGCCCACGCAGGTGGGCGCCGGGCGGTACGCCCTTCAGGCGCGATTTCAATCGCCAGCCGCCCGCCGGTCGCCCGCCGCATGAATTCGGGGCGAAGAGGCGCGCCGCCGGCCAATCTTGCGCCCACGCAGGTGGGCGCCGGGCGGCACGCCCTTCAGGTGCGATTTCAATCGCCAGCCTGGCCGGCCGCCGCATGAATTCGGGGCGAACGGGCGCGCCGCCGGCCAATCTTGCGCCCACGCAGGTGGGCGCCGGGCGGCACGCCCTTCAGGCGCGATTTCAATCGCCAGCCGCCCCCGACCAATCTTGCGCCCACGCAGGTGGGCGCCGGGCGGTACGCCCTTCAGGTGCGATTTCAATCGCTGGCCTGGCCGGCCGCCGCATGAATTCGGGGCGAACGGGCGCGCCGCCGGCCAATCTTGCGCCCACGCAGGTGGGCGCCGGGCGGCACGCCCTTCAGGCGCGATTTCAATCGCCAGCCTGGCCGGCCGCGGCCTCCCCGGCCGCGCCCTCGACCTGGCCGTCCGGGGAGGCCGCGTCGGTTCGGCCGTCAGCCCGGTTGGCTTTCTGCCATTGCTGCACTTCCCAGGCTAAGAGCGCCACATCCTGCGCCAGTTCCTTGTTCTGCGTCTGCAAACGTGAGATGGTAATGCCCTGGAAAAGCAAAATGACCACGGCGAACATCATGCCAATACCAAACAGGATGGATGGCGCGTAGACCACGCCAATCAGGTCGGCCATGAAACGCAGCGCCCCTTCGAAGAGCGAAAACGCCAGGAGCGCCACGCCCGTCAGCAGCCACAGCAGCGCGTGATCTTCACGCAGCCGCCCGCGGCGCACCAGTTCCAAAATGAGGCCGAGCCATCCCAGGCTCACCGCGATGGCAATCAATTTCAGAATCGGCTGCGGCATCAGATGGTTCCCTGGAATGCTGAATGATGAATGCGGAACGCTGAATGGCAAGTGCAAAGTACAAAATACAAAGTATCCAGCCTCTACTCTCGCAGCGACACATTGGGAGCTGTCTTGACGGCGGTGATCAGCACGGCCAGCAGCACTTTGACCATGTAGTACGCGCCGCGCCAGTGGTTGATCGAAGAAACGCCGCCGCGGCGCGGGGCCATCACCGCGGGCAGCTCGATGGTGGTCAGCCCGGCGCGGTGCAGCAGGATGCGCGCCTCGATTTCGGGATAATCCTGCGGATAGCAGCGCGCCAGGAATTCGATTGCGCGTCGGTTGGCGGCCTGCAGCCCGGAGGTAGGATCAGTCACGCGACAGTGCGTCAAGCGCGAAACGAGGGCCGCAAACAGACGGATGCCCAAGCGCCGGCTGGTGGGCACGCGGTAGGATGTCGGGCCGTTCTGAAAACGTGACCCAATCACCACATCGGCCTGGCCGCCAACGATCGGCGCCAGCAGCGCGTGCAAATCGGTCGGGTTGTGCTGACCGTCGCCATCCACGCGCCCGGCAAAGGCATAGCCGTACCGCGCGGCGAATTTGAAGCCGGCTTGCACCGCCCCGCCGATGCCCAGGTTATAGGGCAAGCGCAGGACCATGGCGCCGGCTGCCTGGGCCACGTCCGCGGTGCGATCGGTCGAACCATCGTCAATCACGAGGACAGAAGCTGCGGGCAGGCGCCGCGCCCGATTATCGGCATGGGTCGTCAAAACGCCCTGCACCACATGCGCGATGCTGGCCTCCTCGTTATACGCCGGCACGATCACCAACAGCCGGTCTTTGCTTCCTGATTCCATCGCACCTGCCCATTTATCTGCTGTCTGCCAAATCATACCACCTCTGGGCAGCCGCGGCATCGCCCTGGGCGCGAGCCAAATCGCCCAGGCGGCGGTAAGCCCACGGGTTGGCGGGAAAGCGGCGTGTCTGTTCCTGCCAGGCGTTGGCCGCCGCGGCAGGCTGACCATCCGCCAACAACGCTTCGCCCAGCCACAGCCCCGTCCACGGCAGCGTGGCGTCGAGTCGCCAGGCTGTTTGCAGAGCGATCACAGCCGCGGCGGGATCGCTGCGCGCCAGGGCCACACGGCCCTCGTAATAGTCATCAAGCGCCGCCGGCTGCTTGGCTGCCAAGGCCAGTCCCGCCTGCCATTGGCTGACCGCCGCTGGCTGATCCCCTTGCGCCCACAGCGCCTCGCCCCAAAGATAGAAGGCCTCGGCGCGGGTTGGTTCCACCGCGGCCGCCTGTCCCGCCCGTTTCACCGCGTCGCGGACTGCACCCCGGCTCAGCGCGGCCTGGGCCTGGCGACGAAGGCTGGCGTACGCGGGCCAGCCGGCCTGGCGATAGTGCGTTTGCGCCTCATCGTCGGCGCCGACCTGCTCCAGCGCCCGCGCCAACTCTAAATGCGTGAGGCGATCGTGAGACTGCAAAGCGAGGGCCTTCTCCAGGGCCGAACGCGCCGCGGCTGGCTGCACCTGCGCCAACTGCACGCGGCCCTGCGCCCGCCAGGCCACCGCGGAGGTGGGCACGCGCTGCGTGGCGCGCTGCAGCCTATCAATTGCCAGGCCCAAATCCTGGGTACGCCAGGCGCGCATCCCCTGGTTCAACGCCAGCCAGCCAGGGAACTGGATCGCCAGGCGCAGACCGAGCAGCAGGCCGCAGGCCAACCACACGAGGGATCGTTTAGAAGAGCGTGTTTGGGTCATCGCCATGAAAGTTTCGACAGGCGCTTGCAACCCCTGAAGGTCTCAGATCGGGGCAGGAGTCATTCTAGCATACACCAGGGAGAGAAACAAACGTGGTAATCGCCTCATCGAAACCGGGGTTTCTGGGAGAAACGCGATTTCTGGTAATCGGCCCCGTCTGTGTTATACTGCGGCCCAAATTCTAACCGTGTCGTGTCATGAAATTCGTCGCCGATCTGCACATCCATTCGCACTTTTCCCGCGCCACCAGTAAAGAGCTGACGTTCGAACAGCTTGCGCGCTGGGCGCAGCTCAAGGGCGTGCACGTCGTCGGCAGCGGCGATATTGCGCACCCCGGCTGGCTGCAGGAGATGCGCGCGCGGCTGCAACCGGCCGAGGACGGCCTCTATCGCCTGAACGATGACCTGGGGTCCAGCAAACGGTGCCGCCAAGCTGCCAGGCCCCCGTCCGCTTCCTGCTGGGCGGCGAAATCAGCAGTATCTACAAGAAGCACGGCCAGACGCGCAAGATTCACAACGTCATCTTCGCGCCCGACTTCGACGCGGTCGCCAAGATCCAGGCTGCGCTGGAGAAGATCGGCAACATCCGCGCGGATGGCCGCCCCATTCTTGGCCTCGATGCGCGCGACCTGCTCGAAATCATCCTCAACATCAACCCGGCGTGCCACTTGATTCCCGCGCACATCTGGACGCCCTGGTTTGCGCTGCTCGGCTCCAAGTCCGGCTTCGATTCCGTGGAGGAATGTTTCGGCGATCTGACGCCATCCATCTTTGCGCTCGAAACTGGCCTCTCCTCCGACCCGCCCATGAACTGGCGCGTCTCCAACCTGGATCGTTACACCCTGGTTTCCAACTCGGACGCCCATTCGCCGCAGAAACTGGCTCGCGAAGCCACCCTCTTCGACACCGAACTCTCCTACCCGGCGCTCTTCCGTGCGCTGCAAACGGGCGACCCGGCTGCGTTCCAGGGTACAGTAGAATTCTTCCCGGAAGAGGGCAAATACCATCTCGACGGCCATCGCAAATGCCAGGTGTGCTGGGAGCCGGCGACCACGCGCACACACCAGGGCCTGTGCCCCGTGTGCGGCAAAGAAGTCACCATCGGGGTTATGCACCGCGTCGAAGCCCTGGCCGACCGGCCGCCTGGTCAGCGCCCGCCGCGTCCGGCGCCGTTCGTCAGCCTGATTCCGCTGCCCGAAATCCTGGGTCAGGTGTACGCGGTGGGCGCCGGGTCACGCCAGGTGGAGCAGGAGTACAACAAGCTCCTGGCGCGTCTGGGGCCGGAGCTGACCATCCTGCAAGCCGCGCCCTTGACCGACATCGCGCGCGCGGGCGGCGAACGCCTGGCCGATGGCATCGGTCGCATGCGCCGCGGCGAGGTGCAGGCTGACGCGGGCTACGACGGCGAGTACGGCGTCATCAAGCTGTTCGCCATGTCCGGGAACGGGCCAGGTCTGCTTCAGGGCGGCCTCTTCGCAGCCGAAGCGCCCCGCGCAGCCTCCGCTGCGGTCATTCATCCATCGCAGCCTGCCGCCGCGGGCGCGGTGACGACGGTCGCCAGCGCGACTGAGCCGGTGAGCGGCGCAGTGCGCCACCTGCGTGAAAGCGCCGCAGGCAGTCAGCTCTTCTTGATCGAGGCGGCAAACGAGGACGACGCGGCCAGGGCGCCTGATCAAGGCGACCACGCTGCTTTGCATCATCAGGGCGAGCCCGCGGGATCGTCTATTCTGGCGTCGCTCAACGCCGCGCAGCGCGAGGCCGTCTTGCACACGCAGGGGCCGTTGATCATTGTGGCCGGGCCGGGCACCGGCAAGACCCGCACCCTGACCGTGCGCATCGCGTACCTGATCCAGGCGCAGCAGGCGGCGCCGGAAGCCATCCTGGCGATCACCTTCACCAACAAGGCGGCGCACGAGATGGCCGCCCGCCTGACCGACCTGCTGGGCGTGGAGGTGACGCGGCGGATCACGATCAAAACCTTTCATGCTTTCGGCGCGTGGCTGCTGCGCCAATGGGGCGCCAGCCTGGGGATCAGCCCGGACTTCGTGATCTGCCGGGACGAAGAGCGCCGCGCGCTGCTGGCGCAGGCCGCGCCAGAGCTGCGCCTGGCAGAGCGCGATCAGTTCCTGGCCTGGATTGCCGACGCCAAGAATCGTCTGCTGACGCCGACCGCGCCCGAACTGAGCAGCATCTGCGATGACGCCCGTTTGTCAGACATCTTTCGCCGCTATGAGGAGGCACGTCAGACGAGCCAGGCCCTCGATTTCGATGATCTGATTCAGCAAGCCGTGCACCTGCTGGAAACGCAGGCCGAGGTGCGCGGCCAGGTGCATGATCGCCTGCGCTGGCTTTGCGTGGACGAATACCAGGACATCAACCTGGCCCAATACCGGCTGCTGCGTCTACTGACCGCAGGCGGCGCCAACCTGGCCGTCATCGGCGACCCGGATCAGGCCATCTACGGCTTCCGCGGCGCGGACCGCCGCTTTTTCCTGCGCTTTGCCGAGGATCACCCCGGCGCCCGGCGTTTGCACCTGAGTCAGAACTACCGTTCCACGCAGATGATCCTGGATGCGGCCATGCAGGTCATTGCGCTCAACCGCGGCACACGACTGTCGCTGCAGGCCGTGCGGCCGCTGGCCGACTTCGTGCAGCAAGTGCGCATCGAGATCGTGCAGACGCCGACCGACCGCGCCGAGGCTGAGACGGTCGTCCATCAGATCGAACAAATGGTGGGCGGCACCAGCTACTTCTCGCTCGATTCGGGCCGCGTCCGCACGGAGCCGGAGACGCCGCGGTCGTTTGCCGATTTTGCCGTGCTCTACCGGTTGAGCGCGCAGAGCCGGCTGCTGGTCGAAGCCTTCGAACGCTCTGGCATCCCCTTTCAGCACGTGGGGCAGAGATCGCTCCTCGAGCAGCCGGCCGTGCATCATGTGCTGGCCTACCTGTGGCTGCGTTTGCAGCCGGCCGCGCAGGTGCACCTGGAGACCGTGCTTGGAGTGGGCAAAGGCGCGTTTGCCACCGGCGCTTTTGGTCGCTTGTGGGCGTGCGTGATCGGTCAGCCGGCGGGGCTGAGCGAGGCTCTGCGACAGGCAAGCCTGGCCGGAGACTTCAGCGCGACGCAGCAGCAGCGTTTGCGCAGCCTGGCTGACTTCTGGCAGGCGCCGGAGCTGGCCGCGGATCAGCCGGTCGCACGCCAGATCGAAGCCGTCTACCGCTTTGCGTGCAGCCAGGGCAGCCTGGGCGCGGAGCCGGCCGAGACGGAGCACATCGCGCAATTGGCGCGCCGGGCCGCGCCGTTCGATGACCGCCTGGCCGAGTTCCTGGAAAGTCTGGCTCTGCAAGGTGAAACCGATGCCTACGACCCCCGCGCCGACCGCGTGACGCTGATGACGCTGCACGCGTCGAAGGGCCTGGAGTTCCCGGTCGTCTTCATCGTGGGCTGTGAAGAATCGCTGCTGCCCTACGCGCGCCCGAACGGCCATGGCGCGGGGTCAGAGGTTGAGAAGGGCGAGAGGTTCGATGTAGAAGAGGAAAGGCGGCTGTTCTACGTGGGCATGACCCGCGCCCAGCAGCGGCTGATCCTGACGTACGCCCGCACACGCTTTCTGTTCGGCCAGAGCGTGCAGAACGCGCCCTCGCGCTTCGTAGATGACATCGCCGCGGCGCTGAAAGCGCTGCGCGAACTGGAAAAACTACCACCCCGCCCAGCCCCGATCGGCGTTCAGCTCCCGCTGTTCTGAATCGAGTCCGGGCCTAAGTCGGACGGTCGCCGCGCACAACGTACAGGAAATGCAGGCCATCCAGGATCGGAATGCCCTGGTAGGCGCTCAGTCATCAAAAACCGCCTCGGCCTCGTCGTCAATGGCGCGGCCGTCCCTGATCGCTTCCTCGCGAGCGCGATCGAGCGCCGCGCGCCCATCCTGGATAACATGCTCGACCGTCCGATTACGCTGCGTCAGAGCCATCTGCGCAGCGCGGCGAATCGCGTCCCGCGCTTCTGCTGAAAGCGGACGGTGCGGCTGGAAGGCTCGCACGCCGCCAGCAGGCGTGGGCAGCCAGATTGGAGCGTCGTCGTCAGGGGACGCGTCCAGCGTAGCCGAGATGGCCGCAAGCTCGTCCTGCAGCCGGTGGACCTGCTGCACCAGGCTTTCGTATTGGTCCACGCTCAGCATGACAACCTTGGGCCGGCTGTAACGCGTGATGTAATAAACCTGGTTGCGCCCGCCAACTTGTTCGACTAGATCTTTGATCTGGCGTTTTGCTTCGCTTACAGACAGAATCAGCATGGCGACACCTCTCAACTTCTCGTTGCACCGTTCGAACAATCGTCTTATCTTAGCCAAGATGTTGGCCAAGATCATTATAGGCTTGATGCCACCATGCGTCAAGCCGGCGGGAAGCATTCACCTTCGGGTTGGACGCCCTTTCCTGATTTGTTCGTCGCACATTTGTTCTGTATAATACCCCCATCTTCTCATCGGGGCGGCGCACACCATGGACGTACGCACAAAAATTGAGTGGTTGGAACAAGCGGCGCAGTACGACGCGTGCCTGGAAGCAGGCGAGCCGATGCCAGCGGCATTGCCCCCACGCGTGCCTGACCTGCGTGATTCGATCGCACAGCTCAGCGCGAACGGGCGCAAGGCGCCCATCCTGAAAATTCTGCAGACGAGCGCGTGTGAGAAGAACTGCTACTACTGCCCCTTCCGCGCTGGCCGCAACTTTCGCCGCGAAACCCTCAGCCCGGACGAGTTGGCCGCATCGTTCGACCAGATGCAGCGAGCTGGGCTGGTGCAAGGCCTCTTTCTCAGCTCTGGCATCATCGGCGCCGTGCGCTCGATGGATCGCATGCTGCAGACCGTGGAGTTGATTCGGCTCAAGTACGGCTTCCGCGGGTACATCCATCTGAAGATGCTGCCTGCGGCCGAAGAAGCACAGATTGAGCGCGCCGTCCACCTGGCCGACCGGGTGTCCACCAACCTGGAAGCGCCCACAGCGCAGCACTTGAGCCGCCTGGCGCCGATGAAAACCTTCGAGGAGAGCCTGGTCGAGCCGCTGAAGCGTGCCCGGCGCTTGATCCAGCAAACCCAGGGGAACAGCGGCCAGCAGGTGGCTCGCTCCGGCATGGTCACGCAGTTCGTGGTTGGCCCGGCCGGCGAGAGCGACCGCGATCTGCTCGGCGCCAGTCAACGCCTGTACCGCGAGGTGGGACTGCACCGCGCCTACTACAGCGCGTTCAGCCCCGTGCGGAACACCCCGCTGGAAGGTGCGCCCGCCACGCCGCCGCGGCGTGAATTTCGTCTTTACCAAAGCGATTTCCTGCTGCGCGCCTACGGCTTTCGCGTCGAAGAACTGCCGTTTGATGGCGAGGGCAATCTGCCGCTCGATCAGGATCCAAAAACGCTCTGGGCACAGGAGCACCCAGAGCGTTTCCCACTCGAAATCAACCGCGCCGCGCCGCAAGACCTCGTGCGCGTGCCGGGCATCGGCCCTCAAACGATGCGCAACATTCTACGCGCTCGCCTCGATGGCAAGCTCAGCGACTTAGGCCAGCTCAAGAAATTAGGCGTGGATGTGGCGCAGGCCGCGCCGTACGTTCTGCTCAACGGCCGCGCCGCGCCCGTGCAGATGCGCTTGGGCTTTGCGTGGGAAGCGCTGCACCTCAGCCCTTCCAACCCACGACAGCCCGCGCACTCCGCATGACCAGCTTCTTCTCCTCCGCGCCCAGATGATCAGGCTCCCGGCCGAGTAAAAAGGGAACATCGCGCAGATCCTGGATCATCTTCTCCAAGAGGGCGCGATTTTCCTGCAACAACGGCAGCGCCTCGTCAGGCGAGGTCGGCATGTTGGTCGGATCCATGATGGCAACTTTCAGCGCCTTGCCCACCAGAGTCAAGTGGTAGGGACTGAGCGCGGTCTCGGCTTCCTCCGGTGAAACCGGCAGCACCCAGTGTTTGTCGTTGGCAAAAGAGCGAAAGCGGCGGCCAGGCACGCCCTTGACCTTATCCACCATGTCCGCAAACCCGCCGCCTGTCAGCGTGTAGCGACTGTCGCCAATCTGAATTTGAATCTCCTCAACCGCTCGTTCTTTAGCCATGAGTTACAACCCGTGCGCGCGCTTGAAGCTGGTCACGGTATTCTGCAGCAGCATGGCGATCGTCATCGGGCCAACACCGCCAGGCACCGGGGTGATGGCGCCGGCCACCTCCCTGGCTTCCTCGAATGCGACATCGCCCACCAGGCGTGATCCGCTCTTCTTACTGGCGTCTGCAATCCGGTTGATGCCCACGTCAATCACCACCGCGCCTGGCTTCAACCAATCGCCCCTGATCATTTCCGGTCGGCCGATGGCCGCCACCACGATGTCGGCTTGGCGCACTTTGGCGGGTAGGTCGCGCGTGCGGCTGTGACAAACCGTGACGGTCGCGTCATGGTTGCGCAGCAGCGCGGCCATCGGGATGCCCACAATGTTGCTGCGACCGACCACCACCGCATCCGCGCCGCTGATGTGCACGCCCGCATCTTCGAGCAAGGTCAGGCAGCCCAACGGTGTGCAGGGCACGAACAGCGGCGGGCGTCCCTTCATGTTCAGCCGCCCAATGTTGATCGGGTGAAATCCATCTACATCTTTTTCCAGGCTGATGGTGCTCAGCACAGCCTCTTCATCCAGGCCTCCCGGCAGCGGCAGCTGCACAAGGATGCCGTTGACGGCCGGGTTGGCGTTGAGATCACGCACGAGCGCTTCCAAATCAGCCTGGCCGATGGACGCCGGCATCTCGTGCCCAAACGATTCGATGCCAAGCTCCGCGCAGGCTTTGCGCTTGGAGCTGACATAGGCCTGCGATGCTGGATTCTCCCCCACAAGCACGGTGGCCAGGCCAGGCACACGGCCGGTCTTCTCGCGCAGCGCGGCCACTTCCAGCGCCAGGTCCGCGCGGATGCGTGCCGCTATCGCCTTGCCATCAATGATGGTTGCAGTCATGATTGTTCTCGCTTTTCAAGTTGATTCGGTGACTGGCGCGCAACGCGCCGGTCACACGGCTGTGAGCCTCTTGGTTGCGACTCGCCGGGGTCAGGGATTAGGGCTGAAATACCACATCCAGCGCGACCCGCGCATCTCGCGCACGATGTCGGTCGTCGAAAGGACACCTACTGGAATCCGCGCGCCATTCGGCCCCGCCTCAGTGACGACTACGCGGTGAATATGTTTCTCAACCATGAGCTTCATCGCCTCACCCACGGTATTCTCCAGGCTGACCGTGACGACGTTACGAGTCATGATCTCGCCGGCCGTTTTGCCCTCAAGCGGTTGCCCAAACAAGGGAATCACGTCCATGTGCGAGATGATGCCTGTCAGTTCGCCGTCGGGCCCGGTGACAACAATCGCATGGACTTCAGTATCTGCCAGGACGCGCACAACCTCGGTCACTGCCGTGTTGGGATGGCAGGCAATGACGCCCTTGTGCATAATATCCTTCACAATCTTGACCGACATGATGTACCTCTTTCTATTAATAATGTGGCTGACAAGATTCTTTTCGATAGGCGGAGGCATTCACTCCTGATCGCCCTAGTGGGCGGGCGCAAGGCCGCGCGCCTTGCGGACAGTGTAGCAGATCAGTGGCAAAGCGCCAATGATGCAGGTCAGGTCAAACAAAAAGTCGGGTTTCTTGTGAAATCCGACTTCTGTTCGGAATGAAAGTCAATGAGCAAGAAGTCGGGTTTCTTGTGGGAACCCGACTTCTGTCAAACCTGGCGCACATCGGTGCGATCCAGGTAGGTGAGCAGATAGGCCGTGCGCCCGGCGGGCGCCGATTCATAGAAAACAGTATGGCCGGCCTCCATCTCCAGGGCAAAGGGCGCTTCCGCATCAACCACCACGCTGATGCCGCCCCCGCTGTCGGCCAACGCCTCCAGCCGCACACGATGGCCGCGCAGGTTCACCTCCGCGTGCGTGGGCGCAGCGTGAATATGCCAGATCAAGCGGTTCTCCGCTGCGATGATTTCAACTTCATTCGGCGTATCCGTTGGCACGCTGTGCATCAAGCGTCCTTTCTGGTCGGCAGTTCATTCGCCTTCTGACCGCGCTGTGCTATAATCTCCTCGCACGGCCCCGCGCGGGCCGCCAAACAATCTGGGACAGGCACCATGCTCGATCAACAACCACCGGCGGCCCGGCGCCCCCTTGTTCTCATTCTGATCATTTTCCTGCTGTTGGGCTTGACCTACAGCCTGGTCAACCCGCTTTTCGAGTCGCCTGATGAAGACCTGCACTTCCAGTTTGTCCGCTGGCTGCGCGAAGGCCATGGCCTGCCGCCGGCCCTGGCCGCGCCTGACTCGCCAATGCGCCAACTGGCTGCGCAACCCCCGCTCTACTACCTACTGGCCGACTGGCTAACCCTACCCATTGACCTCAGCGATGCCAGTCGAATCATCCGCCTCAATCCACATGCGGCGCTCAATCAGACCGAAACCATCGCCAATGTCAATCATGTCATTCACGGGGCCGATTACGCCTGGCCTCCGCGCGGCGCAGTGTTCGCCATGCGCGTGCTGCGCCTTTTCTCGCTGCTGCTCGGCGCAGTGACCGTATCGTGCGCCTACGGGCTGGCCTGGCAGGTATTCCCCAACCAGCCTGCCATTGCCCAACTGGCGGCGCTGTTCGTGGCAACCAATCCGCAGTTCATCTTCATCAGCGCTTCGGTCAACAACGACAACCTGGTCGTGGCCGCCACCGCGCTGATTCTACTGCTGCTCGCCCGCACCCTCAACCGGCCGCCCACCACGCGCCGCCTGATCAGCCTGGGCCTGGCGCTGGGGCTTGCTGCCTTGACCAAACAAAGCGCCCTGCTGCTCCTGCCGCTCACCTTCATTATCCTGACCGCGTTTGCCATGCATGAACGTTCCTGGGCCTATTTTTGGCAGTGGCACGGCATCACCTTCGGCCTGGCGTTCCTCGTCGCGGGCTGGTGGTACGTCCGCAACCTGCTGCTCAGCGGCAATGTCTTTGGCCTGCGCAGCCTCTTCGAACTGCTGCCCCCGCGGCCGGATTGGCCGACCTGGACTGAGTTCGTGCAGCAAGGCAACTATGCCTGGCGCTCGTTCTGGGCCTTATTCGGCTGGCTCAACGTGCCCCCGCCCGCCTGGGTCTACGTGGTCTACAATGTCCTGACCATCGTGGGGATCGTCGGCTGCCTGGGGGCCTTGATCGTCTGGTGGCGGTTCAACCGCCTGCGCCTGGTCGAACGCACGGCCAGCGAGCATCTGGCACGCGCGGCGCGCGGCAGCTCACTCAAGCTGTGGCTGCTGATCACCTGGTGCCTCATCGTCTTCGTATCCGTCTGGGGCTGGGCCACCCTCTACCCGCCGCAAGGTCGCTATCTCTTCCCCGCCGTGGCCGCCGTCGCTGTGCTTTGGGCTGCGGGCGTCAACACGTTGACGCCCTTCGTGTGGCGCGATCGGGTGGGCCTGTGGCTGGGCAGCGGTTTGATCCTCCTGGCCGCGGCGATTCCCTGGTTCACCATCGCGCCCGCCTACGCCGCGCCGTCAGCGCCCAGCCCGGCCGCCGTCGCCGCCGCCAGCGCAGTGGATGCCACCTTCGACCAAACCCTGCGCCTGCGCGCGGTTTCCATTCCAGAAACCGACCTGACGCCCGGCCAGACCCTGAAGGTGACGCTCTTCTGGCAGGCCCTGACCGCGCCTGGCGCCGATTACAGCATCAGCCTGATCATCGTGGATGACGCCGACCTGGTTATCCTGCGCCAGGATAGTTTCCCCGCCCGCGGCAACTATGCCACCAGCCGCTGGCGGGCCGGCGAACAGGTGCGCGACGAGCATCAGCTTCGCCTGCCGGAGACCGCACCCGCGCCGTGCGCCTGCCGCCTGTTCGTCAGCGTCACCCGCGCCAGCGACGGCGCCGCGGTCCCTGCCAGGCTGACCGCGACCGCAGGCGCCGTGCGTGCGCCGCTGAGCGATCTGCGCATCGAACCGCGTCTCACCGAGGCCGGCCTGCCCAACCCGGTGGCGCTCAATTTCGACGACCAAATTGAACTGGTGGGCTACGACGTCAATCGCCGCAGCCTCGCGCCCGGCCAGGCTCTCGATCTGGTCTTGTTCTGGCGGCCGCTGCAGCGCCTGCGCGTGGACTATGTCGTGGTGACGAGTCTGCGCCATGCGGCCAGCGAAGAGACGGCCGTGAGCGTTGACTGGCCGGCCAACATCGAAGACACGCCCCCAACGGATTGGCAGGTCGGGCGATTGCGCGAGGAGCACTATCGCCTGACCCTGCCGGCCGACGCCGCCAGCGGCGAATACGACATCCTGGTCAGCCTGCATGATCCCACCACGCAGTTTCAATTACCTGTCAATCTGACCGAACAAGCCGCTGTCCTCGGCCGCGTGCGGCTGCGGTAGCTCGCTGGTTAGAAATCTCTTGCCTCAGGCGAAACCAACACGATGCCAGTCCAGCGCATCTGGCCCCCCTGGCTGCCCAGGTAAAGAAACGCGGACCAGGCGCCATCCGCGCCCCAGCCGGTGCTGTAGGCCACATGCTCAACCCCTGCGGGCGCGCCGCCGGATTTTTCCAGCAGTTTGCGCGCATCCACAGAAAAATCTACAAAGATCTTGGGATTGCCCAAGCCATACGACGTCAGCAGCCCCATGACCTGCGCCGGGTCTTCACTCTGCAGCCCTTCGCTGCGGTAGAGGCCAAAGAGGAATGGCCGCCCCAGCAGTTGCTCCAGCGCCGCCTGGTCAGCCGACTCCAACGCGGCCTTAAGCTTCTCCAGCGCAGCGTCCAGCCCTGAGCCAGGCAGCTGCACAGAAACCGAGTTGAGATGCTCGAACGCGCCGTCGCGCGGGCTGGCGGCAAAAACCTGGATGCGGCCCGGCTGCGCGTTGGCCGGCACCGTGAAGGTGATCACTCCGGTGTACGGCCCGCGCTGACCTAACTCGCCGCTAATCATGGCATTACCGCCGCCGATCTCAAAACCGGCGGCGTCCAGAATGCGCACGCCCAGGTTCTGCTCGAAGCCGCGCCCAACGCCGCGCACGATAACCGGGCTGGTGATCGTCATCCCCATCGAGGGCTGGATGATGGTGATCTCCTCCACCGGCTCCACGGGCGCCGTCGTCGGCGCTGGCGTCGGGCCTGCGACCGGGATCAGCAGGCGCTGTCCAATGTAGATGCGATTGGGATTGCTGAGTTGATTGATGCGCATCAGCGTGAGCGCGGAGGTGCGGTAGCGCCGTGCGATGGAATACAGCGTGTCTCCACGCCGTACGGTGTACACGATATTGCCGGCCTGACCTGCGTCGGCCGCGCTGATCATGCGCGGCGCGGCGCTGACTGCTGCCGCCGCCGTCCGCTGCCCCGCGCCAGCCAACAGCAGCGCCCCCAACAAAATGCCGGCTACAGCCGCAGCCAGCTGCCATCTATTCGTTGACATCATTCGTAGGTTCCCCCTCTCTCCTTGCTCTCACCCTCTTCAATCTCCTGCCCCTGCAAATACCTTCCCGGACGTCCCTCGATCGTCACGTCTCGCTGCAGGCGGCCTTGCGCATGCAGGCGCGTCACGATCTGCTCCAGCCGCCAGGTTTCCCAATCAAATAGACGGCAGATC
>NZ_UETR01000080.1:0-1143 GCF_900491745.1 Candidatus Amarolinea aalborgensis | reverse complement strand
GCACTACACACAGCCACAACATCGGCCACGGCATCACGCCTGCGCCGAGACCGTTTCGTCTACGGATGACAAACGCACCTCAACGCGCGCCCCGAGCGCCGCAGCCACTTTACTTAGGAAGGAGAGGTTGGGCGGCGTGGTACCGCGTTCAAGACGGGCGATACTTGATTGCTTGGTGCCTACCATCTCGGCCAGTTGTTTTTGCGTCAAGCCGTGCAGGATGCGCAGGCGGGCTACCTGGTAAGCTGGCTCGCGTGCAGCCAACGCCGCAACGAACTCAGGATCCTGCATTCGTTCAGCTTCCCATTCTTCTAGCGACATGAATCTATCATCCATCTTCAATTCCTCCCGTCAACACTTCAGCCAAGCGGCGTTCTGCGATGGCCAACTCCTGTGGAGGCGTCTTCTGGCTCTGCTTGCGATAGGCGTGCAAAATGACGAACCGCCGGCCAATATAGGCAAAATAGAAGAAGCGATTCGCTCCGGGCCGCAATTCCCACAGTTTGCCGCTGACATGCTTGGCGTGGGGCATCCCCAATGAAAGGCCAAACTCCCGCAGCAGGCGAAAGGTTTCCTCGGCCGCAGCCTGCTCAGCGACAGGGAGCACATTCAAGTACTCGGCAATGGGACTGCGTCCGCGGCTGCCCTTGTAGAAGACGACGCGCCACGGCGATGATGGCTGCTCTGGCATTGGCATTGCGCTATTATCACATTCTTGTTATATGACGTCAAGTTGGATGAATCTGACGGTGTGATGCACGGCGTCGACGCGGTGCTTACTGTGGAAATGCTGCGCCCAACTCATAACCCAAACACGCCTTTAGGCGGAATTCGATCTCCCGGCTTTCAGATAACTGCCGCCCCGCTACCTCTCCGCCTCCCCACCCTCCACCGGCTCCGGCTGCCGCAGCCAGGCCTCGATATCAGACCGCAGTACGCGATCAATTACCTTCTTTCCACTTCGCTGACCTGCTATTTGCCCATGAAGTCATGCACATCATCACAAAAGAAGCGATCAATTGTTTTGATGTGCTCCCTGAGAAATTCATCTGTCGTCATCGCGGGGCGAATGTCGCAATAGTAAACACCATCGAGTGCATTGAGTTTGACGGTATAACCCCTGAAGTGGCCGGGAAGGAAGGT
>NZ_UETR01000035.1:0-32951 GCF_900491745.1 Candidatus Amarolinea aalborgensis | reverse complement strand
TCAGGTCAAATAGGCCATATGAGCCTACATTGCAGAGGCGCGTCGCGAGGCAGAGACTATGGGAGTGGGATCCCCACCCGACGAGCGATGGTTGTGGCCAGAACTGAAAAATCCTGATAGCACATTTGAACGGCTGCGGCGTGCGCTCCGATGGCGCCGTCCGCTGGCCGGAGATGAAACATCGGCTTGCGCGCCTCCATCTACTTTTGAGCCTGTCTTTGACGCACCGGCACCGGTCAGGTACAATACAGGCGAGAAATGGGAGGGTCATCCGATGATACTCGAACAAGTCGCCACTCGCCTCAATACGACGCCGGCCCAACTCGAACGAGATAGCCTGCGGCTCTATCTGGAACGCAAGCTACGACTCGTTGAGAGTGAGCTATTCACGCTGGCCCACCGCTACGGCGTGCGAACCGTTGCCGAACTGGATCAGGCTGTCCAGGTGGGCCGTTTCCACGAACCCGAAGCCTTCGAAGACTACTTCCGGTTCGATTACCTGGAAGACCAGCGCCATGTCCTCCTGGACATGGTGGGGCAGCTATGATCGTGACGTTTTCCGAACTGCGCCGCATCGCTGAACTGGAGTACGGCGATCTGGTGGTAGACAGCCAACCGCTCAGCGAGAAACTACGCTTATTCCTGAGCGATGGCAGCATGGTGGACATCTGGCTTTCGCGCACCTTGCCGGATCGGTTCGGCCTTCATTGGGAGCGCCGGCACCTGGACAACACCTTTTACCGCTACGATAACTTCCCCAATACCGCCTGGCGCAACGTGTCTACCTACCCCCGCCACTTCCACAACGGCTCGCAGAATGACGTCGAGGCCGCGCCCTTCAGCGCCGATCTCCTGACCGGCTTCCGCCAGTTCATGGATTTCGTGCGAACACGCTTCACCCTGCCCTGAATGGGAGCTACCGTCTCTCCCTCAACTCGCGCCGTGCGCAGCGCATCGTCGGTCAATCTGTAGAGCCTGTAGACCGCCTGGTCAATCAATCGGTCGAACCCCGCGCGAACGTTCAGACTTCCCCATACCGGTACTTCGTGCTCTCTTCGATGATCTTGACCTCGGTCGGGGTCAGGTCGAACAGGTCATACACCCGGCGGTTGAGCTGCGTCTCCAGCCGCACGATCTCGGCCGTGCGCTGCGCGTGCTCGCCGCGGCAAACGGTCAGCCACTTGCCCTCAGCCCGCCGCCCGTGAAACCGGCATGCGCGGCGGCGCAGTGCGCCACAGCAGCGCGACCTCATCCGGCGTCAGGCCGTACGCCGTGTTGACCAATTCCGCCAGCCGGCTCTCAAGCCGCACGCTCTCGGCGGCCCCGGCGCGCGGCGGCGGCACATACTGTCGGTAGACACGCGTAAGCTCGCCTACGGCCGCAGGGCTGAGGCGAGACTCCCCCTTCGGACGGCGAGCGCGCACCTGCTGGATGAAGGATGCTTCGTCTGATTCAGCGAACGCTTCCAATACCTGGCCCGGCGTCGTCACGCCGAACTCGGCTGCCAGCCACGCCAGCACTTCACTCATCGCTGCCTGGTTCTGTTGCTTCAGAATTATGAGCCGTTGGACCGCCGGTTCAATCTCAGCGCGTATCGGGTCATTCGGCTGTGCGATAGGCAACGACTCGGTAAAGGAATAGATCAGGCGGAGGACTTCGTCCTTGCCGTGCATGGCGTTACGCCACATGTAGGCCCACATCAAGGGCGAATTGACAACCGCCAACAGATAAAGATCGCTGGTCGGCCAGACATAAGCTGTGTTGACCAGGAAAACCGGCTTGTCGGAGTACGCAAACTGCGCTCGCCAGGCAATATCGGTATGGATGATCTTGGGACGCTCGAACGCTGAGTAGTAGTCGCACGACCGTAACTCCCACCAGAAGCGTCCTTGATCCTGCCGCTTGCGCAGCGCGTCTTCGTGCGGTTTCAAGTAAGCGTATAGAGAAGGAAACGTGCGAGCAAAGACAGTCTCCGCCGATTCGCCTGACCTGCTCCAGGGCCACTCGTAGTTCTCGCTCGATTTGAGCAGAATCATCCAGAGGTTGGCCCATTCAGGATGCCAGCGTTTGATATCTTGCCCGCGCAGGTAGGGCACGATCATTTTATCGCCGATCAGATCAGCCGCGATCAGCCGATCACGCGTTGGCGTATCAATTAAGAAGATCTCATTCAGGCCAGTCAGAATACCGCGATACGGTTTGCCGCCGATGAATTCAAGCAGCGGTACACCAGCGCGCCGTATTTTCATCATCAACGCGTCCACTTCTGGCGGCTCCAGGCTCCACGGCGCGGCGCTGAATCGGCTGGTCGGTACGCGATGGCTGTGACGGGCCACGTAGGCGATCAGATCGCTGCGGCCTAGCTCTTCACGCGGGAACGCGCACACCTCCGTCTCGGCGGGTGCGGCCGGCCCGATATCGGGCTTGCGCAGCACCGCGATACACGGGAAGGTATCGGCGTCGGGGAAGATCGGCGCGTGGCCGAAGTCAACAATCCGCTCCACCACGGTTTGCCCGGCAAGGTACCGCCGCAGCGGTTCGCCATAACCGGCGCGCAGCCACTTGTTGCTGACGATATAGGCCAGCCGTCCGCCGCGGCGCAGCATCTCGCCGCCGCGGTGGTAAAAGTAGACATACAGGTCAGCCGCTGCGTCGTACACCGGCGCATGGGCCGCCGCCAAGTACCGCTTGGTCGCGCTCACCTGCTCCTGCCGCACGTACGGCGGGTTGCCGATCATGGCGTCGAAGCCGCCGTCCGCGGCCCAGTCGCGGCCGGCCAGGTCAATGAAGACTTCGGGAAATTCCAAATCCCAGTGGAAGAAGCGCTGACGCTCCCACAACTCGCGGGCGCGAGCGATGGCCCCCTGGTACCGCTCGCCTACCACGATCTCCCCGCGCAGCGCCGGCAGGACATCGCCGCTGTGCATGGTCATGAACTCGACGGCCGGGTGCTGACCCTTCGTCTTTCGTCCTTCGTCGAACCACTGGCTGACCCACAGATCGAGCGCCTGTTTGTACGGGAGCAGCTGGCGCTGGAACGCGGCGTACGCCTCGGCGCTCTGCTGCACATCGGCGAGCGTGGCATCGGCGCGCTCGGCGACCTCGATCATCACCGCGGTCAGGTCGAGCAGGCCGGCGAACGGTCCCTGGAACAACGCGAACTGGCCCGCGTCCGTCACGCGCATGGCGCGTTCCACCGTGCGCACGTCCGCGCCGATCACCGAGTTGCCCCAACGCAGGTGATGATCCAGGAAGCTGAGCGGCGCGCCGACCGTGAAGGTGTGCAGCCACAGGCTCAGCTTCGCCAGCTCCACGGCCAATGGGTTGAGGTCCACGCCGTAGATGCAGCGCTTCATGACCAGCCGGGTCAGCAGCGCGGTGTCATCCAGTCGCGCCGCCGCGATCGTGATGCCCTGGCGCGCCATTTCCTCCAGGATCTCCCGCCGCATGCGCTCGATCAGCCGCTGCACGGGGTTCCAGTCCCAGGGCGCATCGGGATGGGTGTCGTGGTAAACCTGCATGCGCCGGATGATGCCGTCGGTCAGGTGATCCACCGTGTTGACCAGGAAATGGCCGCTGCCCATCGCGCTGTCGCAGACTTTGATCCCGAGAAACGCTTCGGCCGCGGCGCGTTCGGCGTCCGCCAGCCCGGCCTGCAGGCGCTGATTGGCCCCTTTGTCCAGCGCCTGGCGCAGGTTACGGCGCAGCGTCGCGAGGCGGTCCATGGCCGCGGCGAAGCGCGCCGCGCGCTCATCCAGGATCGGGTCGAGGGTCTGGCTGACGATGTACTCGACAATGAAGTCGGGCGTGTAGAACGAGCCGGTCAGCTTGCGCTCGCCCTTGTCGTTGACGAGCGAGACCTCACCCCTGCCTCCCCTCTCCTCTCCCGTAATCGGGAGAGGAGAGGGGGTTGGGGGTGAGGTGAGGACCAGCTTGTTCTCCAGCAGCCCTTCGTAGATCGTCCCCAGGTTGCGCACGCTGAGGTAGGCGTAGTCCACCGGTTCGCCCGCGTCGCGCACCATGATGTCCACCGCGCGCGCGATCACGCGGTCGCTCAGCTTGTGGCGTTCCAGGAACTGATTCTCGGCCGTGGCGGCGTGGAACAGCCCACCGTCGTAGCGCGGCAGGCCCAGGCTGGGGTCGCCGCGGTCAATGCGCCGGAAGAGGGCCAGCAGCGCTTCATAGCGCGGCGTGGCGAAGGTCGCGTCGCTCAACGGCAGGCCGCGGTCAGCCCGCTCAGCCGCCCATTCCGCCAGACTGGTCAGACTCTGCTCGCGGTAAGTGGGGCTGCGCATGGGCAGCAGGTCGCGCGCCTCGGCGTAGAGCACGAATAACAGCTTGTAGAGCAGGCTCAGCCCGGCCGCGTAGATCTGCCGCAGGCTCTCGTCGGTCTCCTCGCGGATGCCCATCTGTTCGCGCCGGTACGCAACGAAGCCGTTGGCGATCTCCGGCATCACCTCGTCGAAGACCAGTTCCTTCAGCTTGTCGCTGACGCGCCTGGCGTACGTAGCCGAGCCTTCGCGCACCTGCTGCAAAAACGAGCGGCCGCGGGCGTCCGGCAGGAAGGCGTCGCGGCGGAAGATGAGCCACCAGCGCTTGAAGTCGGCCAGGACCTCACCCCTCACCCCGGCCTGCGGCCACCCCTCTCCCCTCTCCTGAGCGTAGTGCAGCTCAGGAGAGGGGAGAGGGGCCAGGGGAGTGGGGTGAGGCATGGCGTCGAAGATCAGCCCCAGATCCACCTCGTAGAACTCGCTGGCGGTGCTGCTGACCTCCCGGCTGTAGAGGCGCCAGGTGCGGCCGTTGGTGAGGATGCCCCAGGGGCAGCGCGTGCCCACCAGGTAGCTGACCATCTGATGGCTGGGGTTGCTCCCGGCCTTCCAGGTGTTGCGGCCTGAACTGTCCTGCTGGCTGAGCGGCCGGCCCCAATACTTGGCCTCCGCGATCGCCGTGGCGCGGCCGTAGAAGGCATCGTCCGTTCGTTGGTGCGGGTAAGCCTCGTCGGCCAGGACCTGGCTGGCGAAAAGGGCGTAGTCGGGCCGCGTCAGGCTGCCGCCGCGGCGCTGCGCCTTCACCTGGACGATGTAGCTCCACCCCAGCGCGTCCAACACCGGCTTGACGAACTCCTGCTCGGTCTGCGCCTCGTTCCACGTCCCGCCCAACGCGCGTGCGCGCGCCCACAATGCACGCACCGTCTCAAAGACCGGCAGAGAATCCGCGGCCCATTCGGCGTGCTCCGGCAGGCGCGTGTGGAGGTAGTGTAAGGAGAAGAGCGACTTGGCCGTAGGCAGCCGGGGCAGGCTGTCCGCTGCGGTTAGTGGTGTGCTGGCGGAGTCCGTCATGGAGATCAACTTCGCTTTCACTGCTTGATCGCGTCTATTATACCGGTATGACTCCGTTCGTGCAACAACCTGTTGCAGCGACTTGCAGTCGCCCGATACGTCTCCATATCGTGGACGGCAGAAACTAGACAGCGAAATGGCCGGAATTAAGGTGCCATGGGGGCCATTCCCCTGTCTTGACAAACCCGTCCACCTTCATCGTATCCGGCTGCAGGAATCGCCCCAGCGCCGGATCGTAGTATCTCGCATTGTAAAAATACAACCCGCCCGCCGCATTGTCCAGCACCTGCCCAGTGAAGCGCCGCTGCGTCGGCGTCGCGCCGAAGCTGTAGCGATTCTGGCCTCACGGCTTGTAGCGCAGCTCCGCGATGCGCGCGCCGGTCTCGTTGGCCGTCACCGCGGTGCTGCCCAGGCGATCGGTCGCCAGCCAGCGCACCGCGCCATTGACTCGCAGCGCCACCCGCTGACCGCCCGCCTGGTAGTACTTTGTGATCGTCGTGCTGCCCCCGCTGGTCATCTGCTCGTAGATGGCTCCACGTTCACCGTCGTGCTGCTGCCAATCACCGCCTTCACCCGGCCGCCGTCGCCGTCGTACGTATAGCTGGCCGTGACGCCCCCGCCGCTAATGCCGGTCAGGCGGTTCTCGGCATCGTAGGTCAGGGTGTACACCACGCCGCCAATCGCGCGCCCGGTCATGTTGCCGTTGCAGTCATACCGAATTGTACACCAAATTCGGCCACAAAAGTGGCTCAACCTTCATTGACACAGTCTGGTCGGCATTGCCACAGTTGGGTACGGCGGAGTGATTATTTCAGATCGATTGACATTGAAAACGTCTTTGGTCATGCTTAATCGTTATGCGTTAGCTCCGACCCATTTTCACCCTCTCGATGATGCCGCGTTTCTTTCATACGCCGATTGATATGCTTGCGAAGAACATATAATGGGCCAAGGCATACAAGACCTAACGCCGCAAGCCACGCTCCATGGATCTCGATAGGTACAACCCGATTTTTCGCCACGAACATGACAAGCAGAATTGTACCCGCCCCTACGATCCCGAACATAAAAGCGGCGGAGAAAAACATTTCGGTAACGATGCCCCACCAGAACAAGGTTTGGTGTCGGCTTTGCATATTGTGCGCATCCGATACAGCAGAGTCATCCATATCTTGGTTGTTCGTCTTCATGTAGCACCTACTTCCACAGGTCGAAGGATTCATCTGACGGAGGTGGATAGCAGGTGTTATCAGCGCCAATGAAAGTTCGCTTATCCGCCAGGTTGACTTGCATGTCGTATTGCAAAACGACCGCACCATTAGCGAAACCAAATGCCGATCCTAACGCGATTCCCAACATGCAAGGTGGCCCACAAATCGCGCTAGTGCCTAATTTGGCCGATAACAAATTCAATAGCCGAGGCGCCGCATACGTCCCTACCCAAGGCAAACCGCTGCCAGCATCAAGTTTGGCGTATGCACCGGAAAACCCGAAGGTCACTTTCCGGTTATACCCAGAATAGTGTGGGCCTTGCGCATCATAACGGTACAATGGCTGCTCCCAGGTCTGGTACCTTGGTGAAGAAGGGTCTACAGGGTGAGCCGTAACGGACGTTTGTGCATTCAGTTTATCGGTCGTTCCCTGAACGTTCGTGAGGCGATACGGCCCATAGCCTTGATATTCGTACAACTCATGCTGGCCTGAAAAGCCAAAGGTGTTGCCGACATGAACAAATGTCCCAGATGTGAGAGAGGTGGTCGGTGCGAAAAGCACATCGTCGTAATCGGCCAACTCCAGCATCTGCCAGAACACCTGGTCAGAGTGCCAGGCGTCCCAGTATGATTGCCATTGGTCGCCATACTGAGCGCGCAAGTATGCCTCGATCTCGTCTTCGCTGAACATCCCCGTAGGGTCTGTGAACCTGAGAGCGTTATTGTCCGCATAGCTGTACCGATTCAAGCTCTGCGGATTCCCCGGCTGCGGCACGATCGTGTCCGCGCTGATGAACCGCCCCAGCGCCGGGTCGTAGTATCTCGCATTGTAAAAATACAGCCCGCCGGCCACACTGTCCAGCACCTGCCCGGTGAACCTCCGCGGCGACTTCGGCGAGACTTCGGCGTGAGCTCAGTCGAACGCTCAGTCGAGCCGTCGGCGTCGCGCCGAAGCTGTAGCGGCTCTCGCCCCAGGGTTTGTAGCGCAGCTCCGCGATGCGCGCGCCGGTTGCGCCGTCCGCCGTCAACGCCGTGCTGCCCAGGTGATCGGTCGCCAGCCAGCGCACCACCCCGTTGACACGCACCGCAATGCGCTGGCCGCCCGTGACATTGGTTTTCACTAAGTCGAACCTATCAATTTGTCCCAGCCCTCATTAACACAGTGGGCTACGGTGTTAAGTCGAGCAGGTTCAAAGGAACCCACCCTTCAAGAGAGTCTGACGATTTGACAAAGGCCCAGAATTCTTGGTCGGTGTCTGACCAGGCAGAGTCCCAAATGATAACTTCTTTGTAGCATGGCAGAACCCCCAACAGCTTACCTCTGTCACCCATGTATGCACTGTTTGGATCTGAAGGCTTGACACCGGGCAGTTCCCAGATACTAATCCCGCCTGGATCCAACTTCGGATCCCCTGTACATCCAATATTCGCCTTTTTTGGCAGTACTTGCAGTTCGTGCGGTGTTGTTGGTGTCTCTCGGGGAGGGGCCGGTTTAGGCGATATCAATGCACAACCGTTCAACGTCAACAGAAATAAACACATCATGATGGTCAATATGGTATTCAGCATGGCGCTACCTCGCCCACGGCTGAAAGTAGTACCATGGCACACGAAGACCAGGCGAGTTGCTCGCCCAAAGCCCGGATCGCCCATCGGCCGCATAGGTCACGGCCAAGCCAACCTCTGCCATGCTGATGATTCCATCATACAACATGGACCCGTGGCTTACCGCCACATATCCCAAGTTCAGATCGGGATTACTCAATCCGCTGAGAGGGCCATCTCGAAGCCAATTGCTGGCGTATCCAGCAGCTGGCCCAAAGAAATACCCCAGGTAAAAAAGTCCTGCGTAATGGTGGCTTGGATTGGGGTCATCAACCAAGAATTCTCTCCAGTTGGCAGTGCCTTCGAAGAGAGGTTCATATTGGGCCCATGCAGCGCCAGGGTTAGTTGCCATCTGCCAGGCTGCAGGGATGGCATGGCCAAGTGGTACACCTCCCCAAATAAAACCAATGGCTTGGGCGTATAATCCTTCCTCGCCGGGTGTGTAATATGAGGCCAGTTGCTGAAGATGAGTGACAAAGCGATCCAGACCTGCAGCCGGAGCACCCTTCCAGGTGTCCCTACCATTCCAGAGTCCTTTCCTATTGGCGTGATACCTTGTCCAATCCTCATCTGTCCACGAACCGTTAGCGCCACTGCCAGCAAACAAGATCGAAAAGAACCGATCTCGGCGATCTTGGTCAGTTGGCGTATGACCATGCGCGGCGTAGAAAGCTTGCTCCCAGACGGCATCTATGGGGTCAAACCCACTCGGATCCACGAAACGTAAAGGGTTGTTGCCGACATAGCTGTACCGATTCAAGCTCTGCGGATTGCCCGGCTGCGGCACGATCGTGTCCGCGCTGATGAACCGCCCCAGCGCCGGGTCGTAGTATCTCGCATTGTAAAAATACAGCCCGCCGGCCACACTGTCCAGCACCTGCCCGGTGAACCTCCGCGGCGACTTCGGCGAGACTTCGGCGTGAGCTCAGTCGAACGCTCAGTCGAGCCGTCGGCGTCGCGCCGAAGCTGTAGCGATTCTCACCCCACGACCTGCCCTGAGCCTTCGGCGTGAGCTCAGCCGAACGCTTGCCGAAGGGGCTTGTAGCGCAGCTCGGCGATGCGCACGCCCGTCTCATTGGCCGTCACCGCCGTGCTGCCCAGGCCTGCCCTGAGCCTTCGGCGTGAGCTCAGCCGAACGCTTGCCGAAGGGTGATCGGTCGCCAGCCAGCGCACCACCCCGTTGACCCGCAGCGCAATCCGCTGGCCGCCGGCCTGGTAGTACTTCGTGATCGTCGTGCTGCCTCCGCTGGTCGTCTGTTCGTAGATGGCCCCCACGTACACCGTCGTGTTGCTGCCAATCACCGCTTTGACCCGGTTGCCCCTTCGGCTGTTGTCAACTCGCGGGGTATGAGAGCCACGCGTTCGCGGGCATATGGAGCCAGGGAGAGCGTCGAGAATACCTGGTTTCTCCAGTTGTTAGAGATCGACTTGGGCAGTCCCGAAACTGCAATCCGGGTGCCGGTGTCGGCTCAATTTGAGCGTTGTTTCATGGTGATCTAAAAGTCGTTGTTAACGAGTGCGCCCGGTGTCGGGCGCAGACGATCAAGTGAGCTGCTCGACTTGACATGGTGCTTGTCTTGCCTAAAATGGGAGTTACCCACCCAGAGAAGGCGAGAGGGTCAGGTCGCCGACCAGACCACCTCGTCTTTTCGTTATCTTTGGCCTGATAGGTGTCCAGTTGGATGGGCCACTCTGAACCAGTGTCACCGGCGGCGCCCTGGGCCTGGCTGAATAAAGCATGTATCACTCCTTGTGCGCCGCCAGGAAGTGGCGGTCACGTGCGCGATAGCTGGCGCCCGTGATGATCATGATCTGGGCGTTGTCCACGAGGCGATCGAGGGCGGCCGAGGCGATCAAAGGGTCTTGAAAGATCTCAGGCCATTCACTCGGTGCGCGATTGCTGGTTATCAGGATCGAGCCCCGTTCGTACCGTTCGAGGATGACGTCAAACATGTCCTCCGGCGCTGGGGGACGCATGGGCTTGAGGCCGAAATCGTCGATAATCAAGAGCGCAGGCCGCAGATAGGTCTGCAGACGCCGGTCGTAGGTTCCATCAGCGCGGCCGGCGTTGAGATGAGCGAGCATCTTGTGGGCGCTGACGAACAGAACGTCGTGGCCGCGGCGACACGCTTCGTGCCCCAACGCTTGAGCCAGATGACTTTTACCTACCCCGGTCGGCCCACAGATCAGGGTGTTGCGGTGTCGCTGGATGTAGGCACAGGTGGCGAGGTCAAGCACCTGCTGACGGTTGATCGTCGGGTTGAAGCCAAAGTCAAAGGCCTCCAGCGTCCTGTCGCTATGGAATGCGGCGCGGCGCAGTCGCAACTGGAGCTGCTTCTGGGTCCGCCGCTCCACTTCGTCCTGAATGAGCCGGTTCAGGAATTCGACGTAGGAGAGCTTGTCCTGGATGGCCTGCTGGTTGCGCAGTTCCAGCGTGTCAAGGATGCCTGACAACCGTAACCGCTTGAGATGGGTATTGAGTTGGTGCGTTAGTTCCATGACATGTCTCCCAGGCCGGGCAAGAGCTCGTGGGCCGAGCGACCGAAGCGCCGCGGCGTCAGTTCAACAACCAATGGGGGGAGTGCAGCCAAGTCCAGGCGCTTTTCCAGGATCTGGCGGATGGTGCGAGTCGTGCAATCCTCGAAGTGCAGCGCCCGCATACAGGCTCGTTCCAGCCGGGGTGCGCCGAACTCCTCGGCCAGGCGCAAGATGCGCCACACCATGCGCAAGCGGTCAAGCGGACGCTCGGCCAGCAGCCGTGCGACCACATCGGCGGTGTGGATGCCGATCTCGTCGGCGCGTTTTTGGCAGGCTTCACGGGTGTTGAGCAGACCGGCGGCCTTGTGAGTCGGCAGATGGTCCGGGTTCGTGAGCCGTTCGCCTGGCGCCTTGGCCGGTTGATGCGTGGCCACGAGGGTGTATTCGCTGAAGATCTGCACGGACTGCAGACCGCCACGCACCCAGACCTGTTGGCCGACCAAGCGAAACGGCGCCGAATAGTAGGCTTTTTCGAATACGACGTAGCAGTCGCGGTGCACCAGGACTTGCTTCCAAACCGCCAGATCGTAGCGGGTGGCAGGTAGAGGTTGCAACGCCATCTTCTCGATCCCCTCGAAACGGTCCGTCGGTTTGGCTTTCGTCGTGCCATGAATCCGTTGACTGGCTATCTTCTCGACCCAGGCCAGCGCCTTGACATTGGCCTCGGTCAGATCGGTGAAGGTTTGACCGGCGAGGAAGTTGCGCTTCACGTAGTGAACGCCGCTCTCCACTTTGCCCTTATGCTGGGGCGTCCGGGGCCGATTGGGTGCAATCAGGAACTCATAGTGTTCGGCAAGGTCTCGGTAGCTGCGCTGCACGACGGGATCTTCCAAAGAAGCTCGCACAATCCCGGCCTTGAGATTGTCCAACACGACTCGGCGGGGCGTGCCGTCAAAGTAGGTAAACGCATTGATGTGCAGCTTCAGCCAGGTCTCGACGGTCTGGTCGAAGACCAGTTCGGCGTACTGGTGTCGGCTCCAAGAAAGCGTCATGACGAACACCCAGGCCTTGCGCATCTCCCCGCTTTGCGGGTCGCGGATCAACCCAGCATAGCCAAAGTCGACCTGGGCCTCTTCGCCTGGCTTCGTTTCGATGCGGATCGTCACGTCGGGCGTCGCCGGTTCCATACGGCGCACGAAGCGCCAGACGCTCGAATAGGTGCCACGATACTGGTGCTGTTCCTGCAGCCGTTGGAAGATCACTTGGATTTCCAAACCCCGTGTTCGCCATTCCCGAATGACTTCCTGAAAGGGAACAATGGTCGAAGCCACTGTAGAGGTTCCGGTGTCTGGCATGGTTGATTGTAAAAGAGCGTGTATCTCGTCTGTCGGGGGAAGATCTCCCGCCAACAATCCCGCCTTATCGGCCCATTCGCGATATTTCTTGACCGTATGCCGGCCAACTGATAGCGCCTTGGCCGTGGCACGATCGCTTTCGCCAGCGCGCAGCCGACGCAAGATTTCGCGTACATCTAACACGTTCGTTCTCCTTCCACTCATCGTCATTCCTTTCTGTTCCGCAATAGCTGCTTGCAAACAGAAGGAATTATCACCGTCTCAGAAGGAGAAACCAAGTTCTCGATTCGCCTTAGTGGCGCCGCATCACGCGAACGACCGGCGTCATTGGCCGCGAATCGGTGGCTCCATATGCTCGCGAACGCATAGCTCCGTATCCTTGCGAACACATGGCTCCCTATGCTCGCGAATCACTGGCGCTCTATGCCCGCGAACAGGTGGCAACTTTACCACGCGAAATGACAGGCTGCGCTCAGGGCAGGCTCTGCCATCGTACGTATAGCTGGCCGTGACGCCCCCGCCGCTGATGCCGGTCAGCCGGTTCTCGGCATCGTAGGTCAGGGTGTACACCACGCCGCCAATCGCGCGCCCGGTCATGTTGCCATTGCAGTCGTAGCTGTAGGTGTTGCTGCTGCCAGGCTGCTGCACCGCATGCGGCTTGATCGCCCATGTGCCCGCCCGGCAATCCCCTGCTACGATACACCGTGCAATTCTCCTTGCGTGAATTGCAGACCAAGTTCTACCACCAAACTGTCCTATGCCTGATTGACATAAAGAGCTACAGGCAATTTTAACTTCCCGGATGTGGCAGTCTTGTTACTGGATCTTGGGCTCTATTTTGATCGAGTCCCAATCTCCTGACCACGGCTTGTAGCTTTTCACAATCTGGATGTAGGTTTCCTGTGGGTACAGCCCGAATTGCCGCTGAAGCAGATCATCTGCCGAGCCTGGTTGCCTGAACATCAAGGAATTGACAGGGAAATCATCTGTGATCGGCGGCGGTTGTTCGGTATTTGCGGGATAGAACTTCGCTCCACCAGCGATAACGCCTTGATTTGGAAACAGCAGATTGAAGTCAAGTTCCATCATCCCCTCGCCGGTCAATCCATAGGTGGCAGCATAATATATAGGTTCTCCAAGACATGCGATCAGATCTCCAGATGAGAGCCATTTGGCAGTTACACCTATGTTTGTGATCATACTTTCCTCGAAACCTGCACTGTACCACAGGCCATTCTGGCGCCATCGCACGATACTTGCGCGCAACTGCGGTAGTTGCGTAATTGGCGTCAGTGTGACGCCTTCAGCAGGTAGATGATAAGTTTCTTCCACCCACATCTTGAATTTTTCCGGCGTCATGACCGTAGAAATCTTGATGCGCAAGGCAGACATCTCGTCGCAGTCGGGTTGTGTCGTACCAATGCTGGAGCAACCCGCCAAGATCATGCTTAATAGGAGAATCGCTAGAAATTTACTCATAACGTTCACCTCCCACCTATTAGATCTGCCAGGCGATCCATCTGTGGCGCTAGATCTTGTAGGAGATCGATGTTAGATAGTAATTGGATGTCGGGGCTACTCCAAATGCCAGTACTCGTATTTTTATCTGAGAAGACCCAAACCATTACCGCTTCAGCCCACACATCCCACCGTGCGGGATAGAAATGGGACTGCGCGGCATAATTCGTCAAGGGTTTCTCATTCCAAATATCGGAAAAATGCCCATACATTGGGTTTCCGTAAGGCCCAACTCCAGTCAGCATATGACTATGCCAGTCAATGATGTGTGCGAGTTCATGCACCACGGTGTGCTTCAGCCAGGTTGCATCGTGTATAGAATTCGGAATGCTGACAGTATCGGTGCCTGGGGGCAGCGCACAGGGATGGCCGAAACATGATCCCGGCTTGATCTGGGCGCCTCCCCCCAGCAATCCTCGTAGGTGCGCCAGACCCCCGCTAAGCCTATTGCCAAATCGAATGATCCCCGTGGCCATGGGGATCAACTGAGAGGCGAAATCCCATACGCCCGCGATGCTGATGCCCGCTTCGCCCACGGTTTCACGCAGAATCTGTTCATCCTCGAATTCAGGATCGTCAGGGCTGCCAAACCAATTCCCGCCGGTGTGGCCGTGCGCCTTGTACCAGCGATCCTTCCAGCGCCATTCTTCTTGCCAGCAGGCCGTGTCGCCGGCGGCACAGGCCGCATGGCCTGATGGATCAATAGAAACGGTCGGTTGATTGCCGACATAGCTGTACCGATTCAAGCTCTGCGGATTCCCCGGCTGCGGCACGATCGTGTCCGCGCTAATGAACCGCCCCACCACCGGATCATACCAGCGTGCGCCATAATACAGCAACCCCGATCCGCCGTCCCGCCGCTGCCCCGTGAAGTTGAAGGTCGTCGGCGTCGCGCCCGCCGTGTAACGCGGCGCGCCGTAGGGATAGTACCGGATCTCGGTGTTGGTGTTCAGCCGATTCCCCGCGCTGTCCAGCGTCAACGCGATCGAGCCCAGGTGATCGCTCAGCAGGTAGTAGAGCGCGCCGCCGCTGCTCTCCGCCATGCGCACGGAACCGGCGTCATAATACTTCTTGACCGCCCCGTTGTCTACTTCGTAGTAGTTGCCGATGAAGACGCGCATGACGCCAGCGATGGTCTCCTTGACCCGGTTACCGTCGCCGTCATAGACGTAGCTCGCCGTGACGCCGTCGGATATGCCGGTCAGCCGGTTCTCGGCGTCGTAGGTCAGGGTGTAGGCCACACCGCCAATCGTGCGCACGGTCATGTTGCCATTGCAGCCGTAGCTGTAGGTGTTGCTGCTGCCAGCCTGCTGCACCGCATGCGGCTTGGTCGCCCACGTGCCCGCGCGGCAATTCCCCGGCGATGGCGCACCATACACGTAACTCCCCACACCTGCTTTGCTCACCGTAACGCTTTTTGTGTCTCAATTGTAGACTAAACTCAGCCATTGAAGTATCTCGGGCTTCATCGGTACGATGGGGTGCGATTATTTAGCGATGTCTGAGTTCCCACCAGCCCCAGATACGAAGCGAGAGCCATAGGAGACCTCCGATGAGACCTAGTATCCAGGCATGCAAAAATAGTGCATGCGTAAAATCCAAAGACTGGCAAGATCGTGTAGTAACTCTAGTGAATGGTAAAGCATGGCAAATCCCAGTATATATCACCGCTCCCAGGAAAGCTACCACCAATAATACGGCATAGAACACTAAATCATACATCAAGATCACGGGATGATCAACAAACCAGAAGCGGCTTGCCAAGTAAATCGCTACGAACAATCCCGCCACCATACCGGCATAAGGACTCAACGCAGTTGCGAATCCTTGTATTAGACAAATGACCACTATAGACCGCCAGATATGATCTCTCATGGTTGGGCAGTCTCCTCAACCACATCTACCAGGCCTTGCTGTATCGCTTCCTGTAAGATCTGTTCTGCGGCATCATACCCGCCAATGACAATACTGCGTACGATTTTCTCAAAGACATCCGCATCTATATTGAGAACTCGCCCTTCCATCTTGACGGTCCACATACCCGGCTGATCAAGGCGCAACTGCCAACGCGCCATAGGCATCTCGCTTCCGAGGGTTATCGCACTTGCTGACCCTGGCAAAGGAAGCTTGGCACGTAACCATCCTGCGAACTTGCCACCTAAGCCGCCCATAACCACACCTGCAGTCATATCTGCTGCTATGGCCCCGGTATCAAATAGTCCAAGCTGCCGTGCTTGCTCCATGACTGATTTTTGTGGATTCTTGCCCATAAGCTGCTCAATGCCAGCTTGAGTGAGTGCCTGAACTTGCCCTCCGGCAGCGCTGCCAACACCACCGAGCGCCGCAACTCCAAGCAGAGAAGCACCTGCTGGAGCTAAGCCCAATGTTGCGCCCGCCACAAAACCACCAACAGCCGCTCCCCCTACTTCAGCCCAGTTGACATCCCGAATGTCCTTTCGATCCACGATCAATTGCTTGCCCAAGTCGACAACGCCACCAGCGATGAAACCCGCCACGGCTACGCATGCTATCGTCGAGATGCCATCAATGCAATGCCCGGTTGCATCTGTGTACCTGACAGGGCTATTCAGCGCATAGCTGTACCGATTCAGACTCTGCGGATTCCTCGGCTGCGGCACGATCGTATCCGCACTGGCGAACCGCCCCAGCGCCGGATCGTAGTATCTCGCATTGTAGAAATACAACCCGCCCGCGACGTTGTCCAGCACCTGGCCGGTGAAGCGGCGCTGCGTCGGCGTCGCACCGAAGGGCGTGCCGCGTGACTCGCCCCAGGGTTTGTACCACAGTTCCGCGGTGCGCACCCCGCTGACGCCGTCCGCGGTGACTGCGGTGCTGCCCAGGTGATCGCTCAGCAGCCAGGAGAGCGTCCCCGCCACACGCAGCGCAATGCGCCGGTCGCCGAAGGTGTAGTATTTCGTGTGCGTCGTCGTGCTGCCGACCACCTTCTTCTCGTACAAGCTGCCGACGTAAGTGATCGTCTCCCCGTTCATCACGCTCTTGATGCGATTGCCGTCGGCGTCATAGGCGAAGCTGGCCGTTGCCGCGCCGCTGATGCTGACGAGCCGATTCTCGGCATCGTAGGTCAGGGTGTACGCGCTGCCGCCGACCGTGCGCCGCCGCATGTTGCCATTCTGGTCATAACAGTAACTGCTGCTGCCCGCGGTCACCGCCGCATGCGGCTTGCTCAGCGCACCCTCTGGGCAACTGCTCGCCTGCACACCGTAGCTGTACGTGCCCAACCCGGTTTTGGTGGTCAGGTTGCCGTTGGGATCGAAGCCATAGGTCTCAGTTGGGTAGGCGCCATTGGCACCACCGCTCGCCACGGCGTTGACCAACCGGTTCAGCCGGTCATACGTGAAGTCCTGTAGCTGTGGGCCGCCAGCCTTCCAGTCCTTAATCCAATCCACGTTGCCGACCGCATCGTAGGCATACGTCAGGTCCTGCAAACTGCTGAGGTTCCCCGGTATCCCAGCCGTCAGCTGCTGCAAGCGCCCTTGCCCGGTGATGGTCGTCCAGGGGTAGTAGCTGAACCCCACCTGCACCACCGGATCGCTGTTGCTGCTTTGCTTGCCTAACTTCAGCTGTGTCAACCGCCCGGCCACATCATACACTGCATTGCCGCTTTGCACATAATCCACACTACTGTACAGGCGCCCCGGCAACCCCTGCGCCGTATAGGCCAGGTTCACCGTTTCCGCGCTCTGCGCGGGGTAGCTCAGGCTCAAGGGCCGATCGGCGGAATCATACGTGAAGCCCAGGGCATACGCCGCCCCGTCAATCGTGTGGGTTTCCGCCGTCACCCGGCCGCGGATGTCGTACGTCCAGGCGATGCGATTGTCGAGCGCACCGCCTGCCGTGTACACATCGGCCTGCGTGCGTCGCCCTTTGCCGTTCGCACCGCCGTCGTACAGGTATTCCACGCTCAACGCGTTTGCTCCGTAGGTTGTCGGCTTTGCCCCGGGGCAGTTCGCATCGCTGCGATAGTGCTTGCCCGCCAGGCGGTTGTGCCCATCGTAGTAGAAGCAAATCTGCTGCCCGCGGCCATCAGCCTGCCGCTTCAGGTTGCCGGCCGCATCGTAGGCGTAATTCCACACCCCCATGTCGGGGTCGCTCATGCTCGTCTTGCGCCCCAGCAGGTCATACCCGATGGCGGTTATCGCCCCATCCGCACCGGTCATCTGCGCCAGCCGGTCCGCCACATCGTAGCTGTAGCTGGCCTGCCCGTAGACCGTCGCTCCCCAGTTCGGTGTAGCCCCCGCCGCCAGCGTCAGATCGTACTGCTTGACGCTGACCAGCCGGCCCCAAGCATCGTATTCCGAAATTGTCTGATGGTTCACCGCATCAATCACGGCCGTCTGCCGGTTCTGGTAGTAGGTGCGCACCGTCGCGCCATCAGGCTGCGTCACCTGCCGGATACGCCCCAGGCGGTCGTAGGCTGACAAGGTGGCTGCCAGGCCATTCCAATTCACCGCCTGATACGCCACGCCGCTGACCGTCCCCGTGTACGGGGCCGACACGGCTGCTTGATTGCCCAGCTCATCGTAACGCTGACTCACCAGACTCCACTGGCTGCCATCGTACTCCTTCTGCGTCTGCCGCGCACGCCCCAGCCCGTCGTAAAACGTGCGCTCTTCCAGGTAGGTCGCACTCGCGCTGGCGTCGCCATTGCCGTCATCGCGCAGCAAATGTCGCTGCACGTACAATCCCTGGTCGGTCGTGTAGACAATCTGCTCCGTGGCCGGATTGCTGAACCCCGCACCGGGCTTGCGCACCTCTGTCAGCCGGCCAAATGTATCGTAGGTGTAGCGCGTGACCGCCAGGTTGGCATCGGTTTCGCTTTGCACCTGCCCCACCAACCCGTTGCCCCCCGCTGCCGCATTGATGCCGTAACGTGTGTAAGTCGTCGTCAGCGTCGCGCCGCCCAACTGGCTGTCCGGCTGTATGCTCACGCTCATCGCATAGGCATGAAACGTGCTATCGAAGACGGTTGTCACGGTGCGACCGTTGGCGGCGGTTTCTTTCGTGCGGTTGCCCCACGCATCGTAGTCGTAGGCTGCCGATCGCACCCAGTTGGTATTACATGCCGTTCCCCCTTGCCCCGCCTCCCACACCTCCTTCAATTGTCCATTGGTCGGCGCCTGGTTATACGCCGCATAGCCGCTGTTGTTGTCGTAGACGTAACGGCTCTGACCCCGACATATCCCGGCCTCGCTTCCCTCCCACAGCTTCTCCTCCGCTACCTGGTTGACGATGTAAGCCGTGGCGTCGTTGCGTGGGAAATAGACCCGCTCGTTGGTGCGATACGGTGTCGTGGGCGCCGCTTCGCTGTACAGCCTGCTCAGTCGCAGGTTGCCATACGCAGGATCATAGACATACACGGTCTTGGTGTAACGTGTCGGCGGGTCCGTGCCGTTGGGGTCCACGACGTATTCGGTCTTGTCTTGCAGATAAACGAAGGTCATCCCACCCGGTGTGCCCACGTTGGTCTCGTTCCAGGTCTGCAGTGTACGCGCCAGCAAGTTGTTCGTGACGCCCGAGCCTGCCCGGGTTTCTGCCTTGTACAACTTACCCTTCCAACGCCGCAGGTTGGTCGTGGTGTGGAACCACTGCCGTATACGCGTGTCCGGCTGGCCGCTGCCGATCAAGGCGCCGCTCCCTACCAGCGTCATTTCCGCTTCGGCAAAGCCCCCCGCCTCGCTGTCCCAGGTCGTCGTGTACCAGTATTGCGTTACGATGTCAGGATCGCTCCCGCCCCCGCGTCGCCGCTCCTGCTGCACTACCATTCCGCCGTTCGAGCTGCTATAGGCAATCTCCACGCGCCCCTGGTAGCCGTTATCTACCGCCGCCATGAATCCATCCGTCGTGCCGCTGCCATAGGTGTAGGTCGTTGGCGGCAAGGTGCTGTTGTCTGCGCCATAGCGCGTGATCGTGCTTAGATAGAGCCGGCTCTGCGACGGCGTGGCCGGGCTGGTGAACGCGGTCATGCCCAGCCCCACTTTGTGCAGCAGCGTATTGTTGGCGCGCACTTCGACCTGTTGCAGGTATTTCCGTGTCCAGAAGACCTGGTACCCGGTCTCGTCGAAGTGCTCAGCCCGATCCTCTCGGTTCAGGTAGGCAAGCTGCACCTTGAAGATGCCGCCTGGCCCATAGCTGATCTCCTTCACCCGCGCCGCGCGCACCTGGATGCGCGCATCGCTGGTGTAATCATTGGGACACACTGGCACATTGACTGCCAGCAGCGTGCCTTCGTAGTCATAGCTGAAAGTCACACGATTGGCTGTGGCCGGCGTCGTATCGCGCACTTCGGTCAACATCCACTTCGTGAAACGGTGCACCACGCGCTGTTCCGTCGAGGGCGTCCAATCCCCGCCGCTGCAGTCGCGCACGTACAGCATCGGCTCGAAGTGATACGTGACGCCCCCCTCGGTCGTCACCTCCCACACCTGGTTGTCCCGGTTGTACTGGCCGGGCGTTTGGGGCAAGTCAATCGTCTTGAAGGGGTTGGCTGGCGTACTGGGGTCGAAATACTCCATGACGGGATAGTCCGGGTTGGAAGCGGTCGGCCGGCGGATCTTGAGGAAGGGGTCCTGCACGCTGTAGAAGTACCCGCCGTGTTCTTCCAGTTCATGCGTCATGCCGTTAAGGGTCAGGCTGTACTTGCCTGTGCTCAGGTCGCGCAGGACGTAGCTCAATCCACCCAGATCCCAGCCCCAGCCGGCCAGCTGATGATGTCCGCCGCCGGCCAGGCTGCGACTGCTGTACTCCAGGCTCAGCCCAGGCGCCAATCCACCCGGTCCCGGCGGCGCCTCGATCGGGTAGCTCACGCTCCACGCGCCGTTGTACAACTGCGACTGCATCCCCTTGATTCCCGGCGCGGGTTCCGGGATAATGCTGTTGCCTGCCGCAAACAGCGTGAAGTGCGTCAGCATGGTAGTCAGTTCTCTCTGCTCCTGATCCACGCTTGTTGGCAAGACGACCCAGCGCCCGTCGGCCGTGTCCTGGTAGAACAGCGCAGCCCCCGGCGGCCAGGGCGTCCCTTCATCGCCTGCCGTCGGGTCGCGATAGTTCAGCGTCAGCGGCGTGAGAAATTGTGTGATCTCAACACCAGATAGTTCTGTGGCAATCAGTTCAAACTGGAAACTGAGATTCGACGGCTGATCGGGGACCGCAGCATGTGATACATAGCGTACCAGGGTCGGCGCGCTGACCGCACCGGCCGGAATGGCGAGCACCACCCGTCCATCACCGCTCTGCAAGCGGCTTTCCTGGTCTGGCATGGCCCATACCTCATCCACACCGGCAGGTGGCGGCGTTGCGGTTGGCGTTGGTGTCCACGTGGGCGTGACCGTCGGCGGCGCCTCCGTCGGCGTGACAGCCGGCGTCGGCGTGCAGTCCGATCCCAGGCAGGGCGGCGCCGCACGTGTGGCCGTCGCCGTTGGCGTCGCGGTTGGCGTTGGCGTGCAGTCCGACCCCAGGCAAGGCGGCGGGCCAGCCGTTGGCGTGGCTGTCGGCGGCGCTGCGATGGGATTTGAGCCGTGGGCAGGGGACATGAACTTAGCAGTGGTATTTATTTGCGGGGGGGCCGCAGTCGCCACTGAGGTCAGCAGGCTGCAGACAACCAGCAAATGAACGACCAGCAGCGGGCGCGCCGCCAGTCGCGGGATAGGAAGGTGACCTGAAGAACGACGGAACGATGAGAAAGGCCAACGGGTCATGACAACAGACTCCTTTCATGCAGCGAACGGAACGGGGCGGGGTCAGGGAGATTTCCTGACTGCCAGAAGGATGTCTCAGGCCAGAGGGACTTGCGCGGGCTGTGCAAACTGCCCGTTGGGTCGCAAAGCCGGGAGACGGGATGATCGCTGGCTCATTTATAACACCGCCACATCGGTTTGTCAAGAGGCAATTTTCAACCGCAGCCATTTACGGATTGCCATTTGTGCAGCAGACGTAGATCACGATTGGGACTGACCGCGTGGGTTTTTCCTTTGCTGCCGGTCTGGCTATAATAGTCCTCATTCATTGCGCCGGACGGAGTAACTACTCAGGCGGTGTGCTGTCGCTAGAGCGATTGAAATCGCGCCTGATGGGCGTGCCGCCGGGCGTCCACCTGCATGGACGCGATGACGGTCGGCGCAGGCCCGACGGCTCGACTGAGCTCGCCGAAGTCCTTGCGGCGGAACGCCCTTTCGGCCCGAATTCATTCGGCGGCCGCAGTCGGCGCAGGATGCCTGAGCACTTACGGGAAGGAAATGATTCGTATGCGTACGCTTGTTGCCACGCGCTATCTGACGCCGCTGCGTGAAGGCGGCTCGCTGCCGGCCGTGGTCGAAGCCGATGACGGCCAGCTCTATGTGATGAAATTTGTCGGCGCGGGCCAGGGCCCCAAGGCCCTCATTGCCGAGTTGGTGGCCGGCGAAATCGCGCGCGCCCTCGGCCTGCCCATTCCAGAGATGGCGTTCATTACCCTGGACCCGGCGCTGGGGCCATCGGAACCAAACGGGGAAATCCGCGACCTGTTGCGCGCCAGCGTTGGCCTCAACCTGGGCTTTCGTTATCTGCCCAACGCCTTCACCTTCAACCCGCAGCTGCCCCCGCGCCCCGATCCCGCGCTGGCCTCGGCCATCGTCTGGTTCGACGCCTATGTGACGAACGTGGATCGCACCCTGCGCAACATCAACCTGCTGGTATGGCAGCGCACCCTATGGCTGATTGACCACGGCGCCGCGCTCTATTTCCATCACAACTGGCGAGATTTTGCCGCGCGCAGCCGCTCCCCCTTTGCGCTAGTCAAAGATCACGCCCTGCTGCGCTTTGCCAGCCAACTGCAGGCCGCGGATCAGCAGGCGCATGCCCGCCTGACGCCTACGGTGATCAGCGACATCGTCAATCTGATCCCTGCGCCCTGGCTGAACACCCCCGACCTGGCAGGCGACCCCATGCACAGCCGCCAGGTCTACCGCGATTTCTTGCTCGACCGCCTGGCCGCATCCGCGCTCTTTGTGCAGGAGGCCAACCGTGTCCGCGCTTAGCCCGTTTGACTACGCGGTTCTGCGCGTCGTACCTCTGGTCGAGCGCGAAGAGTTTCTCAACGTCGGCGTCATTCTCCTCTGTCGGCCGCGCGCGTTTCTGGGGGTCAAAATTCATCTCGACATCGCGCGCCTGCTGGCCTTCGCGCCGCAGGCCGACGTGCCCGCGATCCAGGCCCATCTCCATTTCATCACCGACCTGGTGACTGGCGATCCGCAGGCCGGTTCCCTGGGCGAACTCAGCCCGCCCGAGCGCTTCCACTGGCTCACGTCGCCGCGCAGCACCACCATCCAGGTCTCCCCGGTGCATCCCGGCCTGTGCGATGATCCCGCCGCCGCGCTGCACGATCTCTATGCCCGCCTGGTGGTTGGCGTTGAAAGTCATCTTCCATGAACTGGAAAGAAGCCCTTGTTGACGTGTTGGGCGACGCAGACAACGCCTTTGATCGCCTCAAACTGCGGCTGGATGAGCGACTGGGCCGCGCGCGCATCCAGATGATTGCGTTCAACGGTTACGGCTCGGCCGGCCTGCTCACGCTCAAGGGTCTGGTCATCGAGGACAAGGGGGTGCAAGCCGGGAGCGATCGCGACACCCTGTGGCGCAACCTGGACAACATGTACCGCCGCTTTGCCAGCGTAGAGGTGGCGGGCGCGCTGGTCGCAGCGACGGCGGCAGGCGTGACGCAGGAGGTGCGCACCGACAGCAACGGCTACTTCGAGGTGAACATCATGCCGCAGGCGCCGCTGCCCGACCAGGCCTGGCATCCGGCGACCTTGTCCCTGCTGGAGCCAGCCAGCGCCGGGCCGCTGCAGTCCACCGGTCTGATTCTGATTCCGCCCGCGTCTGCGGCCTTCGGCGTGATCAGCGACATTGACGACACCGTGGTCATCAGCGACGCGCCTCATCTGCTGCGCATGGCGCGGCTGGTCTTTCTGAGCAACGCGCACGCACGCCTGCCATTTCCGGGCGTTGCCGCTCTTTACCGCGCGCTGCACCGCGGCGTTGGCAGCCAGACCGGCAACCCGATCTTTTACGTCTCCAGCAGCCCGTGGAACCTGTACGACTTGCTCAGCGATTTCTTCGCCCTGCAGGACATCCCCGCCGGTCCTTTTTTCCTGCGCGAATGGAACGAGACAACGCAGGAGGGGCTGCCCACCGAACACCGGCGGCATAAGCTGAGCGTGATCGCGCGCCTGCTGGCGCGCTATCCGGCTCTGCCCTTCATCCTCCTTGGCGACAGTGGCCAGACCGATCCCGAAATCTACACCGAGGTGGCGCTTCGTTACCCGGGCCGCATTCTTGCCGTCTACATCCGCGATGTCAGCCGCAACGCCCAACGCACGGGTGCGATCGCCCAGTTGGCGCGTGCGGTGACGGCGGCTGGCAGCACGATGATGCTGGCCGCGGATTCGCTGACCATCGCGCAGCACCTGGCCGCGCAAGGCTTGATCGCGACCGAGGCGTTGGCGAGCGTCGCCGCCAGCAAGGCGCAGGATGAAGCCTCGCCGGACGACATAGATCGCCTGCTTGACTTAGGAGATGATTGATCATGCCTGACAATAGCACACCACCTCTATCCGCGGGCGTCGGGCGCGACGCCCTGCGTGAACAGATTCATCAGCTCGGCGACTTCCTGGGCGCAACCCTGGTGGAACAAGAAGGCCAGGCGCTCTTCGACCTGGTCGAGGAGATTCGGGGCCTGGCCAGGTCCTTTCGCAGCGGCGATGCCGAGGCGGGGGAGCGCTTATTGGCGCGCATCGAGAGCCTGCCCGTGCCCCAGGCGCGCGTCGTCGTCAAAGCCTTCACGTCCTACTTTCAATTGGTCAATCTGGCCGAAGAAGAAGAGCGGGTGCGCGTCGTTCGGCAGCGCGCGCGCCAGGCCCAGGCCGAAGGGCGACCAATGGATGAAACGATCGCGGCCGCCATCCGCGACCTGGCCGCGGACGGCTTGAATGCGGCTGAGATGCAGGCCATCCTCGATAACCTTCTCATCATGCCGGTCTTCACCGCGCATCCCACCGAGGCCAAACGCCGCACGGTGCTCACCAAGCTCGATCACATTCACCGGATGCTCTACCGTCTTGATTTTCACGCCCTCACGCCTGATGAGACCGAGGAGGTGCGTGCAGGTCTGCGCGAGGAAATTGTCTCTCTGTGGCAAACCGACGAAACCCGCACCCGCCAGCCCGCGGTGATTGACGAGGTGCGCAATGGCCTCTTCTACATCGAGAACACCCTCTTTGACCTGACGCCGGTGCTTTACCATGAACTGCGCCGGGCGCTGGCCGCCCACTATCCCGATCACGATTTCACGCTGCCTCCATTCTTGCGCCTGGGAAGTTGGATCGGGGGCGATCGCGATGGCAATCCGTTCGTCACCTGCGCGGTCACGGAGGCTACGTTGCGCGAGCACAAGCTGTTCGCCCTGCGCCTCTATCAGCGCGCGCTCGATCAACTGCATGGTCATTTCAGCGCTTCCGCAGTGCGTTACACCATCTCGTCTGCGCTGCAAGCCAGCCTGGAAGCCGATGCCCTGCTTTTCCCAGAGGTGGCGCAGCGTAACGCCCAGCGTTATCCACAGCAACCGTATCGCCACAAGATGGCCTTTATCTACCGCAAATTGAGCAACACCCTGGATGCGGCGCGCAGCGTTGGTCGCGCCAACCTGGACGCGCCTTCCAGTTCCTACAATCAGGCCGCCGACTTTATCGCCGACCTGCGCTTGATGCAGGACAGCCTGCGTCAACATAAGGCGGCCGGCCTGGCAGACGGCCGCCTGGCCGACCTGATTTGCCAGGCCGAGGTCTTCGGCTTTCACCTGGCGACCCTCGATCTGCGCCAACATGCCGAACGGCATGCCGCCACCTTGGGCGAGATTTTTGCCCGCTATGGCATGGGCGATGACTACGCAGCCTGGCCGGAGGAGCGCAAGGTGGCCCTGTTGACGCAGGAATTGCTCAGCCCCCGACCCCTGGCGCCTGCCCATCTCGATTTCAGCGCGGCCGCCAACGAGACCCTGGAATTGTTCCGCCTGATTCGAGGCGCCCATGCGCGCAATGGCGCGCAGGCGATCGAAAGCTACATCATCAGCATGACAACCGGCGCCAGCGATGTGTTAGGCGTGCTGTTGATGGCCAAGGATGCCGGCGTCGCCGACGCGCTCGACATCGTGCCCTTGTTTGAAACCATTGCCGATTTGCAGGCTGCCCCCGCCATCATAACCGCGCTCTTCACCAATCCGGCTTATGCGGCGCACCTGGCGCGGCGTAACCACGGCCAGCAGATCATGATCGGCTACAGCGATTCCAACAAGGACGGCGGCTACCTGGCGGCGAACTGGCAGCTCCACCTGGCGCAGCGCGCCCTACCGGCCGTTTGCGCTGACCATGGCGTGCGCCTGACCCTTTTTCATGGCCGCGGCGGCTCCATCGGCCGCGGCGGCGGGCCAACCAACAAAGCGATCCTGGCGCAGCCGCCAGAGTCGGTGCGCGGACGCCTCAAGCTGACAGAGCAGGGTGAGGCGATCACCAATCGCTACGCCAACTGGGATATCGCCCATCGCTATTTGCAGCAGATTATTCATGCCGTGCTGCTGAGCAGCGGCCGCCATGCCATGCCTGCGGCTGCGCGCGGCGGCGCTTGGGAACAACCGCTGCATGACATGGCCGCGCTGGCTGAGCACAGCTATCGCGCCTTCCTGCAGCAGCGGCCGGCCCCTGAGGCGCCTCCGTTCCTGCTGCGCTACTTCGAGGAAGCCACGCCCATTTCCTTCATCAGCCGTCTCAACATCGGCAGTCGGCCGGCGCGGCGCAAAGCCTCGATGCGCATCGAGGACCTGCGCGCCATTCCCTGGGTCTTTGCCTGGATGCAGAGCCGCGCCGTGCTGCCTGGCTGGTTTGCCCTGGGCGCCGCGCTGACGCAGTGGGCCGGCGCCGATGACAGCCGCTGGCAGCTCCTGAGCGCCATGTATCGGGAGTGGGCCTTCTTTCGCACCATGATTGACAACGCGCAGATGTCCATGCGCAAGGCCGACATGGTGATTGCCGAGGTGTACAGTCGCCTGGCCGATGACGAAACGCGGCGCATGGTCTTTCCCGCCCTCGTCGGTGAGTTCAACCGCACGGAGCAAGCCATTCTGCGCATCACCGGTCAGCGCGATCTGCTGGACAATGAGCCGTGGCTGCAGGCCTCGATCAAGGTGCGCAATCCGTACATTGATCCGATGAACTACATCCAGGTTGCGCTCTTACGCCGCCTGCGCACGGCTGACCAGGCCGAGGCCGAGGCCCTGTACGACGCCATTCTCCTCAGCGTCAACGGCATCGCCGCAGGCCTGCGCAACACGGGTTGAATGGGCTGAACCTGCGGGCGGGCCGGGCGGGCCATCATCTGCTTGACGCTGCTGCGGCCCGCAGGTACAATACCATTCCCGCGATCACCAGCGCGTGCGCTGCGTCTGGCGATCCATATTCGATTGAGGTTCCTTGTGACATCTATTTCGTTACTCGATCAGGCTCCCGTTCAACTGGCGCAGCCCGATCTCTCTGCGCGGCCCCTGGCGGAGAAACAGGCGCGCATGGTCGCACAGCTGCATGAACTTGGCTCGGCGCTGGTGGCCTACTCCGGCGGCGTGGACAGCGCGCTCGTGCTGGCCGTTGCCGTGCAGACGCTGGGCCGGGACCAGGTATTGGCGGTCACGGCGGTTTCGCCCTCTTATCCATCCTGGGAGCTGGAAGCGTGCCAACGCTTTGCCGCGACCATCGGCGCGCGTCATGAGATCATCTCGACGCACGAAATGGAAGACCCGAACTACGTGCGCAACAGCGCCGATCGCTGCTATTTCTGCAAGACCGAATTGTACGACTTGCTTCTGCCTGTCGCGCACGCGCACGGCCTGGCGGCTGTGCTCAACGGCCTCAACTGGGACGATTTGGGCGACCACCGTCCGGGCGCGCGCGCCGGCGTTGAGCATGGGATCATCAGCCCCTTGAAAGAGGCTGGCTTGACCAAAGCCGACATCCGCGCCTGGGCGCAGGCGCTGGGCCTGGCCGTGTGGGACAAACCGGCCCTGGCCTGCCTTTCTTCGCGCATCCCCTACGGCACGCCGGTCACGCTGGATGCCCTGCGCCAGATTGACGCCGCAGAGCGCCATGTGCGCAGCCTGGGCTTGCGCCAGGTGCGCGTGCGCCATCATGGCGCGCTGGCGCGCATCGAAGTAGCGCCGGAAGAACTGGACGCCGCCTTTGCGTTGCGCGAGCAGGTAGATGCGGGCGTGCGCGCAGCCGGCTATCTGTACGTGGCCCTTGATCTGCGCGGCTACCGCAGCGGCAGCCTCAACGAGGGAATGATTCATGCAAATTGAACGCTTGACCGAGCTGCTGCAAGCTGTCCAGGCTGGGCAAACGTCGGTGGACGCCGCGCTGGACGTGCTGCGTGATCTGCCGTACGAAGTAGTGGCGGATTATGGGCGGCTCGATCATCACCGCGCGCTGCGCACCGGCCTGCCAGAAGTCATCTATGGCGCAGGCAAGACCCCGGAGCAGATTGCGCGGCTGATGGAACGCCTGGCCGCGGCGAACGGTTTGGCCGTGGCGACGCGCGTCAGCGTGGAGCAGGCGCAGGCTGTGCAGGCGCTTCTGCCAGCCGCGGTGTATCACTCGACGCCGCGCATCCTGACCCTGGGCACAGCGCCGAGCGCGCCGCCGAGCGGGCCATTCGTGGCTGTCGCCACCGCGGGCACCTCCGATTTGCCCGTGGCGACGGAAGCCTCGCTCTTGCTCGAACTGTGGGGCCAACGGGTGATCGCGATCAACGACATCGGCGTGGCCGGTATGCACCGGCTGCTGTCTCAGCGCGCGCTGCTGACGCAGGCCGCCCTGGTCATCGTTGTCGCCGGCATGGAAGGCGCCCTGGCCAGCGTGGTGGGGGGACTGGTGGCTGCGCCGGTGATTGCGGTGCCGACCAGTATTGGTTACGGCGCCAGCTTCGGCGGATTGGCCGCGCTGCTGGCTATGCTCAACAGCTGTGCCCCAGGCGTCGCCGTGGTCAACATTGATAATGGCTTTGGCGCGGCCGCGCTCGCCATGCGCATTCTCTCGGCGAAGTAAGGGTGAGCGATGAAAATACCCATCTTGATCAGCCTGGTTGCGATCGTGGCCGTGGTGGGCGTGGGTATGCGCGTTACCAATTTTACGGCCTATCTCGGCAACGATCCCACGGCGTGCAACAATTGTCACGTCATGGGGACGGTGTACGAGGGCTGGTATCATTCCCGCCATCAGGCGGTCGCCACGTGCAATGATTGTCATACGCCCCATGCCCTGATTCCGAAGTACATCGTCAAGGCGCGTTCTGGCTTCAACCATGTGTCGGCCTTTGCCACCGGACATATTCCAGATGCGATTCGGGCCAAAGAAGCGACGCGCGCGATCGTGCAGGAGAACTGCATTCGCTGCCACGGCGAAACAGTTTCGCAGGTCGCAGACGGTCAACCGGACGCGGGCCGCTACTGCGTGGATTGTCATCGCACCGTGCCGCATGGCGTGCGCGGCAATTCGCTGTATCAGTAGAGGTCGTGACCGGCCAGGATCAACGGGATCAACGGAGATCAATTTCCAAAGGAGGACGACTTCATGCAGGGAAAACGAACTGTGTGGCTGCTGACCGCCCTGGTGGTGGTGCTGGCCGCAGCCCTGATCGGTGTTTTCGTGTTTCTGAACAATCAGCCCTTGCAGACGCGTGGCCCTCAGTCGCTCGTTTCCATTGCCCCCATGGAACCGGATCCGCAGAAGTGGGCCGTGAACTTCCCGCATCAGTATGACAGCTGGCTGCGTACGCAGGAAATGGCCAAGACCCCGTATGGCGGATCGGAGCCGATTCAGAAGCTGGATGCCGATCCGCGCCTCAAGACGCTGTTTGCCGGCAACGCGTTTTCCAAGGATTACAAAGAAGACCGCGGTCATTACTGGTCGCTTGTTGATGTGACGCAAACAGGGCGCAACCCGACAGCCGGCACCTGTATGTCGTGCAAGAGCGCCGACAACCCGCGTCTGTGGGCGGAGTTGACGCCGGCCAAGTTTTTTGCCACACCCTTTAGTGAAATCAAGGAGATGGTCAAGCAGCCGGTGGCCTGCGCCAATTGTCATGAGCCGAGCACGATGAAGCTCATCGTGACCAACCCGGCGCTGCGCGAGGCGCTCGTGGCCCAGGGCAAAGATCCGGACAAGCTCAGCCGCCAGGAGATGCGCACCGTGGTGTGCGCCAACTGCCATGTCGAATACTACTTCAAGGGCGACGGCAAATACCTGACGTTCCCCTGGACAAATGGCACGCGCATCGAGGACATCGAGAAGTATTACGAGGATTTCAAGGTCAACGACGAGCCGTTCAAGGACTGGACGCACGCCATTTCGGGCGCGCCGATGATCAAAATGCAGCATCCCGAATATGAGCTGTTCACGGCCGACAGCACGCACTATAAGGCGGGCGTCGCCTGCGCGGATTGCCACATGCCTTACCAGCGCGATGGCGCCGTGAAGTATAGCTCGCATTTTGTCGCCAGCCCGTTGAAATACGCGGAGCAGGCCTGCGGCGCCTGCCATGCCGATGTCACCTATGTCGTGGAGCGCGTGGCGAAAATTCAGAAGCAGGTCAACGACACGATGCTGCGGTCTGAAGACGCCCTGGTCGCGGCCATTCAGGCGATCACCGATACCGCCCAACTGCCCACGTTCAACGCCGGCGTTTTGGACGAAGCGCGCCTGCTGCACCGCAAGGCACAGCTGCGTTGGGATTTCATTGCTGCGGAAAACAGCATGGGCTTCCACAACCCAGAAGAGGCGCTGCGCATCCTGGCCGACTCGATTGATTACGCGCGCCAGGCTGAACTCAAAGCTCGCCTGGCTTCCCAAGCGAACAAAGCGGCGGCTCTCAAGTAAGACAAAACGTAAGCGTTCAAGAAGGACGGACAGGACGCAGATAAACGCAGGCTACGCACACAGATTTACCGGTTTTGCCGGGCAGCAGATGCAACCCCTGGCGCGACCGGTGCAGCACGCGCGGCGTTGATGTCCTTCTTTGGCCCAATCTGCGTTTCTCTGCGTGTATCTGCGTCCTACTCCAGAACCTCGTGCACGGTCACGACAGAACAAGCCCTGACGTTGAAACAAAAAACCGGATTTCACAAGGAAATCCGGTTTTTTTGTTTGTGCTTGCGATCAATGACAGAAGCCGGGTTATGCAAAAAAGCCCAGCCCTTGCTTGAGAAAGCTACTTCACGCTGCCGATGGTGAGACCGCTGACGATGTATTTTTGCAGCATCAGGTAGACGACAGAAACCGGGGTTGCCACCAGCAGCGCCATGGCGGCAAAGTTGGACCAGGGCACTTGCCCGGCGTACTGACCCGTCATGTTCCACAAGGCCATGGACAAGGTGAAGTTTTGCACCTTGTTCAGGAACTGCCAGGAGAGCGCGAACTCCGTCCAGCCGCTGAGGAAGCCGAGGAATGCCGTAACGGCCAGGGCCGGGGTGGCCAGCGGCAAGATGATGCGCAGGAAGGTCTGGTTGATGGTGGCGCCGTCAATGCGCGCCGCCTCTTCCAGGTCGCGTGGAATGGTGTCCAGGTAACCTTTCAGGTTCCAGATCGCAAACGGCAGGCCGCCTGAAATGATGGCCAGGCCGACGCCGTACAAGGAATTGCGCAGGGTATCGGCGGGGCCGACCCCGATTCTGATTTTGTTGAGCAGCACGAAAAGCGGCGCAATCGAGCCAATCGAAGGCATCATGAGCACGGTAAGCACGGCCAACATCAGAAAACGCTGACCGCGAATCTTGAAGCGCGAGAAGACGTACGCCGCGCTGACGCCGATCCCCACCGAGAAGAAGGCGACGCCTGTTGCCAGCATGAAGGAATTCCAGGCAAGCTGCGCGAACGTGATCGGGTTGTTGGTCGGTTGGGCCATCACTCTGCGGTAAGCATCCAGCGACGCGCCGGCTGGAATCAAGCGCAGTTCCGTGGGGCGGGCGAGGCCGCTGGGGTCAATCGAGAGGCTCACGATCCAGACGATCGGAAAGAGCGTGATAAACGTAATGAAGAGCAGGATCAACTGGCGGATCAATTGGCTCCGATACGGCAAGTCTGGCCTGGGGAACCTTGAGCGTACAGAGCGATTCGGAAGCGGAGCGGCTGAGGTTGACATTAGATATCATACCTTTCTGTCGCTTTGGTGACGTAGTTCGTGGCCAGCGTCAGGATCAGCAACACGAAGAAGATGATCACACTAAAGGCTGCAGCGACGCCATACAAGCGGTTTTCGTTGACCAGGCGATAGGCCGTGGTGACAAGAATTTCCGTCCTGCGCAGCGGCCCTCCGCCTGAGAGCAGGTAGATCAGGTTGAACAGGTTGAACGTCGTGATCATGCCCAACACCGCCGCTGGAATAATAGCTGGGCGCAAGAGCGGCATGGTGATGGAGAAGAACTGCTGGCGCCCGGTGGCGCCGTCAATCGAGGCCGCCTCGTAGAGGTCGCCGGGGATGCTTTGCAGCGCGCCGGTGGCTACAATGGTCATGAACGGCCAGCCAAGCCAGATATTGGCGATCAGCAGGGCAAAATAGGACAGGGTCAGGGGGATGCCAGTAATCGGATAGTTGACCTGGTCGAGCCAACGCCAGGTGACGGCGCCGCCGCCAAAAAGATGACTGACGGTCGTGAGGAGCTGATTGATCGAGCCATAATCCGGGTCGAACATGTTGCGCCAGACCACGGCAACCACGAGCGAAGGGATGACAATGGGCAATACGAAAACGGCGCGATAAAAGCGCTTGAACCAAAGGCCCTTGGTGTTCAACAACACCGCTATCAGCACACCTATGATAACGTGGAAAGGCACGTTCGTAAAAGTCCAAACCAGGTCAAAGGCAAGCACATTCCAGAAACTAAAGTTGGCGATGGCGACCGGTAACTCGCCGGTGAATATCTGGCGGTAGTTGTCAAACCTCCCCCACGTGCACTCACCCTTCATGTTGGTCGTGCAGGCCTCGCTCAGATTGGCCGGATTGGGCGCCGGGGAGTCAATGCGCAGGTTCTTCACGTTGTAGTCTGTGGTGGACATCCAGACCTGGAAGAACAAGGGGTAGAACGTGATGAGGCCCATCACCAGGAACGCGGGGAGGAGATACATCCAGGCGGTGCGAGTCGTGGATGTGCGTATCCGCCAGTTGGCGAAATCGCTACGGGGCTTTGGCTGCTCCGTCATAGTAGCCATGAGGTGTTCCCTTTCAGATGAGAGAAGATGCTACTAGGGCAATGACGCGATTCCTTGAACAGACCCGGGGAGCATCACACGGGCCATGCTCCCCGGGGTACTAACTGAGGTTACTTACCGTTAGCCTTA
>NZ_UETR01000042.1:0-27520 GCF_900491745.1 Candidatus Amarolinea aalborgensis | reverse complement strand
TCGAACCGCGGCGCGGCCACGGCGGCCGCGAGCAACTTGGGGTTCCTCCCGGCTTTTGGTATAATCCGAGCGAACAATAGTTCGGACAACCGCCAACCAACAGGCGCCCGGCGCCACCCAGAGATGAGCATTCAGGCATGAGCGATCGCACTATTTCAGCCTCTAAACGCCCAGAAGAGATAGCACTCGACGCGGCTCTGCGACCGCGCACCCTGACCGAGATGATTGGGCAGGACAAGCTGCGAGACAATCTGCGCATTCTCATCGAGGCCGCCAAGCATCGCAAGGAGACTCTCGATCACATCCTGCTCTACGGGCCGCCTGGCCTGGGCAAGACCACGCTGGCCGCCGTCATCGCTAACGAAATGGGCGCCAACCTCAAGGTCACGGCGGGGCCAGTCATCGAGCGCGCCGGCGATCTGGCCGCCATCCTCACCAATCTCAGCGGCGGCGATGTGCTCTTCATTGATGAGATTCATCGCCTGGGTCGCGCGGTCGAAGAAATTCTCTATCCCGCGATGGAAGACTTTGCGCTCGACATCGTCATCGGCAAAGGCCCCAGCGCGCGTTCCATCCGCCTCAAGCTGCCCCGCTTCAGTGTGATCGGCGCCACCACCCGTCTGGCCTTGATGACCTCACCCCTACGCGCGCGTTTTGGCGCCGTCTACCGCTTCGATTTCTACACGAAAGAAGCCCTTGAGAGCATCGTCACCCGCGCCGCGGCGCTGCTCAAAGTGCCGATTTCAACCGATGGCGCGAAGGAGATTGCCCTGCGTGCCCGCGGCACTCCACGCATTGCGCTGCGCCTCCTGCGCCGCGTGCGTGACTATGCGCAAGTGCGCGCGGATGGCTCCATTGACGCGGCCGTGACCGACGCGGCGCTGCGCCTGCTCGACATTGACGACCTCGGCCTCGATGATCTTGATCGCCAGGTCCTGCGTTCCATCATCGAAAAATTCGGCGGCGGCCCCGTTGGTCTGGAAACGATTGGCGCTTCCATTTCCGAGGAATCGGACACCATCATGGATGTCGTGGAACCCTACTTGCTGCAGCTCGGTTTCTTGGAGCGCACGCCGCGCGGGCGCACCGTCACCGTGCGCGCCTATCAGCACCTGGGGCTCACGCCGCCGGCGACGCTGACGACTAGCCAGGCTTCCCTCTTCGTCAACAACCTGCCAGCCGAGGCTGAGTAGGCGGCCGTGTGACAACGTCGTGAAAACCTCGGATTTCGATTACCATCTGCCCGCCGAGCGCATCGCGCAAACGCCGATTGAGCCGCGGGATGCCTCACGCCTCCTCGTCGTTCACCGCGACTCCGGCCAACTCGAACACCGCACCTTCGCCGATATCGGCGAGTATCTGCATGCGGGCGATATCCTGGTCGCGAACGACAGTCGCGTCCTGCCCGTCCGACTGCATGGGCGCAAAGAGAGCGGCGGACAGGTGGAACTGCTGTTGCTCAACCAGGTCAACGAGGTGCGTTGGGAAGCGTTGGTGCGCGGCCATCGTTTGCGCCCCGGCGTCGTGATCGAACTGGCTGCGGTCGCCGCTCCCCTCTTGCGCGCCAAGATTGTAGACGTGCTGCCCGCGGGCAGCCGCCTCATCGAGTTCGATCGCCCGCCTCTGCCAGAATTGGAACGCCTGGGTGACGTGCCCCTGCCGCCTTACATTCATACGCCGTTGGCCGATCGTGAACGGTACCAAACGGTCTATGCCCGCGTGCACGGCTCGGCGGCTGCGCCGACGGCCGGCCTTCATTTCACCCCGGCCCTGATCGAACGCCTGCAGGCGCAGGGCGTCCGCTTTGCCTTTGTCACCTTGCACATCGGGCTGGACACCTTCAGGCCACTGCAGGTGGAACAGATTGCGGACCACCAGATGCACAGCGAATGGGCCGAACTGACCGCACCAGCCGCCGACGCCATCAACGCCAGCCGTCGCGCTGGCGGCCGCTGTGTGGCGGTCGGCACCACGGCTGTACGCGTACTTGAAGCGGCCAGCCGCCAATCCAACGCCATCGGCGATTTGCGCCCATTCAGCGGCTGGACCAGCCTCTTTTTGACGCCCGGCGCAGACTTCTATGCCGTGGATGCATTGATCACGAATTTTCACCTGCCGCGATCCACCCTGCTCATGCTCGTCAGCGCCTTTGCCGGCAAGCCGTTGATTGATCGGGCCTACGCGGCTGCAGTGCGCGAGGGGTACCGGTTCTTTTCCTTTGGCGATGCGATGCTGCTTGTGTGAGGGCGAGAGACGCCCCACCTCACGCTTCGATTTTTGGTTTATGGCAAGTTATGGGGTAGAATACCGCCTGGCAGTGCCTTTGGTTGTGGCAATAAGCCGCTTCTCACTCCTGACGGTGTTTGGGCCACACGCGTGGGCCTCAACACCGTTTTCATGATTGCCAGGCAAGTGTAACGAAGGGGAAGAAAAGGAAGCCGACATGCAAGAACAAATTGACCGATTCCTTGCCAACAAGGAAAATCGCGCAAACACCGTCGCCGCTTATCATAACGATTTGAGCCAATTCTACGCCTATGTTCGAGACCGTCGCCGCGAAGGCGTCCCCTCCACCTGGCGCGATATCAGCACCGATGACTTGATTGATTATGTGCTTGACCTCAAACAGCGCGAATATGCGGTCGCCAGCGTTGCCCGCAAAATTGCGGCCGTGAAATCATTTTTCCATTATCTGATGGATGTCCAGGTGATCAGCAGCGACCCCAGCGTGCTCATTGACTCGCCCCACGTCAAAAAAGTACCGCCGCAGATCATGGATCAGGCCGTCATTGATCGCCTACTGGCCGCGCCGGCTCAGGCATCGCATCCCAAGGCGCTGCGCGATCGCGCGCTATTGGAATTGTTATATGCAACCGGCATGCGCGTCAGCGAAATCGCCGCGCTGAATGTGGCGGATGTCAATCTGAACGACAGCGCGGTGGCCTGTGAACATGACAACAGGCACCCTCGCGCCGTGCGCCTCAACGAACGGGCGGTCAGTGCACTGGCCGACTATCTGGCGAATGGGCGCCAACGCCTGGCAAGCAAAATCGAACGCGAAGAAGCGCTGTTCATCAATCATCGCGGCCAGCGCCTGACACGCCAGGGCTTGTGGCTCATTGTCAAATCCTACGCCGATCAGTTGGGCATCAAAGTGGACGTAACACCTCACATCCTGCGCCATTCATCTGCCATGCACCGCTTAGCCAGCGGTGAGGCCGACGTGCAGGAAGTGCAGCATGCGCTGGGCCATGCCAGTCGCGCCACGACCCTCATCTATGCCGACCTGGCGGCTCGCCAGGCGGCGGACAGGATGGATGAAAACCAATGAACGCGGAATTCTTTACTTCTGAGGACATCGCCCAGGCCGTTGCCTATGTGCGCAGTCAGACCCGGCATCAGCCGCAGGTAGGCCTGGTGCTGGGATCGGGTTTGAGTGGGCTGGCCGATGCCGTGACCGATGCGGATCGGATTCCTTTCAGCCGCATCCCCCATTTTCCAGTCAGCACCGTAGAAGGACACGACGGCGCGCTGGTCATCGGCCGGCTGCAAGGGCAAGATGTGCTGGTCATGCAGGGTCGCGTCCATTTTTATGAAGGTTACTCGATGCAGCAGGTGACGCTGCCGATGCGCGTGATGCAGCGGTTGGGCATTCACACGGTCATTCTTACCAACGCGGCCGGCGGCATCAATCCGGCCTTTCACGCCGGCGAACTGATGCTCATCAGCGATCATATCAACTTGATCGGCATGGCCGGGCAAAATCCGCTGCGCGGCCCCAATGACCCAACCTTCGGGCCGCGGTTCCCCAGCATGACCCGCGTGTATGACCCACAACTGCGCGACCTGGCCGTCAAAACGGCTGCGCGCCTGCAGATTCCACTGCAGCAAGGGGTGTACATGTGCCTGGCCGGACCGAGCTTCGAGACGCCGGCCGATATCCGCTTCCTGCGCGTGATCGGCGCGGACGCCGTGGGGATGTCCACTGTGCCCGAAGCCGTGGTCGCACGGCATGGCGGCCTGCGTGTGTTGGGCATCTCCACCATTAGCAATGTCGCGATTGACAACATCGAGAGTGAGGCCGAAACGACACACCAAGAAGTGCTGGAAACTGGCAAGCTCGTGGTGCCGCGGTTGACGGCCCTCTTACAGGAGATTCTCTCAGCCCTGCCCGCGCCGGGTGAGCCGGTGGGAACCTGAGTAAGCGGCAATGGCTATCGTTGTCAAACTGATCAGCGACTATGCACCCTGGGTGTACGCCGCGTGCGGAATCATCGCGCTTTGGTATTTTCGCGTAGCCTTGCAAGCGCGCCAGGAAAGACGCCAGGCCGCTTTCAGCCTGGAACGCGAAGCGGCGTTGAACAAGACCTACAACGCGCTCAACGTCGCCTTCTTCCTGCTCCTGGTCATGGGCGCTGTCTATTTCATCAGCAACAATGTGGCCGCGGCTGTGCAGCCGTTGGTAGAAAACGTGGTGTCGCCCACGCCGACGGCGTTGAGCCTGCCAACGATTACGCCGACGCCGGAGCCAGCCACGGCCACACCCACGCCGTCGCCCGTTCCGACCACGAAACCGACGCCCCAGCCAACGCCGACTGCGCCTCTCGCCCCCACCGCGCCGCCGATTGTCGCGCCGCGCTGCCTAGATGCCCGCGCGCGCCTGCTGCGCCCAGGCGTCAACGAAGAGGTCAGCGGCAGTGTGCAGATTGTGGGCAGCGCCAACGCCGATCGTTTTGACTACTACAAATTGGAATTCAAGCCCAGCGGCGCCGCCGGCGACCCGACCTTCATTTTTTCCTCTCAGCAGCCTGTTGCGAACGGCGTTCTTGGCGCCTGGAATGTGTCCGGTTTGCGTGCAGGCGCGTACACCCTTTACCTGCGCACCGTTGATCTCACCGGCAACTTCGGTGAATGTAGTGTGCAGGTCCAAGTCGGTCGCCCCTGAGATGGTCGCGTCCAAGTCGGTCGCCCCTGAGATGGTCGCGTCCAAGTCGGTCGCCCATGCGCTGAACACGTACATCCGGGAGTGACAATGTAACGCAAGCCGCCGGCTTGCCTCCGTGGGGGCAATGGCGCCGCAATTCAGCGGATTGCGTTACAGGGCTATTTTTCACGTCAGTCAGTCCTCACACGAAGCCACCAAGGAGTCAAGAGCTTTTTTGTGTCTTTGTGTCTTGGTGTGAGCCATCGGGTTATTTTCAGGTCAGTCGCGCGTGAAGCGACATCTGTAACCAGCTTGTCGGCTCGCTCGTTGCAACAGGGAGCAGAGATGCAATCGTAAGCAGGAGCGAGTCCACCGGCATGGCCTACTTTGAGGTGGCAATGTTGAGCCAGGCACAGTCAACCCCGGCCGATCTGCGCGCCCTGGAAGAACTATTCGAGCGGTTATACGCCCAGTACAACCGCCCGCTGTTTAGCTACGTGCTGCGGCTGGTGGGCCAATGGGAGCAAGCCGAAGACCTGACGCAAGAAACCTTCGTCAAAGCCTACCGCGCGCTCGCGCGCTTACCGGCCGATTCCAACTACCGCGCCTGGCTGTATCGTATCGCCACGAACACCTGCTATGACGCCCTGCGTCGCAAACGCCTGATCCAGTGGCTGCCTTTCTTCGAAGATGATGCTGGGCCGCCCACTGACAGCCCTGAGCATGCCGCTGCGGACGTTCTGGCTGTACGCGCGGCGTTGGCCCAGCTCCCGCCTGATCAACGCACGTGCCTGGTGCTCTACATCTATGACAATTTTTCGACAGAGGAAATCGCCGAGGTCATGGGCTGTTCGCGGGGGGCCGTCAAGACCCGACTATTCCGGGCGCGTGAACGCTTCCGCCAGGTTTATGTGGGCGCCGAGGAGAAGAAGCCATGACCAACGCTGAACATCGCGAGATTCGGCTGCTCGTGGCGCACTACCGTGAATTGGACAGCGCACAGCGTACCCGCGTGGATGCGCACATGCTCACCTGCCCTGAGTGCCGCCTGGCTCTGACCGCGTATCAAGCACAAGATTCCCTGCTGCTGCGCACGCTGCCGTCGCGCGCGCCATCGCCGCGTCTGGCAGCCAGCCTGCGCCAGGAGTTGGCGCGGCGCCGCCAGGTCAGCCCCAGGCGCCGCCGTCTGAGCAGTGAACTGGCCTTTGTGGCTGGCGTTGCGCTGATGGTGGTAGCCTTCATCGGCGTGATTCGCCTGCAGCAGCGGATGGCTGTGACGGCCGGGACCGTGACGCCTGTCAGCACCCAGCAGACAGCCGCGACCGGCACACCGCCGGCCCCGATTGCAGACACGCCTGCCGCGCCGATTTCTGCCACCCCCGTGATTGTGCTCACACCTGGCGCGCCAGACGCCCCCACCTGGCCGTGGTTGGTCTACAGCCTGGATGGCAATCAAGGCAGCGCTCTCTACACCGCGCGCACCGATGGTCAACCGCCGCGGCTGCTCAAACAGTGGGCCAAAACGTTAGCCGGCGCGCCCGCGCTCAGCCCAGATGGGCATTGGCTGGCTTTTGGTCAAGATGGCCTCTGGCTGCTGCCGCTCAACGGTGATGCAGCCTTGAATCTGCTGTCCATGGACGCGGTGAGCGGGCAGATTACCAGTATCGCCTGGGCGCCCGACAGCCTGGCCCTGGCCGTGGTTGTCCAACGCCCCAATCGCACCTACCAGGTAACGATGGTGCGCTTGCAGGCTGGCCTCCCCACGAACAGCTTTGGTTATGACCAGGGCTACCCACGCTTGCTTGGCTGGGGCGCGGCCAGCGATTCAGTCTACGTCCTCCTCAGCGCTAACGCGCAAGAGGACAGCAGCGGCCAGATTCAGAAGCTCACGCCGGGCCAGCCGATTACGACGCAGCCCTATCTGTACGAAGGTGGACCTGGTTGGCGGCTGCATGCGCCTCAGCTTGGCCCTCGCGGCCGTTCGGCCTATTACCTGGCCGATAGTCCGCAAGGCGCCTCCATCCTGGTGCGTCAGGACCTGACCAGCGGGCGCCAATCCGTGGCTCTGTCGGCCACCCTGCCCATCCAGAGTTACGTGTTGGCCCCCGACGAGGATTATGTCATCTACACCCTGGCCGCTGCTAAGCGCGCGGCCCAGGTGACCGATGTCCGCTTGCTGTCATTTGCCACGGGTAAGCCATCTACCCTTACCCCGCTGCCCGGCGCTGGCAGCCAGCCGTTGACATGGTCGCCTGCCATCCCTAATGCCCTGGATGCCTGGGTGTTGTGGGATCCTGGGGCCAGCGCCGGCGCTGATCGGCAGATGGTCTTTCTGCGGCCGTCTGACCAGGTCAGCGCCACAATCAGCCTGTCCACTGCGCTTGGCAGCACGGCCTCCTCGCCGCTGCACGTGGCCGGCTGGCGCACCGCTCCCCCACCCGGCGCCCTCCTCACCGACGAAACTGATTTCGACGCGGTGCTCGCCAGCCTCAGCCGCGCCATCGCACAGGGGGATGGCCCCGGGCTGGCGCACTGGCTGACCGGCGAGGGATGGGTCTCCTGCACGTATGGGCAGCCGTGCGATTACGGACCGCATACCACGGCCGAAGCCCTGGCTACCCTGCTCAAGGCGCTGAGCGGGACGCAGGCACGCGTGGACGCGCAGCATCTGCCCGTCAACCCGCCGGATTGGCAGCCGCCAGGTGAAACAACCGTCGTGGTGCGACGACAGTCTGGAGCCGGGGCCGCAGACAGTCTGCACCTTTACCTGCACCGTCGCGCGGATGAGACGTGGCGCGTCGTCGGCGTGCTGTTGAACATCCCTTACTACGACGCGCCGGCGTTGGCCGATGTACGAGCGGCCCCCGCGGCCTTTGCCGGGCGCGAGGTTGTCATGACCGGCGTCTACCTGACGAGCGCGCCGGGCGACCTGCCCGCGGACGCGCCGCGGCTGGGGCAGTGGGTGCTGCGCGACGACAGCGGCGCTTCGGTCTGGGTGCGCAACGCCAGCGCCGACCTGACGCAAGACCTGCAGGCCGGCAGCGACGTACAGGTCTTTGGTCGGCTCAAGGTGGAACAGGGCTGGCCGTTCCTCGAAGTGCGCTCGGTGCAGGCGCTGCCTACGACAGGTTCCTAGACGCATCAGCTAGTCCACTGCCAGGAATCAACCGCCAAGACGCGAAGGACGCCAAGTGCACATGGGGCTTGGCTTCTTGGCGTCCCGACGGTTTGCCATTTCACGGCCAAAAACCAACCGCCAAGACGCGAAGGACGCCAAGATCACATGAAAATGTGCAATCTTGGCGTCTTGACGGTTCATGGCCGGAACTGCCGATCAGCCGCGCAGCGGATGCACCGACAAATACTGGTTTAGAATCTGCGCAGCGTCTCCCAGGAGTTCGTACGATTCCCAACCACCTGACGTCGCCAGGGCATAGATCGCCGCGCCTTTGACGTATTCATCCAGGCGCAGCTCCTCATCGTACCAGGCCAACTGCTCGATGTAGTTGCCAGCGCCGTCGAAACCCATGCCCAGCTCGAGGCCCCAGTAGGTCACGAAGTCGCGCCAGCCGCGACCATTCGGGCCAGGCCGATTCTGCACCAGGCCATCCACGCCGCATTCGGTGATGAGCAGCGGAACAGCCAGACCGGCCGGTTCCAGGTAATTCCGATAGACCTTGCGATAGCGCAGCGTCAGCCAACCCTCATCCGCGCGATCAGCCGTTGGTTGGCGCTGATTCTTGCCCGTGCCAAACCAAATGTCGGGCGCGGAGTATTCGTGCAACCCCAGGTAGCCGTTGTGGGTCTTCACAGCTTCCAGCGCCGGGCGAAAATCGGGCCACAGTTCGAGTGGGGGCTGCCCCGTGCCAAAATTGCCAACGACGGAACGAATGCCCTGCGCGGCCAGCAGCCGGGTGCGCTCCGCCTCGAAATCGGCCAGGCGCTTCATCTGCTCGGGGTTATTGGGCACCGGCTCGTTGTAAGATTCCCAGGCTGTGTACGCGGCGCGGCGGCGCTCATCGGCAGCCAGGGGCAGCAGGCGTTCCACGAACTGTTGGGCGGCGGCGGCTGGATCCATGGTGTCCAGATCTGCCTGCCCCAGGAATGTCGGCCGGCCGATGATCAAGGTGTTGGGCGACAGCTTCTTCAGATCGCTGACGAAATTGACATCGTGCTCCAGGGTCTTGATGATCGCCACATTGCCGGTCTCCATCAGCCGAAAGACCTCCGGCTCATTGCGCGTGACAAAGAGACCTAGCTTGGATGGCGGGCCTGGTGGAAACGGCGTGGGAGGCGGCGTCGGCGTCGCCGTCGGCGGTTCGGGGGGCGCGGTGGCCGTGGGCGCGGGTGTACCCGTGGCCGTGGGCGACGCTGGCGGCGTCGGCGTGGCAGTCCTGGGTGATGCGGTTCCTGGGCGGGGTGTCTTGGTTGGGGTAGCCGTAGGGGGCGGCGCGCCGCGCGGACGGCACGATTCGAGCAGCGCCAATCCGGCCAGGGCCGCGCTTCCGATCAGGAAGCGGCGGCGGCTCAAGAGATGGCGGTCGTCATCGCTCATCTTCGGCTTAGTTTTCCCTTCTGACAGCCCATAGGGCGATGGCTGTCCGCGCCATCATAACATCGAGCGCGGGCGTCGCCAAATCATGCAGTCATGGGTGACGCGGGCCGGCTGGCCGATCTCAACTGTTCTCGGCAGACTCGCCCGTTTCTGCCTGCTCGCCAAGCGGCAGCGCGCCTGCTGCCGGCGCGGCCGCGGGCGTCGCGGGCGCCGCGTCGTCGGGCCACGGCGGCCGCTGCATCAGCCAGGTGTACGCGCGCACCAGGCCGTCATGCTCCAAGGTGCCGAGCTGCCCCCTGAAGTGCATCAATTCGTTGCGCGCCTGGCGCACCAACTGTGCGAGAGGCATAAAGACGCTGCGCGGCCCCAACACCGGCTCGAAGCGCGGCCAGTTGGCGTCATGGACCATGAGCAGAATACGGTCGCCCAACGTCAGCCGGAACGGATTGCGCGCGGGCAAATGGGGCTTGTTCGGCCCAGGGCCAAAGACCGCCATCGCCGCGGCATTGAGAGATTCCTCATCGGGAAAAGCCCGGCTGGTATAGTCTCGCAGCGCGATCTCCATACGTTCAATCAGGATGATGCCTTCAAAGAGCGCGCGAAAAAAATGGGTCATGTCCTTGCCGGTCATGATGCCCACCGGCTGACCAGGCGTTTTTGCCGCAGATGGCTCCTCGGAGCGCCTGACGACCACGGCCGCGCCCGTGCCAGGAGCAGTCAGCAGATCAACCGCGGTGAACAGGTCATCCCCTTCCGTCAGCACGGCCGCCGGCTCCAAGGCGTGATGGATGGGTAGATCAAGCAGCGGCGCCGCGCCCCCGGTGAAAAAGTACAGGCTGAGGAGCGACTGCTGCGAGATCATTCCTATCAGTTCGCCGGCAGAATCCACCACCGGCAGCTGCCCAAAACGATTCTCGGTCATCAAATGCAAGGCAGCGCCGATGGTCGCTCCCGCCTCGATACAGAGCGGCCGCCTGTGCTGGGCTAGAATTTCGCTCAAGGGATGCAGTTTGACATCGGGCAGCAGCGGGGGCTGCGCCTTTTTGGCCGATTCAGACGGTAAGAGGCGCCGATTTGTCAGCCACAAGACGGCGCGGCGCAGCGTCTCCATCTCCAGCGGATCAGGCCGGCCTTGAAAATGCGACAGTTCGTCGCGCACGGTGCGCACACGAGTCAGCAGCGGCTCGAAGATAGTCTTGGGCCCGAGCATCGGCTCGAACACGGGCCAATTGTCCTCGTCGCGGATCAGGTTCAGGAGGTCAGAGAAATTCAGATAGCTTTGGCCGCGAGCGGGGATACTCTTGTTCTGCCGGCTGGGACCAAACGCAGCCAGCAGCGCGCGGGTGCGCGCCGCCTCGTCAGGATAGGCCGCGTCCACGCACTGGCGCAGCGTCACCTCGATCTGCTCCACCATCATCGTGCCTTCGAACAACGAGCGAAAGAAGTAGGTCATGTCCTTGCCGGTAAGGATCCCCACCGGTTTGTCGTCGGCCGTGGCGATGACGGCATAGACCCCACGTGCGCGCAGGAGGTCAGCCGCCTTGAGCAGATCGTCCTGCACCGTCAGTGTGGTGGCTGGGTCCTGACAATGAACCACGGGAAGGCGCATGAGGTCCACACGGCCCTCGGTGTGAAAGTACATGCCGAGGATGCTCTGCTGCGAGATGATGCCCTGCACGCGGCCGTCGGCTGTCACCACGGGCAGTTGGCCCACGCGGTTACTGAACATCAACTTCAGCGCATCGCCGACTGTAGCCGTAGCCGGCGCGGTGATTAATGCCCGGCGGCCCTCGAAAACCTGCTCCAATGTGTAGGATGCCATCGAACCCTCCTGGAATGAGCCTGGCCTGAATCAGCAGCGAAGTATGTTGGCGGCGTGTCTTGCTGCAAGACTGCCTCATCAGAGTGTATCATTGGATGCCGCACGAAAACTGTTAGGCCAATCCTCTTTGCAAATGTCACAGCATCATGCCCGTCTTTACGACTCGACCGTTGAGATGCAATTCGAAGCCACAGTGGCTGAGTTGGATATGAATACCGTTGGCGACTCGCCTATGCCGGCTACTGCGCCAACGGTATCGAAACTAAGCAAAGCCAGGCGACTCCGTGTAAGATGACACAAACACAGAGTCGCCCCTACCTAAGCTGCCTTCAACGAAGGCCTGTGCGCAAGTTACCTGGTAACCGATCGGTGGGACCGGCGACGCAAGCCATACGCCGCCCCACCCAACAGCGCCAGCACGGCTAGCAGCCACGGTGTGAGGGCCGAACCATCCATGGGCTGGGCTGTGAGTGATGTCGTCTCCACGGCCGTCGGCGCCTGGTAGGTAATGCTCACCGGCCCATACTGCGTGTTCGCGCCCCCCGCATCGAGAGTCTCCAGCCAGTAGAAGTAAGTCTGGCCGTCAACAACGTTCGTGTCAAGCCACGCGTAGGCAAACCCCTGGCTGCTGCCAGGAGCCTGGGAGGGTATGAAGGCAAGTAGGTTTTGAGCGCCAGCGGGGTCTAAGGCTCGATAGAGGTTGAAGCCCAGGTTGCCAACTTCACTCACTGTTTCCCAGGCAACGAGAACGCCCTCTGTTCGAGCGGTGACAAAGAAGCTATCCAATGTCGCCGCAAGGGGCACACCATTCAGCACCGCATCAGGCAACTGAGCAGGCAGAACGGCCGGGATCAGCAAGATCGCCTCGGTGTTTATTCCCCAAGTTCCATCTATGCCTCCCTGAACCCAGATCTCCAGACTGTCCGCACCAGGGGTGTACTGGAAATAGCCTGAGAGAGCTTCAGTGCGTAGATTATCCAGATTGTAAGACCAGGCGCCATTCGCCTCTGTGCGAGCGGATCCCCACTGCGATTGACCTGGACTTCCAAGTCCATCAGCATTGACCAGCCGCAGATAGACAATTACATCAGCTGCCACGGTTGATCCGTTGGGCTTGTACACAAAACCATAAACGATATTGCTGGAAGGTGTTGGAGGTGTGAGCACTGGACCGGTCGTAACCGCATAGCGCGCTCCCCCGTTATCAGCGACAATTCCACCTGACTCGGCCTCGCACAGATACTGGGTGATGGGATTAAGACCAGCGATGGTCACGTAGTGCGTGGTGGTGCTGGTCACAGGGTCAGACGCCTGCTGCACCAAGGCGCCGCCGGGGGTGTAGCATCTCGCCAGGCCATTGACCGCCATATTGGTAGTCCAACTGATAACAAAGTTGCCTTCGCGCACGTCCGTGATCTTGACGTTTGCGAGGGTGACGGGGGGTATGGCTGGCGCGGCTGATGCTGATGTAGCCAGCAGGGCTGTGACCAGCAGCAGGACTGGAATCAATCTCGAAAGAGAACGGCTCCAGTGTGCAGATGAAAGGTTCGAATACATAGTTCAGTGCCTCCTACTTGAAATAGAAACGTGTCTTGCACTCAGGGGGAGAATGCGTCGCCAGGCATCAGTCCGGCACAAAAGTGCTCGACTGACTGCACTTGACGAAGTAGCCTTTGTCCGGCGCGATCGTGAAGTTGTTGATCGGCAGCCTGCCGATATGGGCATCCCAGCCTGCGCTACGCTGCGATGGACGGGTTGGGTTTTGCCAGTCCGCTGAGCCATACACATTATCACTGACAAGCCGGCCGATCGAGTTCGATGGTCTTGCCGGTAGGCTCGACGATCTCCAGGTGCAGCTTGGCTTGTTCGCAGGCGACCTCCGGCACGCTGAGCGTCCAGTAACCCCAGCCGTCAACCACCGTCGCCATTGGCTCTGACTCAGTGTCGGCGCTGCCGACCAGCCGGGCAATCACCAGCGCGCCGGCTGCTGGGGCGTTGTCTGCTAGTATCACCTGCCCGTAGATCGTAACAGGCTCGCCCGGCGCCATAGTTGCCAGGGTGGTTGTCTTGAAGGGCTTGCCCCCCTGGTTCAACACCGTATCGCCCGCATGGATTCGGAAGAAGACTGTTGTCTCCGGCTGGAGTTCGGCCAACGTCACGTAATGTACCGCCGACATCGCTTTGTCGCCCCGGTCATCGTAGGCCACCTGGACTAGATCAGGCGTGGTTCCGTACTCCACCCAGCCGTCGCTGGGCTGATCGGTGCGCCACGTGACCGTGAGCGCCACGTCGCGGCGGTTGGTCACCAGCACATCGCCAATGATCGGGTTGGCAACCGGCTCCAGCGCCGCCATTGCCACCGGCACAGGCCATGCGTCGGCGTCCACTTGCTCGAGGAGCGACGGAATGTACGTGCTGGCCTGGCTGCACTTGGCGAAATAGCCCTCATCGGTGCGCAGGGTGAAGTTGTTGAAGGGCAGATTGTGAATATGCCCGTTCCAGCCGCCATTAAGCCAGCGATCAATCTCCGAGCAATTGCCGCCCTGAGCCTCGATGCCATCCAGGAGCTGCTCGGCATTCAGCGACCCAGGCAGCCTGGGCAGCCCAATCAGGTTCCACCCCGGCGTCAATGCCATCAGCAGGGGGTTGGACGGCGGCCGGCCGCTGCGCTGCCAGGCGTAAACAGCGGCGCTCTTGACAAAGTAGCCTTTACCAAGCTCAAGTGGGTAGTTGTTGAAAGGCAGGTTGTGGATGTGCGAATTCCAGCCGCCGTTGAGCCAGCGGTCTATTTCCGAAGCGTTGCCGCCCTGCGCCTCGATGTCGTCCAACGCCTCCTCGGCCAGCGGCATCGGATCGGCGAGCACGTTCAGGCCCAACAGGTTCCAACCGATGGCCAGGTTGTGCGTCACCTGAGTGGGGCAAGTTAGGGTCATGGGCAACGCCGAGGTGTCGTTCGCCGTGTCCACCACCTGCTCGGCCTCACAGCCGCTGCCATCCGTGGCGACGAGGCGCACCTGGTCGCCGGCCGGGCTATATTGGAAGGATTGCGTCAGGTCGGTGGTGCGGGCATTGCCCAGGTTGACATTCCAGTAGCCGTCGTCGCCGGTCTGGATGACGTCGGACAACAGCGCGGCATCGCCCGGGCTGCCCTGGCCGTTCGCATCGCGCAGGGTGATGTAAACCAGCGCGCCGGCCGCCGGCGTGACGCCGTCGGGCAAGAAAACCTGACCGTAGATCAAGTCGGGTGTCGGCGGGGAAAGTGTGGGGCCGGTGGTGAGCTGGTACAGGGCGCCGCTATTGTCGTCCACGGCATCGGCCGAGGTCACGTAGAAGAAGTACGTCGTCAAGGGCGCCAGGCTGGACAGCGCCACATGATGCGTCCGGCTGGAGGTGGCCACCCCACGGTCGTCGTGAGCGATCCGGCCCAGGCTAGACGAAGCGCCGAAGTGCACCTCGCCGCTGGCGGCCTTGTCGGTGAGCCAAGAGAGGGTCGCACTGGTATTGGAAACGTTGCTGATCAGTACATCCGTGATGGCCGGCAGGGTCAGCAGCGTCTTCTGCTCCAGGCTGATCTCGTTGACGAAGGCGCCGTTGCCGTTAGTGCGCCGGACCGACACCACCAGGCTGCCGTCGGTCCGATAGTGCTCCACGGGCACGTCCAGCACGAGGTAGTGCGGCTGGCGGTCGCTGAGGTTGACGATCACACCTGTAGACAGGCCGTCGAGCAGCACCTCTTCGGTGACGTTGGTCGCGTCGCCCTGGTAGAGCGTCAGGTTGACCTGGTAGCGCCGGCCGGCCGGCAGATGGTCGAATTGATAGCGCACCGTGTTGTCGGTCTGGTCGACGCGCACGCTCTGGTAGGGCAGCCGGCCCCAGGAAACGTTGGCTACGCCGTCGAGCCAGCCATAGCCGCGCGCTGCCGAGTAGGGCAAGTCGCCAGCTGCGCCAGCGTCGGCGTAGCGGTAGTCCACATCATGCAGATTGACCTGGTTGACGATCGCGCCGTTGATACCGGGGGCCTCGACGCTAACGCTGATGGTGCGGTTGGCGTAGAGGGCCGGATCCAGGTGCAGCGAGAAGTGATGAGGCTGGCCGTCGCCCAGGTTGGCGGGGCCGGCGATCAGGTTGCCATCGACGCGAAGGCTCTCCTGGCGCTGTGCGCCGTCGCACTCGTAGAGGGTGGTGTCCAGGTGATAGAAATGGCCGGGCAGCAGGTGATCGAAACGATAGACCACCCGGCCGTCGGGATCGCGGCGCAGGGTTTCCTCAGGCACCGCGCCCGCGCCGCAGATTGCCATCACATCGGGCTGGCCTTCGTCAACGACGCCGTAACCCATCGCTGGATCGTAGGCAGGATCGGCCGGCCCGTTGCCGCTGTCAAGCAGCAGCGGCCCGGCGAAGCCCACGTATACATCGCGCCACAACTGGTTATTGCCTTCGTCGTACTCGTGAACCGCGTCGTCGCGATCAACGAGGGCAAACAGCCGCATCGCGCCAGGCGCGCCGGGCGTCCATGGGCAGGTCACTGTGGTCTGCCCGCCTGCGCCCAGGGCCACGGGCTGCTGGCAGATCAGCGCGCCGCCGCCTGCCGGGTTGCCGTCGTAGATCGCCACCGTCGCCTCCGCGGCCGCCGTCTGCCCGCGATTGCGCAGCGCCAGGCTGATCGGCACGGTCTCGCCCGCCACCGGCTCGTCGTCGGAGAGGGTGATGCTTTGCGCAAACAGGTCGGGGCGGGTGAGGATGGTCAGGCTGGCGGTGGCCTCGTTGTTGGTTTCGTTGCTTTCGACCACGCGGTTGAAGGGATCCAGCACGATGCGCACCGGCACGGTGCCCGTGAAACCGGTCGTGTTCCACGGGATAGTGGCCGTGGCCGTGCCGCTGGCGGGCACATTGGAAACGTAGGCCGAACCGATCAAGGTCTCGCCCCAGCCGGCCATGGTTGCGTAGAAGGCTGCGGTCAATCCGCCCGTATCGAGCGTGCCGGGGTTGTGCAGCGTCGCGGTGACCGTGACCGGGTCGGTCTCCATGGGGGTCGTTGCGCTGAAAGCCAGGTCGCCAGTGCCCACGAGCGCATCGGTTTGGCCGACCGGCGTGGCACTGAAGCCAGTCAGATTCAGGGTGGCGAATGGCGCCAAGTAAATGCGGATCGGCACGTCCACCTCACCGCTGCGACCGGAGAGATAGGCGTTTACCACCGTTGCCAGGTTGCCGGTCGTCAGGCTGGCCGGATAGGCCGGTGACCCGATGTACGTCCAATCAACCGAGCCGTTTGCTCCCACGTCCACGCCCACCGCCAGCGGACCAGACCCGCCGCTCACCGTGAAGCTGGCCGTGACGCTGCTGTACCCTTGCGGCCGCACGGGCAGGCGGATGGCGCGCACCTTGCTGCCGGTGGGCGTAACCTGCAGATTGGTCAAGAGCACCTGGCCGGCACGATCGAGGTAAACGCGGATGGGCACATCAATGTAGCCCGTAATAGGCGCGCCATGACTGGCCCAATAAGCATTGAAGAAGGCCGCCAGGTTGGGGCTGGTATTCTCACTGCCGTTGCTCACCGTGCCGTTCCAGGAATCGCTGCCGGTGTTGCCCACGTCGAGGGCAAACGAGGCATTGCTGGACAGGTCGCTGACCAGAGCCTGCAGCGTGACCGAGGTGAAGGCGCCAGCCGGCACGCGCAGCGAAGTGACCTGGCTGGCCGCGCCGGTGTAGTTGAGCTTGCGGCCGTACTGCACCTGGTAGATGTGGGTGCCGGTTTCGGGTAGGTTGAGACGGGTGGCGGTGTAGGGCGCGGATTCGATTTGCTCGGCGATGTAACAGTCGAGCTTTTGGTTGCTCGCCGGCGGGTTCGTAGAACCAGACATGGATTCACAGTATTCAATGCGAATGCGGCCGACGCCGCCGGCACCACCGTAGTTGGGTGCGCCATTGCTCTTAACCACTCTTGGCCCACCGAGGGCGTTGATTCGGTTCGTCCCCATAGCGATTGATTCGCTCCTGAGTAGAATGCTTCCTCCAGAACCGGAGCCTCCGGCGGCCTCATCCCATGCGTTGCCACTCGACGATCCTGAACCCTGATTACCGCTCGACACAACTGTTCCTTGGATGTTGAACTGGCGTGCCAACAGGACGATCGCACCGCCACCATTTGCACCATCAAAGCCATCGGAACCACAACCGTTGCGCCCACCACTGGCGCCGCCACCGCCACCTCCACCCAATGCCATGTTCGTGAGTTCCAGGGTACCAGCTGTTCCACCGCCAATGCCTCCACCCCCATAATTTGGAATGTCGCCGCCATTTTCGCCGTTGGTTCCATTTCCACCACCTGCTCCTCCAGCTCCGCCATCACCACAACTCCAAGGAAGACCACTCGGCCAGAAGTCGCCAGGGCCCCCACCGTTCCCGTTGGGCTGCCGATTATTGGCTATTCGTGCTGAAGCTCTTGGGAAACCTTCACCATCTGCTCCATTTCCCATTGTCTCATCACTAGACATGAGTCCACGCATACCACCTCGGAATCCCATGCCCGAAGCACTAATGCTACCCATCAAATTCATGGTGCCTTGGCACATTACTGCCAAGATGCCACCCCACAACCCATTCCATCCCGACAAAGGCGTTACTGTCCCGCTGACCGAGCAGTCCGTGTACTGCGGCACGCGTTGGATCTGCGCATGGTTGTTGCCGCCGCTGGCGTAGTTGCACTGCAATGGTTTTGCCAACTGAATGGCCGCTGTTCCACCAGTGTAATCCGAGACGGCCTTGTTCAACTCCCAACAACCGGCGCCAGTCCCCTGCGTTTGGTGAATAAGCACGGCATCGCCAGGATTAATGCGCGAGCCCGCATAGGCATCAGTTACATTGACGGAATAGGTCCCGGCGCTCCCGCTGTTGACAATACCGACACCGACTCCGTTGTTGTTGTCCAGGTTGCCACTGGAAGGCATAACCCCATCGCGGCCATCGCCGAACATATCATAGGAAGCCGTACCACTACTGCCGAACGCCGTCGCGTACTTGCCGACCCCCTTCAGCGAGGTATAGTCCTGGCTGTACACCTTGACAGGATGCAGCGTCTGCGGTTCCAGTCCCAACGTGTGCGTGAACTCCACCCACTGGCCCTGGGTTCCGGAGACAGTTGCCGGCCAGTCTAGTGGCCGCTGCACGGCGCCAACCGGAGTATCTGCTGGTGCGGCGGTGACCGTACCGAACATGTGCACGGTGCGCGTTGGGTTGGCCGGGTCGCTGGTGCGGATGGTAATCGAGCCGTCGAAAGGACCGACCGCCAGATCAGCGGTGTTTAGGGTGATTTCATAGGTTGTCGTATCGCCTGGCGCCACATGCCGGCTGCCGAGCTGCGACAGGCTCAGGCCGGCTGGCGCGCTGACGTAGGTCAGCAGGTCACGCAGGCCAGTGTTGGCTACAGTGAAACTGCGCCTCATGACTGTGCCCTGCTGGGCTGTACCGAAGTCCCACGTCTCGTCGGCGGTTGCCATGGCAAACGTCGGTTTGGGGTCGGCCTGGAAGCTGGAAAGCGGCCGCGCGCCGGTGTCAAGGATGTTGCCGGCGTAGTCGGTCCAAAAGGCGGTGACGATGTAGTCCTCGTTCAGCTCGTACGGCGGGTCGAAGTTTGCCGTATCCCACGCCACCGGCACCACGCTCGGACCGGGCGGCAGGGATGAAACGGTGGTTGCCACCTCGCTGGCGACCGTGCCGCTGATGTTGACGAACTCCAGGAACAAGTGCGCGTCGGTCAAGGTCGTCTCGGTGGGGTTGACAACCTGTAGATTCGTTGTGTTGGCGCCGGCAGCGAATGCGCCAGTGGTGACAATCTCCACGCCAGGGTCGGGCAACATCTGGCCGCTGAAAGGTAGCAAGTCCGCCGATGGTGTGCTCAAAGCCATGGCGGCCGGCGGGACGACCAGACGGTGATTTCCCTGGGGATCGTTGTACGAGACCAACACGACGGGTGGCGTGTACGGCTCCTGCAGGATATCGTACTGGAACGTGTCGCGCGGGGTGTTAGCTTGAACGGTGAAGCTCTCCCCGTTAGCAACCGTGCCCGTGAGTAACCCCAACTTGACACCCAATGCGCCTACGCTCAGGAGAGTGGGTGAGGCATAGCCTGCGCCAAAGTTGAGGCTGCCGGCGGCGCCTGCGCCGTCATTCCAGGCCAGGGTCCAGGTGGCGTTGCCGACGCTGCACCCGCCAGGGTTAGAACACTGGACGGTAAAGGTGTAAGTACGGTCCACTGTGCCGGCGTAATAACCTCCGATGGCGGGCTTGGCATGGCTCGATCCCTGCCAGGCCTGGGGCAGCGGGCTTTGCGGCAGAATGCGGCTGCCGACGATCACTTGATTCTGGGCGCGCACGCGGCCCGAACCGCCGACAGTGTTGTTGGTCACCGTGATGGTGTTATTGGGCGCAATCATCACTGCCTCGACGCCGTAGGCGTCGTAGAGGCCGGTGTTGAGAAGAGAGAGCGTTGAAACGACGTGGTTGCCGGTGCGGGTGCTGTGGACGCCAGCCAGCAACTCCGGCTGGGGGATGTCGGCAGGGTCGCTGGGATCGGTGCCCAAGCGTTCCTCGGAGCGGTCGCTGTAGCCGTCCAAGTCGCTGTCCTGGTTGAAGCGGAACAAGGCCGCCGAGCCGGGGGAGGCTGGCGTGTCCTGGAAGCCCTCGCTGCCATCGCCCATGCCGTTTGTATAGACGTTCCACCAATCAGCGGTAGAGAGGGCGTGTTTACACCATAGGGTGCGTTGGCTACCCGTGCCGACCACCTGCGGCTCGTCACACCAACCGGGAGTGTCAGGACGGTATTCGGGTGTCCAGATGGCGACCATCATACCGTTGGCGTCGGTGGTGTGGGGAAAGTAACGGGCCAGGATATCGAGCACTGTTTCGTCGTCCCAGGTAGGGATCAGATAGTTGTCGATATCCTCGTCGCCGTCGGCGATGCCATCTTCAATTGCGACCTGTACATTGTCTCCCACGGCGTCGTCAGCATAGTAGTCATCTTGCCCCAGAGAATAGTCTTCGATGACAAACCGGACTGCCTCGCCCTGATCAATGGCGGCCATCTGATCCAATGTAAGCGCAATCCTACTCTGACTGGGAAAGGAATAGGTGTGGGACTCTCCGGGCTGAAAGTTGCTGAAGCAGCCGTTGCCGCCCAAATCGTTCCCTGGGAAGTAGGTGGCAGCAGGCCGATCGGGATCTCCAATGTAGATGTTGATGGCAAGATTACAGATGACGCGGGCGTAGTCGTTGCCGATGTTACTGATCTTGTAGGCAAACCAGAGGTCAGCCGCATGCACACTATTCTCGGCAGTCGCTGTTCCCCACGACTGTCCAAACTGGTGCGTCGATCCCTCGGTTACGGAATGCTCCTGGTAAGTAGTTTGGGTAGTCGTCCGAGCGCCGCCCGTTGATGAACCAGTCGTATTTGTCTCAGTAGGAATGAAACGAGGCTCGGGGAAAGTGATGGGAAAGACACGACTAATATCGAGTGTTGACGGTCCTGTCTGGAGATAGTTTCCGCCAAGAACCCCTCGTGCCTCTTGTTCAGCTGCTGTGGCAGCCGCAAGTCCCTGATCATAGTTCTTCTTCCACAGCGTTCCTGCTGATTTCACACGGCACAAGATTTGACCCAGGTTGAAGCTTGTCGGATCACAATTGTTGGCCCGAAATTCGTTTTGGATGGCGTCTGATGTGCCCAACAATGTGCCTTGGACTACTTGTGCAAAGGTTCGCACACCAGCACGGATTCCTGAGCCAACATACTTGCGGCAACCAAGCTCTGCACACGCTTCGTCCACGATGAAACCTGTGACTGGAGCGCTGAGTTCGCTGCCAAGGCCGGAACCCCCGCCCTGATTGAAGGTATTCTTGATCTTGACATTAGTCGAATTGTTGGTGACGCTCTTCATGTGGACATTGGTCACTTGCAGGCGTTGCTCGGTCGAGTTGATGATTGTGTCATCCGGAGCGCGGCCTGTGGCTTCCGTCGTCTTGGAGTATTCCTGCCAGTTCTCCCAGGTCTCCGTCTCAGAGTCACTTGTACTCGTGCCGTCCGTCTTCGTGGTACTGTATGACCTGGTTTCACCTTGTTCGTGGCGCTGATCGGTCGTAACAACCGTGGCCGTCTGGAGGGTGAACTCGGAACCATTCGCAGCCGGCACAATGGAGAAGGCAAGGCGCGGCAGAGCAGCAACGAGTGGGTGATTTCCAGGCGCTTTCACCCAAGAGGGCATGTGAGGAAACAGCAGAATGCCGTCATGGTTCGCAGATGGAAGTTGTCCGTAGCCACAGGCGTTGCCGCTCCCCGGGCAATAGGTCGTTCCAAAGACCTCCTGACCGTCGTCGTATCGATCGCGATCCGTACTTTCCATGTCCATATCCAGACCCAACTCCCAGCGCTCGGCCAGGTTAGGGATCGAATCGTGATCTTTGTCAGGACATGTGGTTGAGTTGAACGGCCAGCTCGGCCAGGGGGTCTCGCCGGGCGGACCCGCGCGCCAGTTCCCCATCCAGTCCTTGAGTGCCTGGATCTCGGTTCCATCGCTCCGGCCATCGTTGTCAGTGTCGGGGTTCAACGAATCGGTGCACCACCAGGCTTCCTGCGTATTGGTCAGCCCGTCGCCGTCTTCATCGTCGCTGGACGCAGCAGCCAGGCCGGCGCGCTGCTCAGATGTCAGCGCCTGCAGGGTTGTGCGCAGGGCCGCACGCGCGCCGGCAACGGCCTCCGTCGAAGCGGTTTTGCCGGTCACCAGGACCTGCAACGCCATGCCTTGTGCCACCAACGGCGCCAGGCTGGCCGCGAGCCAGGCCTTCTCTGGCCCCTGGACGCGTAAAAGCCCGCCAACTTCGCCTGTGTCGGCTGGCTGTAGTCTCAGTCGCGCCAGGGTCTCAAGTTGCTGGTCGTCAGCCAGGACCAGGGCTGCGTCTGGCGTCTCGCTGAGTACGACAATTGCTTCCGCATCCAGCCGCTTTCTGTCGTTGGGATTGCGTAAGGTGACCTGGGTGCGATAGAGGCCGGAGTCTGGGCCGGTCGGCTGCTGCCAACGGTGCGCGCTTGGGCCTGCCGCGGTAACGGGCACAGGTGCTGCCTGCACCCCAGGCATCACCAACGCCAGGATGAACAGGGCGGTCAAGAGTCGGTAAAGGGAATTCTGCGGTTTCATCACACACCTCTTTTTCGAACAGGGCGACGGCGCGGTAGCGTACCCGCTGACGTCGAAAGATCATGGACAGGTCTGGTTCCAGTGCGCAGCGATAACCATGATGTCGTTGGTTCCCACGCGTCCACTGCTATCGAAATCGGCCAGCGCGTTGTAGCCAGCCTGACCGCTGGTCTTGTCCCACGCCCTGGCCGCCACGGTCAGGTCGCTGGCCGCAACCTGGTTGTCTGAGTCCAGGTCCCACGGACAGGCTTGCAGGACCAGGTTCGGCAGCGGTACGGAAATGCCAGGCCCCGCGTTGAGGTAATCCTGGCCATCGGCGCCGCCCTCAGCGAAAAGCACCAGCCGGTCGCCGCTGAGCGAGTGCTCGAACGAGCCATTGAGGTTCACCGTGCGCGCACCACCCAGGTCAACGAACCACCAGCCGTCGCCTTCGCTGAGCGCGGCCATGGGCGCGGAGGTTCCCGGGCTGCCCTGACCATCCGCATCCTGCAGGCTGACCAGCAGCGCGGCGCCTACCTTCCCGGCCGTACCGTTGCTGAGCATGATCCGCCCGTACGCCGCTTCGGGGCCGGGGATCCCCAGAATCGGCCCCGTGGTCAGGGTGGAGTGTGCACCCCCGTTGTTGACGACTGCACCGCCGGACTCGACGTCGAAGTAGTAGGTCGTCGTAGGGCTGAGGCCGGACACAGTCACGAAATGCACGTCGGTCTGTGTGCTGCTCCCGCGTACATCCTCGGCGATGTGGCCCAGGGCCGGCGTGGCGCCCCACCGTATGCGTCCATCGGTGACGGTATCCGTCACCCACCACACCTTGAAGCTGGCGTCGTTGACGCTGCCGACGGTGATGCCCATGATGGCCGTTTGCGGCGAGGCGGCGCTGGCGACGAGCGCAATCAGCGCCAGGAGCAAACCGCTGCTGACAGCCAGGCCTCTTTTGATGGACCGGCGATTCATCTGACTCACGTTGAATCTCCTCGATGCTGGCGGGCGCTTCTGTCATACCTGTACTGCCTCTATTATATCATGGGAGGCCGGTGACGCTTGTCTATGTCATCCTGTCGGATGCTGGTTGCTTCCCACCCTCCCGGCGTCGCAGGGCAAACGCAGGGAGGTGAGGTTGGGCAGTTTGTTCAGCTGCCTCATGGTCACTGACAAGCCGGGCGATCCAGTTCGATGGTCTTGCCGCTAGGCTCGACGATCTCCAAGTGCAGCTTGGCTTGTTCGCAGGCGACCTCCGGCAGGCTGAGCACCCAGTAGCCCCAGCCGTCAACCAGCGCCGACAGCGGCTCTGATCGGTTGTCTGGGGCGTTTATCAGCCAGCCGAACACCACGGCCCCCACCGCCGACGCGCCATCCGGCGCAGTCACCTGTCCGTAGACCGTGACCGGCGCACCAGGTGCGATGCTGGCCAGGGTGGCCGTCTCGTAAGGCTTGCCGCCATTGTCGGCAATGCTGTTAGCGGAGTGCAGGCGGTAGTACATGGTCGTTTCGGGCGAGAGCCCTGTCAGTGTCGCTTGATGCACCGCAGAGACTACCTTCTCGCCGCGGTCGTCATAGGCAATCCGGCCTAGCTTGGGCGTGGCGCCGTATTCCACCCAGCCGTCGCTGGGTTGGTCGGTGCGCCACGTGATCGTCAGCGCCACATCGCGGCGGTTGGTTGCGAGCACCTTGCCGATCTTGGGATTTGGCGCCGGGGACAGAGGCGCTATCTTGGCCGGCGGGGACTGATCTGGCAACGCATTGATCACGGCAACGGGGCCAGGCACGAAGGTGCTGGACCGGCTGCATTTGACGAAGTAACCTGAGACTGGTCCAATGGCGAAGTTGTTGAACGGCAGACCGTTGATGTGGGCTGACCATCCACCGTTATACCAGCGGTCAATCTCACCGCACAAGCCGCCCTGGGCTGCGATGGCGTCCAGCAATGACTGAGCGTAGTAGCCAGACGCAGGATAGGGGACTCCCATCAGAATCCATCCAGGTTGCAGCGGCACCAGAACGCCGGTCACGGACGCATGACCTACCAGTGTCCATTGACTGGTCGCGGCGCACTTGAGAAAGTAAGCCTTGCCAGGCTCGACCGTGAAGTTGTTGAAGGGCAAGCCGTTGATATGCGCCGACCAACCCCCGTTGTACCAGCGGTCAATTTCACTGCAACTGCCGCCTTGGCCATTGATGGCGTCCAACAACGACTGAGCCGTGTAAGCGCTGACCGGATTGAGCGGCAACGCCAGCAGGTTCCAGCCCGGGCTAAACGTGAGGGTCGCCTGTTGGAGACACGATAGTCTGAGGTTCGCCACAGGGCTATCGTCGGCGGTGTCTACGATCAGGTCGGCCTCGCAGTCGGCGGCGCCCTCGACCTCAATCACCGTGCGATCCCCAGACGCAGAATAGGTGAAGTAGGCCGCGCCGTCGAGGGTGCGCGCTTCGGCCAGATTCAGGAACCAGTAACCGTCGCTCTCCGACACCAGGCCAGACAGCCAGCTTGACTGGCCAACCGCGCCCTGGGCGTCATTGTCGCGCACGCTCACGTACACGATGGCGCCCCCGGCGAAGGTTGTGCCGTCCTGTTTGAAAACCTGTCCGAAGACCGTGTCGGAGGCCGGCGGCGCAAGCTCCGGGCCGGTGGTTACGGTATAGTGGATGCCCCCGTTGTCATTGACGGAGTCACCAGAGAGCAGATCGAATAGGTAGGTGGTGTCCGGGGTGAGGCCTGATAAAACCACATAATGTATATCGTCAACGGTCGCGGCGCCACGCGCGTCGTTTGCCAATCGGTTCAGGTTGGCGGAGTCTGTGCCAAAGCGCACCTGACCCGTGACAGGCAGGTTCGTGACCCAAGAGACGGTGAAGCTCCGAGCATTGAGATTCGTCACGCGCCTTGCAGAGATCGTAACCTGGTTGGGTGTCGGCGTTGCGCTAGGCGTCGCCGTAGACAGAACGGTTGGCGTGCCTGTGGGTGTTACGGTGGGGGTGTTTGTCAGCGTGGCCGTAGGAGTATTCGTCGCGGTGGGGGTGTTTGTCGGCGTGGCCGTAGGAGTATTCGTCGCGGTGGGGGTGTTTGTCGGCGTGGCTACGGCGGTTGCGGTAGCGGTTGGCGTCGGTGTGGCTACGGCGGTTGCGGTAGCGGTTGGCGTCGGCGACAGGTAGGGGGTCTGCGTTGGCGCAGGAGTCACCGTCGCGCCGGCGCCGTTGATCAGGCGGAGTGCATATTGCAGGCCGACGTCGTTCCATCCGTTGTTGCCGATGGCGTTGCGCGCCTGTAAAGCCAACACGTTTGTACCCAATTGCAGCAAATCGGGGTTGACCGAGATGTTGTTTGCCCCATTCGACCAATTGTTCCAGTCGTAGTAAACCTGTGTTCCATTCAACCAGATGATCACGTCGTCGTTGGCGGACACCGTGTCAAACTGCGCCGTGCTCGGTAGGGAAGTCAACACAAAGGATTGGCGGCCGTACCAGATCTGTGGCGGAGCGGGCACGAAATTGGTAGGCGACCAGATAGACTCGGGCAACGCAACGCCGTTGCCTTTTGCCGGATAGCCCCAATCGCTGTCGTCGTAGTCCGTCTGCTGCCAGGCCGTGCCGCCGGGGGCGCTGTCGCGGTAGCGCACTTGCCAGTGATCGCTGTAGATGAGCAGGGCGGGGGCAGGCGTTGCGGTTGGCGTCACCGTGGCCGCCGGCATCACGGTTGGTGTGGCGGTGGCGCTCCCTGTGGCAATCCAACGCTTGACGAAAATTTCACCGGTTGGACTGCCCCATGCCACGTAGGGCTGCCCAAGCGTATTTATGCCCAGGCTGGGCGCATTGCCGAGGCCAAGTCCATCGCTGCTGGCCGATCCGGGGCTGACTTCGACCCAGTTTATACCGTCGAACCGTTTGACGTAGATGCGGTCGCCGTCTTCCCAGGCCAGGAAGGGGTAACCTGCGGGATCGATGGCCAGGCTCGGCTTGCGCGAGGAGGCGCCGCTGTTACTGATGCCGCCGCCGGTGGCCGAGCCGACGCCCACTTCGGCCCAGCCGGTTGGAGCAAGCCGTTTGACGTAGACTTCCCAGTTGCCGTTGTCTTGCTGGACCCAGGCGATGTAGGGCGTACCTGCAGAGTCAATGGCTACTGCCTGTTCACCGGCAGTTGAGCCTGGTGGGCTTCCATTCGCAGCGCCGCCCAGGGCCGTCCAATGATCGCCGTCAAACTGGACCAGCCAGATACTATTCCAGCAATCACGGCTCACCAGGTAGAGCGTGTCCCATGGATCGAAGGCCAACATCCCGTTGCCGCCGCAACCGGAGGCTACGCCCCCGGTCCACGTTCCAGTGCCGCTGTCGAAGGCCTTCTCGTAAATAAGGTCTATGCCGGAGCGATCATCGGTCCAGGCCACGTGAGGAACGCCGGCATGGCTGACCGCCAGGCTGGGCGCCCAGGAGCGCGCGGGATGGTTGCTGATCCCGCCGCCAGTGGCTGACCCAGCGCCCATTTCGACCCAACCGGTCCCGTCAAACTGCCGTCCGTATACCTCGAAATTGCCAGCTGTTGTGTCGTCCCAAGCCACGTAGGGCGTGTTCGAGGCGTCCAGGGCCAGGCTCGGCGGACGCTCGCCTGATCCACCGCTGTTGTTGCTGATGCCGCCGCCGCTGGCTGCCCCGGCGCCGATTTCCTGCCAGGTCTCGCCATCAAACCAACGGCCGTAGACTTCCCAGTTGCCGGCCGTCTGATCTTGCCAGGCGACATAGGGGGCGCCGCCCGAGCTGAGAGCCAGGCTCGGCAAACGAGAAACCCCGCTGTTGTTGCTGATCCCCCCGTTGCTGGCAGAACCAGCCCCCACTTCAGTCCACTGACCGGCTGGTGGTGTGATGACAGGCAAAGGTGTAGGCGTGGGTGATGAGGTCGCCACCATGTGGTCGTAAACTTCGAATTCCCACAGAGCATAGCCCCAGCCTGAGGTTTGCCGGGCAGTACCGTACATCCTGACATAGCGTCCCGTTCCAGTGACGTTGAGGATTTGTGTACCGCCGATACCCACGATCTGGGTGTAGAT
>NZ_UETR01000031.1:0-36359 GCF_900491745.1 Candidatus Amarolinea aalborgensis | reverse complement strand
GACAGGCGTTAGCGTGGGGGTGGCGCTGGGCGTGGACGTAGCGGTTGGCGCAGGCGTCGGCGTGGCGGTTGGCAGAGGCGTTGGGGTAAGCGTAGGAGTAGCCGTTGGCGCGGGCTGGCAGATTTCAGCCAGGGTAATGACCGGCGGAGGCTGCGCGCTGTTGGTCGTGCCCGCGCCCCAGCGCCAACCATCCACCTGACCATTGGTCAGCACAAAACTGCTGGCGCCCAACGACGAGTAATCCCAGGTGTTGTTGGGTTGGAGATGCCAGTAGGACCAGTAGACGCACGCCAGCCCCTGGCACTGGCAAAAGCAGTCTTCGATGGGGAAGCTGCAGCCGTCATTGTTGATTTTGCACACGCCCGCGCCCATCCCCGTGCTGGTTGCATCGTAAATGACCTGCAGACTGGGGACGTTCTGCAGCAGCTGCAGCCCGCTGATGGTGTCTGTGTCGAAGTTGACGCAGTACGTCTGCACCTGGTTGGCGCCAAACTGCACGACCAGGCCGGCCTGATGGCTCAGCGGCCGCGCGGCCGTCTGGTTGACGCCCAGTCCGCACGCCAAGGCCAGGAGCAGCCCAAAGAGCAGTCCGCGTACGACGGCAGGGCGCATGCAGCTAAACAGGTGCTGGGGGAGATGATGCAGCTTGGTCATGGTTCATTCTCAGACTTCGGAAGTCTGCGAGACTTCCGAAGTCTATCCTGCAACTACCGCCGGATGCCCGGGTAATACCACGTGGCGCGGCGGGCCAGTGGTTGCGCGCGCAATGCCGCCGCAGGCGCCGCTTGCAGCGTCGCGTACAGATCATTGGCGCCGCTAAATCCGACAAAGCCGCCGTCCTGGCTCTGCAAAGCCAGCAGCGCATCAAGCGGCGTGTATAGAGTCAATGTGATCTGATTGGTCGCCGTCATGTGCCGACTCCAGGCCCATCCGTCGGGGTTGTCCCCCGCTGCGCGCAGCGCCTGCACTACGTAGGCGGTCGAATTCACATCGGTGGCTTCACAGCCGGCATAGCCGCAGGGTTTTTGATAGGGAAAGCCGCCGTCTGGATTCTGCTGCTGGCGCAGAAAAGCCAGGCCGCGCCGCACGGAGGGCGCCTCGGCTGGCTCGCCGGCCGCCAGCAGGGCTTGCAGCGCCACGGCCGTCGTGTTCGTGTCGGCGCCCCATCCGCCGCCGAACTCCCATCCACCGTTGGTCAGTTGACGTTGGCGCAGCCATGTGCGGGCCAACCAACGGCCCGGGGCATACTGCGCGGACAGCGCCAACAGGCCAAAGCCGTGGTCATACAGGCTGCTCCCGATTTGGCCGCTGTGATGATCGAAGGCGTCGAGCACGCGGCCGCCCACGTTGACGCCGCCAAAACGATTCGGCGGCCGGTCGGGCTGCGCCGCCAGCAGCGCCAGCGTCAGCTTGCCCGCGGCGGCCGTCGAGGAAAGGGTGTAAGTCATGGCCTGGGTCGCCAGGTAATCGAGCAGGCTGGGGCCGCCGTGCGTCCAGGCGGCGGGATCTTGCCCGCCGCTGACCGCGGCAAAGACGGCATCGGTGCTTTGACCGGGGCCGCCAAAGCTGCCGTCTGTTTGCTGCTGGGCGCGCAGCCAGGTCAGCGCGTGGTCGAGCGCGACCTGGCGGCCGCGCAGCGGCAGCGGTTTACCCACCAACGCCGGTAAGGCAGACACCGTTGAAAAGAGATCATTGGCGCCGCTAGAGCCCGCAAAACCGCCGTCCATGCTCTGCTGCACCAACAAGGCCTGCAAAGGCGTTGTGCTGCTGATAGTCCAGCCCGCGGCCAGCGGATTGTCGGCTGCGGCAATCAATCCTTGCATCGCCAGGGCCGTCGAGCTGACGCTGGTTGGATAAGGCGCCTGGTACGAGAAGCCGCCATCCGCGTTCTGCTGCGTGTGTAGAAACGCACGCGCTTGGGTCAGGGCCGGGCTATTGAGTGGTTCGCCGGCCGCGACGAGCGCCTGCATCACCAGGCCGGTGCTGTCCACATCGGCCGCGTCGCCCGGCAGGAAGCCCCAGCCGCCCGCGGTCGTTTGTACGGCCAGCAGGTGGCCGGCCGCGCCGGCCGGAAGCGGCGCCTGGCTGGCGTGCAGGGCAAGCATGGCATACGCCTGGTCCCAGTTGCTGGCGCCGAAGCGGCCGCCAGCGCCTGCGAACGTCGCCAGCCGGGTTAACAGGTTGAGGCCGCCAAAACTGGTGGGGTTGGCATCGGCCGCGCTGACGGCCAGGATCAATTTGCCCGTGGCGGCGGCGTTGCTGGCAAATGCGGCGGCCTGGGCGGCCAGGTAATCGAGCGCGCTAGGCCCGCTGCCTACGCGCCAGTCGGTCGCGTTTTCGTTGACCGCGGCCAGGGCCAGTACACCGTCGGCCGTGGCGCCCACGCCGAAACCGTGGAAACTGCCGTCGGCCTGCTGCTGTGTGTGCAGCCAGCCGAGCGCGCGCTGCACCGCGAACTGCGTGTAGGCGGCTGCATCGGGCGGCTCTCCCTGACTCCAGCGCCACCCGTCTACATCGCCATCGTGAAGCTGATGCTCAGCCGCGCCCACGGCGGCGAACTGCCAGGCGCGGCCGTTCCAATGGAAATAGGACCAGTAGTAACAGGGGTCGAAGGGCGCAGGGCAGCCGCAAAAACAGTCCGCGCTGGGGCAGCCGCTGCCGGCAATGCTGCACACCAGGGCGCCGCTCAGTTCCAATGAAAGGCCAGCGCGTTGCAGGGCCTGCAGCCCCGTGATGGTTGGCTCAGAAAATGTCACCGTGCGCGTTTCAACGCGGCCGTCTGGGTATTGAACGACAACGCCGACGGTGTTGGGAGTGACCGGCGCTGCGTTCGTGGGGATGGCGGCTGCGAAGAGGGCGCAGGCGATGAGAACAAATGATAAACTGCGTCTTGAAAACATAATCCTTCCTCAGGCTTCTTAGACTCCCGACGTCTCGCAGACTCCGGAAATGTTAGTATCGAGCGACGAGGGGCAAAAAGACGCGCGCGGGCGGCAGCACATCGCCAGGATACGGGCGCAGCAAGGCATCCAACGCATCCAGAGTTGCCATCAGTCGTTCACCGGCGGCCGTCGCCATGAAATTGAAGCCGCCGTCAGCCGCTTGCAGCGCCAGCAGGGCTGACAATGGTGTTTCTTGGCCGCGCACAAACGGGGCCGCCAGAGGGTTGCGGCCTGCGGTGAGCAGACCAGCCAGGGCCAGCGCGGTTGAATTGCTGTTGGTGGCGCCGGTCGCGTTGAGACTCCAGCCGCCATCCGCGTGCTGTGTGGTGGCCAGGAAATTGACAGCCGACATGACGGTTGTGCTCGTGATCGGAACTGCGGCGAGGGGCAGCGTCTCCAGAATGAGACCGGTGGTGTCCACCTCATCCAGGGGGCCGCCGATGCGCCACTCCCAGCCGCCTGTGGGATGTTGGAGGTTGAGGATGGCGGACACGGCCGGCGCCGGTACAGGTTGCCCCGCCAGGCGTAGGGATTGCACGGCCAGCGTGTGGTAGTAGAGGTGGCCGGGATGGTACAGGCCGGTTGATGGGTTGTAGTAGTTGGACACACGCGCCACCAGGTCAACGCCGTTGACGTGATGAACATCCTGGCCGGTTGCGGCAACGGCGCGCAGGAACTTGGCCGTGCGGCCAGCGTCTGTCAAATAGGCGGGAACCTGACTTTGCAGCGCGTCCAGCGCGCTGGCGCTGCCCGGCTGCCAGGCTGGCCCATCCGGGTTTTCGCCTGCGCGACCAATGATGTAGACAGCGTCGGCCGTGCGCGCGCCAAAACTGCCATCGGGCTGCTGCTGGGTGTGCAGCCAGTTGAGTGCGCGCGCCGCGGCTGCCATCCGTGCGGGCCATGTGTTGCTTGTGAGCGCAGCGCAGCGTTCGAATGGTTCAGCGCCATGGACGTGACATTCGCTGCTGAGAGCGGGCGCGGGACTTTGTGCGGCCACGGCGGGCGTCAGCGCGACTGTCACGGTCAAGATCGCCAAAACGAGACAGGAGAAGACGGCGCGAACCAGATGGCGCGTGCGGCGCCGCGGTGTGACGTTTGCCTGTGAACCACGGTCTAACAGGCAAGCAAATAAAACACCCTTGTCGCATGACAAGGGTGACAGATCATGAAGATTCTTCATGCCCCGCCCCTTTCGCTCGAAGGTTCCAGAGCGGTCATCAAGCGGGTATTCTGGCTTCCATGATTCAATCATTGTTTCATGGTTACAGTTGCGGCACAGCACCGGCTTCACACCGGTTTCCCCCACATGGCGCACGACAGAAGTTCCTGCCGGCGCTTGTATGACCCTGCTAGGTTGTTGAGTGAAGTCAGTATAGCATGGGGTGGGTATGTTGTCAAAGGTCTGTCGAGGGTAACTTCTGGTGAGCGGCTGCGCTGACCTTGCAGCGAGGCGCGAGGCCAGGCGAGTGATTGTAATCTAAACAGCTAGCGCATTTAGTGGGTCTCTGGTATAATGCCCCCACGGTTTTAGACGACCGCCGTCAGGCATGTCAACTCACTTTGGCCTGGCGGGGAGGACTTCGTGAACGCGAATTGGACGAAGAACGGTTTCGTATACTTACTCATCTTGGTGGCTGTGGTTGCGCTTTTTTTCAGCTTGTTTCCACAAACCAGCCAGGTTGAAACGCAGGAAATTTCTACGATTGCCGAATGGATCAAACAGGGTAAAGTAGCATCCGTGTCCATTGTCGGCGACGAGGTGCGCGTGCGCCCGTGCGTAGAGGGTCAAAATGCAGTCGAAAAGGCCTGCAAGGCGAGTGATCAGGTGGTCATTTCGCGCAAGGAGCCGACGCCTGGTCTCACAGAACAATTGATCAGCCTCGGCGTGACGACTGCGCAGCTCAACCTGATTGATCTGCGCGTGGAGCCGCCAAGCGATGTGGGGAATTGGCTCACCTTCCTGGGCAGCCTGTTGCCGCTGGTCTTCATTGGCGCGCTCTTCTTTTTCTTGCTGCGCCAGGCGCAGGGCGGCAACAATCAGGCCATGGCTTTTGGCAAGAGCCGCGCGCGCATGTTCACCGGCGACAAACCCACCGTGACGTTTGCGGATGTGGCCGGCGCCGATGAAGCCAAACAAGAGCTGCAAGAAGTGGTTGAGTTCCTCAAGGAACCGCAGAAGTTTGCCGCACTGGGCGCGCGTATCCCCAAGGGCGTGCTGATGGTGGGCGCGCCTGGCACGGGCAAGACGTTGATGGCCAAGGCCGTGGCGGGTGAAGCGGGCGTGCCCTTCTTCTCGATTTCCGGTTCGGAATTTGTCGAGATGTTCGTGGGCGTTGGCGCCAGCCGCGTGCGCGATCTCTTCGAGCAGGCCAAGCGCAACAGCCCTTGCATCATCTTCATTGACGAGATTGACGCCGTGGGCCGCCATCGCGGCGCAGGCCTGGGCGGCAGTCATGACGAGCGCGAGCAAACGCTCAATCAGATCCTGGTTGAGATGGATGGCTTTGACACGGACACCAATATCATCGTCGTGGCCGCCACCAACCGGCCTGACATTCTTGACCCCGCGCTGCTGCGCCCCGGTCGTTTCGATCGCCAGGTGGTCATGGATCGCCCTGACATGAAGGGGCGCAAGGCCATCCTGGAAGTGCACGCCAAGGGCAAGCCGTTAGGCGCCGACGTTGACCTGGAGTCGCTGGCGCGCCAAACGCCTGGTTTTGTGGGCGCTGACTTGGAGAACCTGCTCAACGAGGCCGCCATCTTGACGGCGCGACGCAACAAGCGCAAGATCGGCATGCCTGAACTGCAGGAAGCCGTGGAGCGGGTGATGGCTGGGCCAGAGCGTCGCAGTCGCATCATCTCGGACCGTGAGAAAGAGATTATCGCCTATCACGAGGCCGGCCATGCGTTGGTCGGGCATATGCTGCCCAACTGCGATCCGATTCACAAAATCAGCATCATTTCACGCGGCATGGCGCTCGGCTACACGATGTCGGTGCCTGAGAACGACACTGTGCTGAAGAGTAAGACCAAGTTCGAAGATGAATTGGCCATGGCGCTGGGCGGCCGTGCGGCCGAGGCCCTGGTCTTCACGGACATCACCAACGGCGCCGCGGGCGATCTGGACCGCGTGACGAAGATGGCGCGTTCGATGGTGACCCAGTACGGTATGAGTCCCAAACTCGGCCCGATGGTTTTCGGTCGCAAGGACGACCTGGTCTTCATGGGGCGTGAAATCAGCGAACAGCGCAACTACAGCGAGGACGTAGCTGAGGATATTGACCGCGAGGTGCGCCGTATCGTGGATGACGCCTATCTCAGAGCCAAGGCGATCCTGGCAAACTATCGCGACAAACTAGACTTACTCGCCAAGACCTTGATCCAGAAGGAAACCCTGTCGCACGATGAGTTCTTGGCCCTGCTGGCTGACTTGCCTGCGCCGCTTCCGCAGGCGCCGCGCGGCGCATCGCCAAGCAGCGCTGGGGCATCCTCAACCCCGCGGCCGGCCGATGACCGGCGCGACCCCCGCGGGTCGCTGCCAAGCGCCCCGGCGCCTTTGCCGGCCTGAATCAGTTCATTACCGCCGCCTGAAAGCCCTTGCTGAACATCAATCAGCGAGGGCTTTTGATTTCGCGCGACGCAACTTTGTTTGGCGGTTGTGCGTATTGGACTCTGAGTGCATCAAGACACATTCTGCGCCGAGTTGACACAGCCGGCGCTAATGACTATCCAATAGATGTGCAAGGAGTATGACGATGAATCAGCAACCGCTTATTATTGACGCGACACCCAATCATGAATCGCGGCGTCTCTATCGCTCACGAACGGAACGCCAGGTGGCTGGCGTGGCCGGCGGCCTGGCCGAGTACCTGGGAATTGATCCAACCATCATCCGCATTGTGTGGCTGGTTTCGATTCTTTTTGGCGGAGCTGGCGCCCTGGCTTACCTGGTGATGGCGATGGTGCTGCCTGAAGAAACAGCCGAGCATGCGGCAAACAAGCCGGTCGCCGCACAGCGCGGCGCGGCGCTGCGCGCATGGGCCGGTCGTGAAGGCAACCGCGGCCTGCTCTGGGGCGGCATCCTGATCGCTGCGGGCATCCTGTTCCTGCTGAGCAATTTTGACGTGATCCCCCTGCGCGCGGTGTGGCGCACCTTCTGGCAGTTGTTCTGGCCGGCCGTGCTCATCGGCATGGGGATTATCCTGCTCCTCGGCATCTCTGGCCGCGGTGTTGACTGGAAGGGCGTCATTCGTGGGGATCGTTCGCTGGCGCGCAGCCGCCGCAATCGCATGATCGGCGGCGTTTGCGCCGGCCTGGCCGACTACCTGGGACTTGATGCCAGCCTGGTGCGCATCGTCTGGGTGATCGCATCGCTGTCCACCGTGGGCCTGGGCGTCATGCTCTATATTCTGGCGTTGATTGTCATGCCCGAAGCGCCCGAAGTGGAAGCAAGCGCCCCGCCTGTGCAGACCACGCCTGGAACCAGCATCTGAACTTCGTGCGCCAGGGCAAAGAGTGATCACCGTTGCCCTGGCGCATTACCTTAAACGTCCTCAACTCCCGGCGCCTTGGACTACCGAACTGGTTCGGCGCATTCTCAAGTCAATTCTTTCGCAACAGAGGGGGGAAAACCATGGAATCACAACGTTCACGGCCAATCATACCAGCCATCATCCTGATCCTGGTTGGCGTTTGGTTCTTGCTGCAAAATCTCAAGGTCCCTGGCGTGCGACTGGAAGCCTTCTGGCCGGTTTTCTTAATTATCGGCGGACTGGCGCTCATTGTCCGCTACTTTACCAACCAGGCCGCCAATCCCGATGACCTGGGCGGCGCTATTTTTATGACATTGCTCGGCGTCTTCTTCCTCGGCTGGTACAATTTTGGTTGGTTTGGGCAGGATTGGACCGTCGCTTGGCCGATTTTTCCTTTCCTGGTCGGCGTCAGCAGTGGGATCAATTGGCTCCTGCATTGGCGACGCTGGGGCCACCTGTTGTGGGCGTTCGTTGGCCTGGCAGTGGCTGCTGTCGGTTTTGCCTACACCACCGGCAGAATCACCGGCGACATCGCCGCACAACTCGCGCGTTTATGGCCCGTCTTCATCATTCTCGCCGGCTTGGGCTTTCTCCTCCAGGGATTAATCAGCCGCAACAACGACCGCTGATTGCGCTTCTCATTCGATGTCCAAACAGGCCGCTGCATCACACGCCGCGGCCTGTTTGATTGTCTTTGAGAGTCCGGTGTATAATCCATCCGTACGAGGTCCGAGCCTGAACGGAAGCATGGATGCAGGCGCGACGTGTAGGAGAAAAGAGCAAAACCACATGAAGAAGCTATTTGGATTTTTGGTGGGCATTGGCTTGGGCATGGCAAGCGGCTACGTGGCCGGCTTACTGCTCACGCCCGCGTCTGGCGAAGACTTGCAGACGCAGGTGCGGAATCGCATCAACCTGGCGCTGGAAGAAGGCAAGAAAGCCGCCAGCGCGCGCGAATCAGAATTGCAGGCGCAGTTCAGCGCCGCCAAGCGCACGCCATTGGCTTAAGAATCAACGCTGGCACTGCGGGCAGAAATGGGTGGCGCGCTGGCCGATGACAATGCGCACGATGGCGGCGCCGCAGCGCAGACAGGGTTTGCCGGTGCGCCGAAAAACCTGGTGGCGTTCCTGGTTTTCCCCTTTGCCGCCGCCCGGGCGCTGGTAATTTTGCAGACTGCTGCCGCGGTCGAAGATGGCCTGCGCCAACACCTGGCGCGCCACGCTGTGGATGCGCGCCACGTCATTCATCTGCAGATCGCGGCCCGGTCGCCGGGGATCAATGCCCGCGGCAAACAAAATTTCATCGGCGTAGATGTTGCCAATGCCGGCAATCAGGCGCTGATCGAGCAGCAAGCTTTTGATCGGCGCTTTGCGTCCGACCAGGCGCGCAGCCAGGTGTTGTGGGGTGAAGTCAGGATCGAGCGGCTCCGGCCCCAATGGGCGCAAAACCGTCGCGGCATCGGCCACCGCGTAAACCCGGCCGAACTTGCGTTGATCGCGAAAGAAGAGACGCTGCCCTGAATCGAGCGTCAACACCAGGTGGGTGTGCTGATCAGGCGCGGCCTCTGGGCCAACCACATGTAATTGGCCCGTCATGCGCAGGTGAATGATCAGCGTCTGGCCGTCAGAAAGTGCAAAGAGCAAATACTTGCCGCGCCGGTCAGCGCCCATGATCTGACGGCCCGCCAGGGCTGCCTTGAGCTCGGCGGCCCGGGGCGTCGCCACCGTGCGCTCCCACCGCGCCTCCACATCCACGATGCGCCGCCCCACCAGGTCATGGCGCAGTTCACGTACAATCGTTTCTACTTCCGGTAGTTCAGGCATGATGTTTCCCTGCAAGCCAGGCGCCTGCAAATCAAAGACGCGACGAGGGCCAGCGCAGCATGTTGGCGGCTGCCAAAGCATCTGGAACCATTTGCCGCGCGTCCAACCAATAGGCCGCGGATTGCCTGTTTTCATCCACGCTTATGCCCCCGACATGAATAACTAGGACGTCGGCGGCTCCTCTTCTTCCCCAAAGGCCAGATCGAGGGCCTGGCTCGTCACCGCGGCGTAGGTGCGCGTCAAAGCGATGTTCATTTCGTTGGCTTCCTGGCCCAGCGGCGGCGCGCCCAGGCGCTTGAGCAGCAGCGCGCCTACTTCTGGCGCGACAATGCTGACGGTGAAATGGTCTAAGGCCGCGCCTTCCTGCCAGAATGATGCGATAAGCTCATCCAGCGGCCGGCCATCGGCCGGTTTATCGGCCGCGGTCGCAGCGCTGGCCGCAGCCTCTCCCGCGCGACGGGTGCGCAGCGCGCTCAAGACTTCTTCGCGCGTGCGTCCGCGCAGGCGAAAAATCAGGAACGGATCCTGGTCGAAGCGCTCACCGAGCAGGTAGAAGACCGCGGCCAGGTGTTTGCACGGGTTGGCCGCATCCGGGCAGGAGCACGTGGTCGTCAGATCGTGGCGGGTCTCAGGAAAGAGCGAGACTTTGGCGGCTTTGAAGGCCGTCTCGACATCGCGCGGCATTTCGCCGTTCAGCAGACTGGCGGCAAAGATGGCCTGGCCGGCCAACGCTGTCAGCACGCGCTCCCATTCCTGGTTCGTCAGCTGCCCCACGCTGATGGCAATCTTGTAGGGGGCAGGTCGGGAGCCTTGCACGCGGGCGCTGACTTTGCCCGGCTCGATGTTGATCTCCAGCACCTGCCCTTTGCGCGCATAGCTGCGACCGCGCGCCAGGCGGCCGCTGTCCACCAGGCGCTCCAAGGCCGCAATCCAGCGATCGGCCCACCAACTCTTGGCAAACGCGCCCGTTTGATGCTCCGCGCGGATGCCGTCAGCCCGCAATGGCTTCGATGGCGCGAAGTAGCGATCATCATCGTCGAAGCGTGACGACGCGCGGCGTGGACTCATGCTCCCTCCTCAACCGAGACGGCATCCTGCCGCAGCACCAGCAGATCACGCAGTTGCGCGGTGGAAAGCTCGGTCAACCACGACTCGCCCGCGCCGACGATGCTGTTGGCCAGGTCTTTCTTGCTCTCGATCAGCAGATCAATTTTCTCTTCCAGGGTGCCCGCACAGACGAACTTATGCACCTGCACGTTGCGCTGCTGCCCGATGCGGAAGGCGCGGTCGGTGGCCTGGTTTTCGACGGCCGGATTCCACCAGCGGTCGAAGTGAAACACATGGTTGGCCTGCGTCAGGTTCAGGCCCACACCGCCCGCCTTGATCGAAAGCACGAACAGCCGCGGGCCGTCGCCGCTCTGAAACAGCCGCACCATCTCGTCGCGGTGACGCGCCGGCACGCCGCCGTGCAGAAAGAGCGGTTCTTCGCCAAAGGACGACGCCAGGTGCTGCACCAGCATCTCGCCCATCTCGTAGAACTGGCTGAAGATCAGCGCGCTGTCATTCACCGACAGCACCTCTTCCAGCATCTCAGACAGACGGTTGAGCTTGCCGGAGCGGCCGGCCAGCTCACTCGTCGTGCGGTCGCCCAGGAACTGCGCGGGGTGATTGCACACCTGCTTGAGCTTCATGAGCGTGGACAAGACCAGGCCGCGGCGCTGCATGCCGTCCGCTTCCTCAATCTGCCGCAGCGAATCTTGCACCACCGCTTCGTACAACGTCGCCTGCTCCGCGGTCAGGTTGCAGAAGACCTTCATCTCGTTCTTCTCTGGCAAGTCCTGAATGATGGTGGGGTCTGTCTTCACCCGGCGCAGCAGCAGCGGCTGCACCAGGGCCTTCAACTGCGCGGCCGGTTCGGGCTGATGGTAACGCTCGATCGGCAGCGTAAACTTGCTGCGGAACGCTTGCTGCGATCCCAAGTAGCCGGGATTGAGAAACTCCATGATGGACCACAGATCGGTCAAGCGGTTTTCGACCGGCGTCCCGGTCAGCGCCAGCCGGTGCCGCGCGGCCAGGCTGCGCGCGGCCTGCGCCTGCTTGGTGGCCGGGTTCTTGATGTTTTGCGCCTCGTCCAGGATGACATCGCCCCATCGGACTTTCCCAAGCAGTTCACGGTCGCGCGCGAGCAGGCTGAAGCTGCTCACGACGATATCGGCCTGTTGGCTGGCGGTCACGAAGTCCTCGCCGCTCAAGCGGTTGGCGCCTTGGTGCACCAAGACGCGCAGCGAAGGGGCAAAACGCCCAATTTCGCGCTCCCAGTTGCCAACCACCGAGGTCGGGCAGATCAGCAGCACCGGGTCAGGCTGCGGATTTTGCTCACGGCCGTGCAAGACCATGCCGATTGTCTGAATCGTGTTGTGGCACAGGATGCCATTGGCGACAAAATTGTGATGCCCGGAGATCTCCAGATCGTAGACCCAACCGGCATACGGCGCCGTTTCGATGGCGGTGATCGGGCTGAAGGTCGTAGGCTCATCAAACCCGTCCGCGGCGGTCGGCGCAACGCCATCCGGTGCGGCTCCGGCCCAGGAGACGCACCGGATGGCATCGCCGGTGTGCAGATCGTTGGTCCAGCCCTGGCGCGTCAACAGACGATGGCGGCGGGTGATGGTCACATGGCAGCCGTTGGCCAGGGTCACGCGGCGCAGCGGCTCATCCACGAGCTGGCGATAGAGACGCTGCACCGGTGCGGCCGCCAGGCGGCCATCGGTCTCTTGCCGGGCCTGGACGAGAAGCGGCGCGCGCGGCTGCGCCCAAAAGCCTTCACCGTCGAAGGACGGCTCACCCGCGTAGGTCTCCCACAGCGCCTCGGCCGCCAGCCCTGCGCCGTTGACCGTGATGAGCGTATCGGCGCTCAGGCACTTGCCCAGCCCCATGTCATCAGCCAGGCAGCCGCTGAGGCCGACGCGGCGCAGGAAAACCAGCCAGGCCAGCCCGCGCGCCTGGTACGGGCGCAATGCGCCGACGAAGCCAGCCGGCGCCGGCAGCGGCTCCAGTTGATCGTGGCGCTTGAGACCCTGGAACAAGTCCTTTAGCCAGCCATCCAGGGCCACATCCGTGATGGGCAAGCCATCCACCGCACTCTGGGTGCCGTCGCCCAGCGTCAGACGCATGGCCTCCAGGAGGCTCAACTCCCCCTGCGCGCGGCGCTTTTCCCAGAAACGGATCGCAGCTTCCACCTGCTCAGGCCGAAATTCAACCCATTGTCCGCGAATCTGCACCAGCGGGCTTTTGAGCGCGGCCAGGCGCGCAAACTCCTCTTCCGTCAGTGGCTCCTCGCCCAGGGCCAACTGCCAGTCGTACTGAACCACCTTATCAAACGAAAGCAATCCGCTGGCCTCGCTGGCCGTCTGTTTTTGCTTGAGCTTCAGGCGCACACCCAGCGCGGCCGAGCGCTTCTGCCACCAGGGCGGAGTCAAAATGCCGAACCCGCTCTGTTCGAGCAGCGGGGCCGCCTCGCGCAAGAAAGTGTAGGCTTCGGGCGTGGTCAGCGCCGCACTGCTCGGGCGGGCATCCCGCAGGGTCGGTTCGAGAGGCGGAAAGAGCCGCGCGGCCTTGGCCAATCCGGTGAGCAGTCGCTCCTGCGGCTGCACCAGGCGGCGATTGAGCAGGGTCAGCGTGCTGCCGGCCTCCTGCCAGACCTGCTCAGCCGGCACTTGCAGGCTGGGGTCATCCGTGGCCTGCAGCAGGTAATGCACGGTCCAACTGCGTTCGCCGGGCGCGGTGACGACTGCGGGTGTTTGGAGCTGGAACGACACGCGGAAGCCGGCCGTGGTCGCTTGCTGCAAATCTTCCAGCCAGCGTTTGACCTGCCCCACCAGGCCGCTGATTTGGAAGTTCGCGCCGCTCACCAGCGCCTGGGGGCTGAACAAAGCGTCAATCCACGCCCGCACCGGGCCTGATGCCGGGCGTCGGGGCAGCGCGCGCTGCATGGGGCCAGCCCAGGCCCGCACCTGTTGATCCACCCAGGTAGTCAGCGCCGCGGTGAGCAGGCTCAACGGGCCAGGCGGCTGCCAGGCGGCGTTCGGTGCGCGCAGGCTGCGACAGGCCGGCGGCATGGCGTTCACCAGCCATTGGAAACGCGCCTGTTCGTCGGCGTCCACCCAGGCGGCTTGCCAGCGCGCGGCCACGGTATTGCCCGCCTCCTCCAGGGTGGGAACATAGCGCTGGCGGGCCAGCAGTTCCAGGGCAAAACGCGCCGCGGCAATCCAGAAGCGCAGGTCTGCGCCCAGGGTGATGCCAGGCGCGGCCGCGGCCGGCCATGTCACCAGGGCGCTCAGGGCAGCCGGCGCGTTGAGCGCCAGGCCGTCAATCACCCAATCCGTCAGGGTTGGTTGCGCATCGCTTTCCACGCTCGATGCGCGAGACGGCAACGGCTGTCCGTTGAGCGTGGGCAGGCGCGCCAGGGCGCTGCCTTTGCTTACGCCGCTGCCCGTGCTGAGGCGCGCGGCGCGCAGCAGCTGCGCCGCAGGCGCCTGGGTCGGATGCCCCTCTGGCGTGCGCGGGGCCGCGCGACGGCGCCCTTTGCGACCGTCCGCGTCGGCCGCGATCTCACCCCAGAGGAAAAATGTCTCCACCCTCTCTGCGGCCAACCAGGATCCATGTAGGATAAGCATTGATTCCACACCATCCAAACCGGCGCCCAATCGGGGCCGGAGGCTTACACCCGCTGCGCCAGGGTCGCCTTGTCCACCTTGCCCGCGATCGTCAGCGGCAGGCTGTCAACGATACGGAACTCAGCCGGGGTCTTGTAGCGCGCCAGGCCATGGCGGCAGTGCACGCGCATCTCCTGCACGGTCAACGTGGCGCCGGGGCGCGGCGCGACAAAAGCGACGCCCACCTCGCCCATGACCGGATCTGGCTTGCCCAGGCACGCGCAGAAGGCGACCTTGGGGTGCTCCGCCAGGTAGGCTTCGATCTCCGCCGGATAGACGTTGAAGCCGCCGGTGATGAACATCTCTTTGCGCCGGCCCACCACCGTCAGATAGCCGTGCTCATCCAGGCGGCCAATGTCGCCGGTGTAGAGCCAGCCGTCGGCGCTCAGCGCAGTGTCGTTGTCCGCGGGGTTCTGCACGTACCCTGTCATCACACAAGGCCCGGCCACGGCGATCTCGCCGTCCAGGCCTGGCGGCAGCGGTTGGCGCGCGGCGTCCACGATGCGCACCTCAAACTCAGGCGCGGCGCAGCCGGCCGAGCGAATCAGCGTATCCACGTCGTCCGTCGGCCGGGTGTAAGTCACCATGCCCGCGGACTCGGTCAGGCCGTAGCCGTGGACGGTGACAGGCGCCAGGGTGGCGAGGCGGCGCATGATCGCCGGCGGCGTGGGCGCGCCGGCCACAATCGTCATGCGCAGCGATGACAGGTCAAACTCGCCCAGGTTGGGCAGCAAAAACTCCAAAATCCACATCGTAGGGACCTGGCCCAGAATCGTCACTCGCTCCTGCGCCGCCAGGGCCAGCGTGTCGGCCGGGTGAAAACGCTCCAACATCACCAGGGTGGCGCCGGTCAGCAGCGCGCCCACGGCGATGAGCGCCGCGCCGCTGACGTGATTCATGGGCAAGTGCAGCATGAGGCGGTCGCTGCTGCAGAACCCGAGATGGCGCACCTGCGCGGCGATGTTGCTGATGATATTGGCATGGCTGAGCCGCGCGCCTTTGGGCATGCCCGTGACGCCGCCGGTGAAGACCATCAGCGCGCCGTCGTCTGGCTGCACCTGCGCCTGACGTGCGGCCAGGGTCGCGACCTGCGCGGGATGGGGCTGGGCGATGAGGTCAGCAAAACAGCCGGCGGCGTCGGCCGCGCCCGCGCCGATGATCACGGTGTGGCGCACGCTGGTCAGGCTGGGCATGAAAGGCTGCAGGCGGGCCGCGGCGTCTGCTTGCAGCACCAGGACGGCCGGTCGCGCCAGGACGGCCAGGCGGCTGACCTCCAGCGGCGTGTACTGGCTGTTGAAGCCGGCCAGGATTGCGCCGCAGCGCATGGCGGCCAGGTAAGTGATGATATATTCTGGCCGCGTGGTGCATTGAATGCCGATGCAATCGCCGCGTTCGATGCCCAGGGCGATGAACGCCGCGGCCAGGTTGTCCACCTGCTGCGCGAGCGCGCGCCAGGTGAGCCGCGTGCCCTCAAACACGATGGCCTCCTGGTCAGGCCAACGGGCCGCCGTGGCCGTCAGGACGGCGCTCAGGTTAGTTGCTGCTGAATCAGCGAGCATCGGTCATTCCTGCCAATGCGGGTGTCGGGGCGCCTGCATTGTACGGCGAACAGCCAGAAGGGTCAAACCGGTCAGGCGCCTGTTCAACAGAAAAGGCCATAAAGTGGTTCGCAAGGGCCAAACAACCCCAAAAGGCTTGAGTAACCGCTTCCTCAAGCCCCTGAGCAGATGCTGGACTAACTTAGGACTTACGCAATAGTGGCTCCTAGCCGGTCTGCGACCGGCGTCATAGGCTCAAATGCGTCGTTTCGAGTGGTCAGACGGGGGTCGCAGACCCCCTGAGAGCTTGGGTGCGTAAGTCCTATAACTGAATAGCTTGTGAAGGTGCGTTCCACTGCGAAACGCTGGTTTCGTTTTGGTTCGTGAACTCGAAACGCAAGTGCTTAGGGAACCAATGGGAACCAGCGCGCTTCAAATGATGGCAGTCCGAACAGGTTGGTCTTGTAGATGCCGCCATCTGTTGCAACCCACAAGGCGCCGCTGGTCAGGCCGCGTCGCACCAACAGTGACGTGACGCCGCCGGGCAGGGGAGCGCCCAGGGGTTCCCATCCGGGCGGGCTTGCGCGCCAGATATATACACCACCATTACACAGACCTACAACCAACAAATCCCGATCTGCGTCCAGGGCACACGCGTGTCCGTTCGGCAGGCGCCGGTTGAACTCAGTCCAGGTAACGCCCAAGTCAGTGCTACGCCAGACGCCGCGTGGTTTGGTGGCCGCGTAGAGTATGGTTCCACCCCCCTCATTCATGGTAACCAGGCCAACCACACTCTGTATTCTCACCGGCGCACCAGTCAGAGTCCAGTTTTGCCCATGGTCATCCGAAAAGATCAGCCCGCCGTCGCCGCCAACGAAGAAGCGGTGCGCTTGTGCGCCCCGATTCACGATCAAGGCGACCTTGGGGTACGGCGGCAGCACAGGTAGATCCCTAACCTGCCAGGTGGCAAGCCCATCCATAGAAACGGCCACTCTTGCGTCACCACGCGAGCTGTCAGTGGCCCTCCACGCAAAGAGAGCAACACGGCTGTAGACGAAATCAGGCGCAAAGGCAGCCGCTGAGGTATCACCATAATCTAGACTTAGCCAATCACCAATCTGCCGCCAGGTTCGCCCGCCGTCGGTCGTTGTGGATTGGTACGCAATCGCTGTACCGTCCAGTTCGAAGTTGGGAGATTGCGCGAATGCTGAATGGGTTGGCATTTCCATCTCATTTCCAGGCAGCCAGTCCCAGGTATTCCCATTGCGGTTCTCAAACAAAATGCCGTTCGCCGTGGCGGCCCAGGGACTGGCTGCCTCTCCGAGCAACCTCGTCACGGCGGCGCCGGGCATCCCCTCGATGACGGGCTGCCAGGTCGCACCGCCGTCCGTGGTCATTGTGAAACCATCTCCTCGCCCCTCTCGGCTGTGCCAGATGCGCCGGCTCGTTGCGTAGTCTGGCGCAAAGGCGATGAACGCCAGCGAACGGTCATTCGATGGCGCGCCGAGCAGCATCCAGTTTTCTCCTCCGTCAGTTGACATGTAGCCTTGTTTCGATGTCCAGATGGCCAGCGTATGATCGGTCGCGTAGGAAGGCGACAAGACAAGTCCGCGCCACGAGTCATTGTCATTAGGAAGACCATGAGCTGCCACTGGGTGCCAGGCGATACCGCCATCGGTACTGCGGCTGAGTTCAGGGAGGTAGGACAATGCGAAGGCGGTCTGATCCTGGGCGAAGGTTGGTGAGAACGTGGGCCATGACCCGCGCGTGCCTGTTGGTTGCCACGAAAGCCCGTCGTCCGTTGAGCGCAGGATCTGATTTTCATAATCTACGATCAGTAATATGCGTGCGCCCTGGGCGTTTACTGCAACCTTGAGCCTATCAATGTGCCGACCGGCCAGGCTGCGTAGTTCCCAGGAGTCGCCACGATCGGTGGATCGCCAGAATCCCGAGCCATAGGCTGCCGCGAACAGGATGCCGTCATCGTCAAACGTCGGTGAAGCGGCGATGATCTTGGGGCCAAAGGCAATGGCGTCACCGAGGCGCGTCCAGGTTTGTCCCATGTCGGTGCTGCGATAGGCCGTATCGGTCCAAGTGCCACCAGTTACGAGCGTCGCAGCGCCTGCGTATAGGAGCCCTTGATAATACTCGAGCGGCAAGTTGAATGTTTGACGGCTCCAATGGATGCCATCCAGGGAACGGGCGAACTGCTGGCGACCATACCTGACAAGGATGGGACTCGGCGAGCCAATGGTGGGCGGAAGCGTCAATTCGAGCGGTGCACTGCTTCCCACCGGGCCTTGATCTTGCCAGGCGACTGGCGCCGGCGGCAACGGCGTTGACCAGGTTGTTGGTGAAGGCAACGGCGCGCCCGGCGGCAACGGGCCATCGGGTGCAAAAACCTGCAGCCGGTTATTTTGAGTATCGGCGACCACAATCCGGCCATCGCGCAGCGCAATCAGCGCCTGAGCAGCGGCCAACTGGCCCTGGCCGCTGCCGAAACTACCAAAGGCGGACAAATACTGACCGCTCTCGTTGAAAATTTGCACCCGGCTGCTGTAGACGGGATCGTGATGGGGCGCCTGGTCACGGTTGTCGGTGTCCAGCACAAAAATGCGCCCCCGTTGGTCGGCTGCCAGGGCCGCCGGATAGGCAAACTTGCCCGGTTCGGGTGCTGTTTCTGCCTCACTACCCCATGACGCGGTCACGATGCCCCGAAAAGTTGTGCCGCGTACGAAAGGTGCGTAATATCGTTGCAGGCGATACAATTGGCCCGTGGATGTCGGATCAATGTCTACAAACCCTGACTGTGAAGCCTCGTTCATCCACTCATTGAGGTAGACACCGTCCAGGCTGCTCTGGATCGTGATGCCATTGCTAAGCATATTGAACAGGAAATCGCCAGTAATCGTGATGGCAAATGGACTGGCTGTTGTGAAGCTGTGGAAGAAAGATGCATTGAAGGTTGCATCGAAGCGACCATCTACAAAGCGGACAATGCGGTCACGGTATGCGCTGTCCAACACATAAAGTCGCCCCCATCCATCTATGGCAATGTCCTTAGGGAAAACCAGGTTCCCCTGACCTCCCACGGGCGTGAGAGTTCCCAGGATATTGCCGGCGCTATCCAGATGGCGGATACGTCGCACAAAGCTCTCCAACACGTAGAAGGTTCCATCAGGCGCGGCCGCCAGCCGATCGGGGCGATCGAACATCAAGGAAGTTCCCCTCCCCCAAGCATCCAACTGCTGGCCCGCCCAGTTGTAAACCACCACTTGTGGAGCCGATGTCAGAATAACCACACGATTTGCCGTAACCGCTAAGCCGAGCATCCAGCCTGTCACAGGAAAACTATCCAGGAAGACGCCCGTCGTGCTGTAATGAAAGACGCGCTCCGTTTTCACGTCATGCACCCAGAGGCTGCCGTCCGGCGCGCAGGCCAGGTCTCCTGGTTTCTCGATGTAACCTGGCTGTCCCGTTTCACCACCGATTCTAATCAGGGCGCCATCCAGGCTAACTCGATTCACTCCACCAAATTGAGATGGGTAGTAGAACTCACCAGCCGCCCCGACAGCAAGCGTCAGGCCTCCTGGGTAATCGAGTTGATGGTACGCTTCGAAGGCGCCAGTCGCGCTGAAGCGCGTCACGCGGCCGCGTCGCAGATCGAAAAGGTAAGTCCGCCCGGTAGGCGAGACTCCAATGGCTGCTGGCTCAAAAAGAGAGTCATCGTCGAACCCACCTGGGCGTCCCACACTACGCACAAAGGCGCCCGATCGGGTAAATACTTGACCGCGACTGTTATGATAATCCGCCACGTAGACGCGGTCTCCGCCGACGGCAATCCCCAGTGGGAGATAGAATTCGCCATTTCCGTTGCCCAGACGGCCAAACGCGCGTACAAAAGTGCCGTCAACCCTGAACACCTGAATGCGATGACTACCTGTATCGGCCACGTAAATGTTTCCGTCCGCGTCGGCGGCGATGGCCTCTGGGCGATAAAATACGCCGACGGGCGCTGCATCACCCCACGTGGCAACCCAATGATAGCCAGCATCATCTCCGGGCGCGAGGGCGGGCGCTGGAGCAGTAGACGCTGGCGCATCTTCTTGCGCTTTGGTCGGCCCCATGGGCGCGACCAAGCTGATCATCAAGAACACAACTACCATCAGATGACGTCGCATCGTTTCCTCCTTCATGACATCAATTGTGCTGTGCGAAAAATGGAAAGTCATGCAGTTGCCGACGCCCTATGATCCGGGAAACCAAGGAGCCGGCGTTGGAAGGGGTGCGGCGACTGACGTGTGGTTGCAAGTATTATAATCGGTTGGCTCAAAAAAGGAAAGATCGTGACGACGCCCTAAGCGCAACGGGGCGCCGGCAGCGGATGCACTTGTGCGATGGCTCCGATTCTTCGCCCCTGTAGTCTCAGGGCCTGTGACCGGCCGTGCCGGCGCTTAGTCAAAGTATTTGCACAATGTAACGAACGCGTTTGAACCTGGACTATGCCGACGGATGCCTTCTGATGGGCGATCCGGTCGCCTTGGATCATGGATGGGAGACAGTTTATGTGGTTTGATAATCCGTTGAGAAAAGTGGAACGCCTGAAGAAAGCCAATGTGCCGGCGCGGTCGCCGAACGAGCGCGTGCCGCCGGGGCAGGTGCTGTCCGAGCGCTTCCCGGTGCTGCACTACGGCAACGTGCCGCTGTACAAGGACTTGTCCAAATGGGATTTTCGCATCTTTGGCCTGGTTGCCGAACCGGTGCGCCTGACCTGGGAGCAGCTGATGGCCTTACCGCGCAAAACAATCACGGCCGATATTCACTGCGTCACGCGCTGGAGCAAGCTCGACACCACCTGGACGGGCGTACCCTGGCGTGAGGTGTTGAAGCTGGTGCAGGTCAAGCCTGAGGCGACGCATCTCATGGAGCACGGCGAGAATGGTTTTACGACCAACATCAGCCTGGAGATTCTGGCCGAGGACCCCGACGCCATGCTGGCCTTCGAGTACGATGGCAAACCGCTGACGCCGGAGCACGGCTACCCGCTGCGCATGTTGGTGCCCACCAAATACTTTTGGAAGAGCGCCAAGTGGCTGCGCGGCCTCGAGTTCATGGCCGGCGACCGGCCAGGCTTCTGGGAGCAGAACGGCTATCACATGGAAGGCGACCCGTGGCGCGAAGAGCGCTTTGGGTGGTAGGATGCGGGACGTGAAAACAGCCCTCAGCGACTAATGGTCGTCGAGGGCTGTTTTTTTTGTGCGTCAACCCAGGCGCTGGCGATGAGGTCTCAGCTCGTCGGGTCAACCCGCTGTGGTTGCCCCGCAATCAAGGCGACCATGCACGGCCGCCGGCGCCCGAAATGGGGCTGCGCCTGGCCTCTGGTCGCGTGGTCATGACGACGAGAAAGCCGATAAACATGACGATCGCGCCGAGCAGCTCGCTGAGGTAGAGGAATTCCGGCCGGCCCAGGCGTGTGAAGACGCCGCCAAACGCCGGCGCGAGACCGCCGATCGCAATCAGCACATTGCCGATGACCCGGTTGGGCAGCACGCGCTTACGCCAGAAAAGCCAGGCCGAATAGATCGCGCCGCCCACGAGACCGAGCGTGCCGTAGATGTTGAAGGGAATCGTGAGCAGGCGCACACCGCCCGGCGGCATGATTTGCTTGTACTGCGCGCTGACCGCAACGGCGGCCGAAAAAGCGCGGCCATCCAGCGGGGTGGCCAAGGTCCGCCAGACGGCGTAGACGGAGCCAATGGCTAACACGGCCATCAGCGCATGCGCCAACCAGACCGGTTTGCGCACGAGCAAATAGACCGTGCCTTGCCCCAACCAGGCGGCTGTCAGCAGCGCACCGCCAATGTACCACAGATGCAGCCAGGTGGGACTCCAGCGCAGGGAGAGATAAAACTCGGCAAAGGTGCCGAGGGAGTATAAAACCAGGCCAATACCCCACAACAGCAGATGCGCGCCGCCCCGGTAGGCGTAACGGTAGAGGACAAAGCCGGCAAAGGTGAGGGCGACCAGGGTGGAAATGAGCGACAGCCAGTTCATAAGATGCTACGGACCTCCTGAAGCTGAAGATGGGGTGATGGATTCATGTGGGGCGACCGCCAGGCGGCGTCAGGCGTGCGGATTCATAGGCATCCAGGGCGGCAAACAGGACTTCGTCCATGAAATGCTTGAGGCGCGACTCGATGCGGGCGAGATCCGCGTCCGCCTGACCCGTCGGCGGATGGCCGCCGCGAATGGCCTGGCTCATGGATTCGCGAAAGAAGAAGAAGGCGCGCGTGGTGTCAGCCAGTGAAAGACCCTGTTGGGCCGACGTGGCGCCATACTGCGCGCCGATCTGCCGACCTTCGGTCACAATTTCCTCCCGTCCTCGTTCGCGCACCAGGTATTGAATCGTCAGCGCCAGCAGGCGTTTGCCCGATTCACGACGCTGGCGGCGCTCTGTCTCGTCGGGCGTCGTAAGCCAGCGCTCGCCATGGGAGGCTTCCTGCGCCAGGTCGGCCCGCGTATGCTGCAACATGCTGCTGGTAAGGGCTTCTGCCGCCGGCGTCGGCATCAGCGTACGCCCGCTGTTCAAGAAACGGCGAATGTCCGCTTCGGCAAAGCGGCGATGCCCGCCAGGCGTGCGAAACATCTGAATTTGACCGGCATCGGCCCAGGAGCGCAAGGTGGTAGGGTGAACGCCGAGGAGGCTCGCGGCTTCACTCAAGGTCAGCCAATGCGGTTGTTCTACGGTTGTCGTGACTGCGTCGTGCATCGTAAAACCTCAGTAAATCTAAGAGAATTTTAGTATATCTTAGCGGTTTGTCAAACAAGGGCACAGCGTACGCCCAACCAACGCTGCCCGATCGTGAACGGATCGGGCTACGAGGTCGAAGGCCCTATCGGGCCTGACCGCCCGGCAGGGGCGTGCACCTCGTAGCCGGATGGCGTCTGGCCTCCGGCGGCGTTGGTGGCCGCATAGCGCATGCGCAACCAACGCCGCCCGACCGTGAACGGATCGGGCTACGAGGTCGAAGGCCCTATCGGGCCTGACCGGGAGGGGCTTGTACCTCGTAAATGCGCCCGCCTGGATGGGGTGCATTTCAATTTCGGGGCGTGGCCCACGAAGGGTGGGCTTGGCAGTGGTTGCCGCGATTTCAATCGCCCGACGTCCAACCCGCTTCGCCGTTAGCGGCTCGACCGAGCTCGCCGAGGTCTCAGCCGAACGGCCCCGTTTGAAATGCACCCGTCGGGCGGCCGTCGCTGGGCGGATGTCTGGCTCAGATGGACGCGGCCGCCGGATCGCCGGAGATGAGTCCTCCGGCTACGAACGCCCGGTGACGGCTGGCGATGTCCGGCATCAAGCCCGTTGACGGGCCTGGCGTAACCGGCGATTGATCGCCGGCGGCGTCCACGACGCAGAACACCGCGGCGTGTTCGTTCAGCCAGCCCGTTGACGGGCGCTGTTCACCGGGCCCGTCGCCGGAGATGAAGTCCTCCGGCTGAACGGCGGTGAACCGGCTGGCGTGATGTCAGCATCAGCCCCGTTGACGGGCGCTGCGGCGTAGCGCGATTGATCGCGCGGCGTCCCGACGCAGACGCACACCGCGGGCGATGTTCGTTCAGCGCCCGTGGGGCGCTGCGCGATTCACCGCCGGGCGGTCGTCGCCGGGCGGATGAAGTCCTCCGGCTAAAGAACTTCGCCCGGTGAACCGGGCTGGCGTACTGTCCGGCATCAAGCCCCGTTGACGGGGCGCTGCTTCGTAGCCGGGCGAGGGCGCACTTCAATGTCGGGACGTAGCCCACGAAGGTTGGGCTTGGCAGTGGCTGCATGGATTTCAATCTCCCCCAGTCCGACCTGCCCCCGTTTGAAATGCACCCGCCTGGATGCGCGCTGTTGACAGAACGGCCGGCGTGGCGATAATAGGACTCTGGCTTCTTCGTGAAGCCGGGCTAATCGGCCAGGAGTCGTTCGATGCAGCAAGCCAAGTTCTGTCCACAGTGTGGTACTCCCCTGCAAGAAGCGCAGTTTGGCGACCGCATGCGGCCGGTATGCCCGGCCTGCGGTTATATTCACTATGTCAACCCGGTGGTCGCGGCCGGCACGCTGGTTGAGGAACGTGAGCGCGTGGTGCTCATCAAGCGCGGCGTGGATCCGCGAACGAACACATGGGGGCTGCCGGCCGGCTACGTGGAAGCCGATGAGACGGCCGAAGAGGCCGCGATCCGTGAAACACGCGAAGAATCTGGCCTGGACGTGGCGCTCGACGACCTGTTGGGCGTATACTCCTTTGGCAGCGCCGAACAGATGCGCGGGGTGTTGATTCTTTATGCTGCACACACCATCGGCGGGGAATTACACGCTGGCGATGACGCCCTGGACGCGCGCTACTTTGCGCCAAACGAGCTGCCGCCCGATGACCAGATTTCTTTCTGGACGCACCGCAAGGCCCTGCATGATTGGCGACGCGCGCGCGCCGTGACCTACCGCGCCGCGACCGAGGCTGAGGCCATCGCCGCAATGGAGATCAACCTCAAGTATGGACAGCCGCCGCGCGATTTCCTGGCCATTGTGCGCCAGGATGCAAGCGTGCTGCTGATCGCCACGGATGGTCAGACCATCCTGGGCTATGCCACGCTGGCGGTTGACCTGCCCGGCGAGACCGTGCGACTCGACAATGTCTTTGTCCTGCCTGCTTCGCGGCGTTGGGGCATTGGCACGCGTCTGCTGACCTCTAGTCTGGACTACGCGCGCCGCCGCGGGGTCAAGCGGCTGATCACCGAACTCGATGCCTCCAATCCGGCGATTGTCGTCTACCTGAAAGCCGGCTTCCGCATTTGTGGGTATCTCGATTTGTCCTTGTTCCAGCAGCCCACGGCCACCCACCCTGTACTTTTCTTGACCTATCGTATCGGCGATTGAACGCGCAGACGGCCGCCAGGTCGGCGGCCGTCTGGATGGCGTCGAGTTATCCACAGCGCGTGGTAGTTATCCACAGGTTGGGATAGGGCTTATCCACAAGCAAACGTGTTATTTTCGTGAAAACGCCGCGCGCGGCTCATTTTCCGGACAGGAGTTGTTCGCGCACCTCGACAAGCTGCTTGCGTATGGTTTCATCTTCGGCCAGGTGCTGGGTTACTTTTTCGACGCCATGCATCACCGTGGTGTGATCGCGATCGCCCAACAGGCGGCCAATCTGCGGCAGTGACAGGTCAAGTTCAGAGCGCAGCAAATACATCGCGACATGCCGCGGCCAGACGATGCTGCGCGCGCGGGACGTGCTGAGCAGCGCGCTGCGCTCGACTTGGTAGTAGGCGCAAACGCAGGTCAGGATACTTTCGCTCGTCGGTTTGGCGCGCGCGGGCGCCAGCTCGCTCAGAATGCGCTCGGCCAGGTCCGTCGTGATTGGGCGATGCAGCAGCTGCGCCTGCGCCACGACGCGCGTAAACGCGCCTTCCAGCTCGCGGATGTTGGTCTGCACGCGGTGCGCAATGAGCATCAGCACATCGGCCGGCACCGGCATCGGCTGGCTGTTGGCGCGTGCTTGCAGGATCGCGACGCGCGTCTCAAGGTCTGGCGCCTTGATGTCCGCCGTCAGCCCGCCTTCGAAGCGCGAACGCAGGCGATCTTCCAGCAGCGAAATGGAGCGCGGCGGCCGATCGCTGGAGAGGACGAGCTGACGATTGGCCGCATACAGCGCGTTGAAGGTGTGGAAAAACTCCTCTTGGGTGCGTTCTTTGTCCGCAATGAATTGGATGTCATCAATCAGCAGCGCGTCGCAGGTGCGGTATCTCTCACGGAAGGCTTCGGTGCTTTGGGTGCGCAGGGAGCCAATCAAGTCGTTGGTAAAAGCCTCGGAGGAGACGTAGATTACGCGCAGCCCGCGACGCTGCAGGTCATGCGCAATCGCTTGCAACAAGTGCGTCTTGCCCAAACCGACATCGCCGTACAGAAAGAGAGGGTTATAAGCCTCGCCCGGTTTTTCCGCGACCGACTGAGACACGGCATGCGCCAGCCGGTTGCCAGAACCCACGATGAAGGCTTCGAAGGTGTGGCGCGGGTTGAGCGGCGGCGACGACACCGCATCGGACATCGTTGTCAAGCGGCTGCCTGACCCGTTTCCGTTGCTGTGGGCCGATTCCTGGCGCGGGGATTCCTCGCGCACGCGCTCTGCCCGCAGCAGCGGCGACTCAGCGCCGCTGCGTTGTTCCAGCGGCTCGCGATTACGCACGACGAAGCGCAGATCAACCCGGCGGCCGACAATGGCCGCCAATGTGCGCCGCATCGTTGCGCCGAGTCGGTTTTCAAGCCAATCCTTGGCAAACGCATTGGGAACCCCAATGGTGTATTCGTCTTGATTACAGCCGACCACGGTTGTGTCTTTGACCCACGTGTCAAAGGTCGCGCGCGGCATCTGCAGTTTGAGTTCACCCAGAGCAGCCTGCCAATGCACGGCAGGGGCGAAACTACTGGTCATTTGGGCAATTCCAGACATGATTATTCCATCATTCCTGTCTTTACTGCAGGGTATCATCGTCATCAAGCCACACAGAGACGGCAAAGCCCGGGGTGTGGCCGCAGTGGTGGCGGGGGACAAACTCCAAGCCTGACAAGGCGCTCTTGACCGTTCAAGTTACAGAGGCGGACACGGGTATGGGCATGGGCTACGTGGATTCATCTTCGATGTGCCAGCACGCCGGGATACGTGCAAAACATCGGGGTTCCCAGTGGTTAGGCAACACGTGCAGCAATGCACTCGCATGTGTTAAACACTTCCAGCGCCACTCTAACGGTCGTTAACATTCTACCATGCCCGCCAAACCCGTGCAACCCCTTCGCGGAGGCTCCTAGACCGCCTATTTTGACCTTTTACGTCAAGTTAACGCCACCGAACAGCTGTACTACACAACATCTAGGACAGTCTTTTTTTCCAAACGCTAGATAACTGCGATTTTCACAACCTGACAACAAAAACGCTACTTCTGTCTGGTTCATAATTTTAAGGTTGTCTTCAAAACAACCCGCCGTCGCTGCGCCGCCGTAGGCTGGCCGTAAACCGCCGCTGAGATTGGAACAGAAGCCGGTTGTATGGTATACTGGCTTCCATCAATGAGTCGTTGGACGACACTCGTCATACCCAGGAGGCTGTCACGTGCGCATTACTTGCCTGCAAGAAAATCTGGCCAAAGGCCTTTCTATCGTCGGACGCGCGGTATCTTCCCGCAGCACGCTCCCTGTCTTGAGCAACATCTTACTGGCAACCGACCAGGGACAGCTCAAGCTGGCGGCGACCAACCTTGAAATTGGCATCAATTGTTGGATTGGGGCCAAGGTTGAGGATGAGGGCGCCATCACCGTGCCCACCCGTATCTTGTCCGAATTCATCAACTCACTGCCCGCCGAGAAGATTGACCTCGATCTGTCTGTGCGCACGCAGACCCTGAACTTGAAGTGCGCCCGCTACGAAGCCAATTTCAAGGGCATTGACGCGGCCGAATTCCCCACCATCCCTACGGTCGCCGATCGGGGCGACACGGCCGTGATTGAGCTGCCGCCTGCAACCCTGCGCCAGATGATCCAGCAGGTTGCTTTTGCCGCCTCCACCGATGAAAGCCGCCCCACCCTAACCGGCGTCGAAGTGCGTTTTGAAGAAGAACGAATGACGATGGCTGCCACGGACGGTTACCGACTGGCGCGGCGCAGCGGCGGCATGGGCATGATCGGCGGCACGCGCAACACCGTCATCGTGCCGGCCCGTTCGCTCAGCGAAGTGGCGCGCATTGCCGCGGATGCCAGCGACGAGCGCCCGATTGAGGTGACTATTACACCCGCACGCAATCAGATCATGTTTCACATTTGGGGCAAGAGCGACGGCAAGGGCGGCTACCACCAGGTGGACGTGGTCAGCCAATTGCTAGACGCGACTTTCCCAGACTACAACGCTATCATCCCGCGCAGTTTCAAAACGCGCGCGGTGCTCGACACGCAGGCCTTTCTACGCACCGTGCGCATGGCGTTCCTTTTTGCACGTGAGGCGGCCAATGCCGTGCGCGTGCAGCTTTCGCCCAGCGAAGGCCTGAAACCAGGCACCCTGACCATCACCGCAACGTCGGCCGAGTTGGGCGACAACGTCAGCGAGATGGATGCGCTGGTCGAAGGCGACGCCAACGAAATCGCTTTCAACGCCAAGTACCTGATTGATGCGCTGTCCGCGATTGACACGCCGCAGGTGGCGCTGGAGGTCACACGATCCACTGCGCCGGGCGTCATTCGCCCCGTGGGCGCCGGTCCTGAGGAATACACTCAGGTCATCATGCCGATGCAGTTACAGAAGTAAGTGACATCATTACCCTCTCAACCAGAACTTGCCGATCTACCCGCCTGGGCCGTCGAAGGAAATAAGGTTTTCCTTCACGGCCCGGCGGCCGCGGGCAAAACGACCCTGGGTGTGGCGCGTTTGCACCATCTGCTCAATCAACGCCGCGTCTCCGCGCGGCGTATCCTGGTGCTGACGCCGCAGCGCAGCCTGGGCCGGCCTTACTGGAATGCCCTGGCCGCGCCGGCCCTCGCGCGCAGCGGCAGCCAGGTCACCGTACAGACCGTGGGCGGTCTGGCCCGCAACCAGGTCGAGTTGTACTGGCCGCTGATTGCGGGCGAAGCTGGCTTTGCCCATCCCGATCGCGAGCCGGTCTTTCTTACCCTCGAAACAGCGCAATACTACATGGCCGGGTTGGTGCGGCCGCTGGTCAACAGCGGTCGCCTGGACGCGCTCAGCCTCAGCCAGGCGCGCATCATCAGCCAGGTGCTCGATAATCTCAACAAGGCCGCGCTCGTGGGCTTTCCCCACACCGATGTGGCGCGGCGCCTGAAGCAGGCCTGGCAGCACGATTCGGCCCGACCGCTGGCCTACGAGGCGGCGCAAGAACTGGTCAATGACTTCCGCGCCTTTTGCCTGCAAAACAACCTGCTCGATTTCTCTCTGCAAATCGAAGTCTTCAGCCGCACCCTGCTGGCAAATGACTGGTGTCGCACGCAGCTCTTCCGCAGCTATGACCATCTGATCGCCGATAACCTGGAAGAGGATACGCCGGTTGCGCACGATTTGCTGCAGCGCTGGCTGCCCGACCTGAAATCCGCGCTGTTGATCTACGACGCGGACGCTGGTTATCGCGTTTTTCTGGGCGCGGACCCGGACTCGGCGCAACGGCTGCCGGCCGCGTGCGCGCAGCAGGTTGCGCTGGTCGCCAATCATGTGTCCTCGAACGATGTGCAGGCGCTGGCGGTGGCACTGACGCGCCACGTCAGCGCGGGCCGGCGACCAGAGATCGCCGCGGCCGCCGATGCAGAGACGCCCACGGCGGACGGTGTGGCCCGCGCTGCGTTCGATGTGGCTCTGCGTCGTTTCTATCCCGAAATGCTCGACTGGACGGCTGACACGATTGCACACCTGGTGCATGTGGAACAGGCGCCGCCCAACGAAATTGCGGTCCTGGCCCCGTTCGTCAGCGATTCCCTGCGCTTCTCGCTGATGGACCGCCTGGCGCAGCGCGGCGTCCCCGCACGTTCCCACCGGCCTTCGCGTGAACTGCGCGCAGAGCCTGCCACCCGCTGCCTCTTGACCCTGGCTGCGCTCGCGCACCCAGGCTGGCTGGCGCCGCCGCTGACGGCCGACGTGGCGCAGGCGTTCTACCTGGCGCTGGATGGCCTGGATCCGGTGCGCGCTCATCTGCTGACGCGCATTGTCTACCGCACCAAAGCGGACGAGCCGCCCACCTTGACTTCGTTTGACCTGATCGCGGGCAAGGCGCAGGAGCGCATCACCTACCGGCTGGGGCAGGCGTATGAGCAACTGCGCCGCTGGCTGCTGGCCTACCAGGCGGACGAGGTGCAGGCGCTCGATCATTTCCTCAGCCGCCTCTTTGGCGAGGTGCTGAGCCAGCCTGGCTTTCGTTTTCATGCCGATTTTGACGCTGGCCGCATTGCCGCGCAGTTGATCGAATCCGCGCGCAAGTTCCGCTGGGCTGTGACTGGCGTCGGCCAGACATCGCTGCTGGACATGGGGCGCGACTACCTGGGCCTGGTCGAAAGCGGTTTGATCGGCGCGCTCTTTGTCGAAGGCTGGCAGGAAGACGACGACGCCGTCCTCCTGGCGCCCGCTTACACCTTCTTGATGCGCAATCACGCCGTGCAGCATCAGTTCTGGCTCGACATCGGCAGCGCTGGCTGGGCGGAGCGCCTCGATCAGCCGCTGACGCATCCTTACGTGCTCAGCCGGCGTTGGGGCGAAGACCAGGTGTGGACCGACGCCGATGAGATGGCGACCAAACAGCAAAACCTGTACCGCTTGCTTCTGGGGATGCTGCGCCGCTGCCGCACGCGCGTGCACCTGGGCATCACCCAGTGGGGCGAGCAGGGCTTTGAGCAGCAGGGATTGCTGGTGCAAGTGCTGCAGCGCGTGCTGGGGCAGCTTGAAAATCCCGCGCCATCCGGGGGCAAGGTCTGATGGACACGCCTGTGGTCGCCGCCAGTTCGCCGCCGCGTTTCGCACCCCGACCTGCACAGGCGCGCGTGCTGCAGTTCCGCGGCGGTCGCCTCGGGATCAGCGCGGTGCCGGGCAGCGGCAAAACCCAAACGCTGAGCCAACTGGCCGCGCAGCTCGTGCGCGATCTGGCCGCACGACCGGATGAAGCGCTCAATCCCTTCGAGGCCCCAGAAGTGCTCATTGTCACTTTCTCCAATTCGGCCGTGGAGAACTTTCGCCAACGCATTGCCAGTATTTTGCGCAGCGAGTTTGGGCTTCTGCCCAATGTCGGCTACCGTGTGCGTACGCTGCACGCGCTGGCAAACGACATCGTCCGCATGCGCCCTGCGCTCGCCGGGCTGGCCGATGACTTTCAAATTGCCGATGAACGCGCCGCGCAGCAGGTGCTGGATGAAGCCTTGCAGCATCAGCTCAGCCTGGAACCAACGGCGCTCGATTATTTTCTCGAAGCAACGCTCAGCGAGCCGCAGAGATTCATGGTCCGCCGCGAAAAATGGCCGGAGTTGGCGCGTGACATTGCCAGCGTGGTAATCCGCCGCGCCAAGGATTTGGAGCTGACCCCGACCGAGCTACGCCATCGTCTGGGTCATTTGGACGGCCCGCGTCACGCGCTGCTGCGCCTGGGCCTGGCTGTGTACGAAAGCTATCAGCGCGGCCTGCAGATGCGCAACATGGTAGACTTCGACGACCTGATTCGCCTCGCGCTGCTCACGCTGCGCCTGGCGCCCGATTTCCTGGATCGGCTGCGGCGCCGTTGGCCCTACGTGCTCGAAGATGAAGCCCAAGACTCCAGCCTGCTGCAGGAAAAAATGCTGCGCTTGTTGACCAATACCAGTGAGCAAGGCCCGCAGGGCGTGGGCGGCGGTCATTGGGTGCGGGTGGGAGATCCCAACCAGGCCATCAACACCACCTTCACGACCGCAGATCCTGAACATCTGCGCCAGTTCTTGCACGAACCGGGCGCGGTGCGTCTTGATCTGCCCGATTCTGGTCGCTCAGCGCGGCCGATCATTGACCTGGCGAATTACCTGGTGGATTGGACGTACGCCGCCCATCCGACAGCCTGGCTGCGTCGTCACGCCTTCTTGCAGCAAACCATCCGACCGACGCCGCCCGATGACCCGCAGCCAAACCCCACCGAATCGTTCATCTACCTGGATGAACGCAGCCATACGCCGGACAGTGAATTGCAAGCCGTGGCCGATTCGCTGCGCCGTTGGCTGCCCGATCATCCTGATTGGACGGCCGCCGTGTTGGTGCCAGAAAACAGCCGCGGCTTCCAACTTGCGGCCGAGATGAAGGCGCTTAACTTACCCTACGAAGAACTGCTGCGCAGCAGCGCGGAGACGCGCAACGTGGCCGGCAAGCTGGAATTGGTGGTGCGTTTCCTGGCGCAGCCTGACCAGCGCCTGCGGCTGACCGACGTTTATCGGCAGGTGTGGTGGGGTCGCGGGCGCGAGGTTGAAGCAGAATTGGCTGAGGACGCGGGGCCGGCCGAGGCTGCGGCGCCGACCGATGAAGCTGAAAACACGCTGCGAGACGCGCTGCCTGCCGCAGCCATCCCGTTCAGCGCGGGGCCGCTGCCGCTGTCAACCCTGAGCCTGGCGCAATCCCAACAGGTGCAAAAGGCCCTTAGCCGTTTGACCAACGTGGAAGATTTCCTCTATCCCGGCCCTGGCGGCGACTGGCTGGCGGCGTTCAAATTAGCCCTGGAACAGCCGATGGTCATGGACGACCTGCGCAACTTCCGCCAGGCGGTGCAGCGCTGGCTGGAAGCCAGTGTGCTGCCCATTGACCAGCTCATTTTGACCCTGGGGCGCGAACTATTTACCGAGCCGAGCGAACTGGCCTTGACGCACAAGCTGGCCGTGGTGCTGACCGGCGTGGCTGAAACCAAAGCCGGCGTGCGCCTGCCCGAGTTAGCGGACGAGCTGCAAATCATTGCCCGTAACCAGCGCCGCTTCCTGGGCTTCGATGCCGCCGACAACGGCTACGAACCCAAGAAGGGCATTGTGACCATTGCCACCATGCACGCGGCCAAAGGCTTGGAGTGGGATCGCGTGTACCTGATGGCCCTAAACAACTACAGCTTCCCCGCAGCCCAGCCGCACGACGCCTACCAGTCCGAGCCGTGGTTTGTGCGCGATGATCTGAATCCCCAGGTCGAAACCCTGGCGTTGATGGAAGCGATCATGCAGGATGATCTGGCCGGCTACGTCGAGGGCGAAGCCTCGGCGCAGGCGCGGTTGGATTACGCGGCGGAGCGGCTGCGCCTGTTCTACGTCGGCATCACCCGTGCGCGCAAGGACCTTATCATCACCTGGAACATTGGCCGCTTTGGCGTACAGGACAGCGCGCGGCGCAATCAAGCCGCCGCGGCCTTCCTTGCGCTGCATGAATACTGGCGTACGCGCCTCAAGGGGCGGCCATAGGATCGGTTTCTTGCCGGTCCCACTGGAGCCTGTTCTTCCCCTCACACCCATATACGGAGTAAAGCCTTGAAGTTACATAACCTCATCGTTACCTGCTGCCTGGTCGGCATCGTCCTGGCGGTCAGTTTTGATCATGGCCGCGCCCAGCGCGGGCGCGGCGCGCCGCGCGAGATGACCGGCGCGTGGGAGCTGCAGTACAGCCATCCCAACCCGGAAGCTACCCTGCGCGGCATCAAGATGCTCGACGCCCAGACCGGCTACGCGGTAGGCGGTTCGGATTGGTATCCAGGTCTGGGCGGCGCGTTTGGCGTCATTTTGAAGACGACCAATGGCGGCGTCACCTGGACGGAACAAGCGCACCCGGCCACCGGCTGGCTGCACGGCCTTGATTGCCTGGATGCCAACACGTGCTGGGCGGCCGGGCAATATGGCTATATCCTGCGCACCACCGATGGCGGCGCGTCCTGGCTCCTGTCGCAAACCCCCAACTATGGCGGCTGGCTCTACTCGGTTGGCATCGTCACACCCGACACGATTCTCCTGGGCGGCACGCAGGGCGAGGTCTTCCGCTCAACCAACGCGGGCGCGAGCTGGCGCCTGTACGATGTAGATGGCGGCCCTGGCGGCGTGGTCATTTGGGATTTTGCCTGCTTCAACGGCGCAACCTGCTATGCCGCTGCGAATGGCGCCAAGCTCTATCAATCCTCGGATGGCGGGCAAAGCTGGAGCTTCTTCTTTGCCACGGGCGCGGACAACACGGCCATCCACTGCGTCAGCAGCAGCCGTTGCTGGATGTCTGGCGCCACCTCGCAGCAGGGCCTTGTCTACTACTCCGCGGCCGCGGGCAGCACCACGCCGTGGGACCAGCAAACGCGCAAGTCGGGCCGCAAATTCTTTGGCATCTCCGTGTTGGCCAACGGCGTAGGCTGGGTTGTGGGCGGTGAAGGCGACGATCCGCACTACACCGGCGCGCTGGCCTACACCGCGAACGGACAGGATTGGGATAACGTCGCTGCGCCGGCTGGGGCCCAAGAGTTCTGGGACATCGAACTGCTCGATGAAGACCACGGGTGGCTGGTCAGCCACGACGGCAGCATCTACCGCTATCGTCCGCCTGCCACCCCCACGCCCACCGCCACCTACACGCCGACCGTGACTCCCACGCCGACGATGACGCCGACGCGCACACCTACCCCAACCCCCACGCGCACCCCCACTGCGACAGCCACGCCGACTGCGACAGCCACGCCAACGGAAACGCCATCGCCCACACCAACGGGAACGCCATCGCCCACGTCCACGCCATCGCCAACACCGACCGATACGCCGTCGCCTACACCGACCGATACGGTTGCGCCTCCCCCGATCCGCAGCTGGTTTTTCCCGATTATCTGGCGTTGAATCAGGCATGGGCCTTTTTCAACTTGGATGACAGTTTTGTCACCTTTGCGTGACCGATCTTCATCTGGCGTTAAGTTGCTGACCGTATACTGGACTTACGTTCCCCATCCTACGAGGTCGAACTATGAAACGAATTCAACTAATCTTGATAACGCTCTTGTGTGCGTTTGTCTTACTGATTGTGCTGGCGACCGTCGTGTTTGGACAAACCGCGCCAAATGACGCCAGCGCGCCTGATATCCCGCTGCCCTGGATGAATGATCCAGGGCTCTACATGATCAGTCATGATGGCAATGCGGATCCGGTTCGCTATTCGCTGACTGGCAATCTGCGCACCTTTGACTGGGGCGAACTCAACCCCGCCAGCGGCGTGTACGACTGGGCTTTGGTGGACGATTATTTGGCTGCGGTCGCGGCCACGGGCAAGCGCGCGGCCATCGGTATCAGCACCTACAACGGGCGCTGCTGCGGCGGCATCAACGGTACGCCGGCCTGGGTATGGCAGGGCAACGCCAACGCAGTGGTCATTACGGCGTCATGCGAAATCTCACCTTCGGGCGGCTGCCCGGATGGGCTGTGGCGCGTGCCGCGTTACTGGTACCGCAGCTACTTGAACCCCTACGGCGCGTTTGTTGCGGCTCTCGGCAATCGGTACAAGAACGATGCGCGCGTTGAGTGGATTTCCATCGGTTTTGGCACCTACGGCGAAAACAAAGCTGGGGGCAACCAGGGCGAGATTGACGCCCTCATCAGCGCCGGGTTGACCAAAAGCCTGTGGATGAGCACGACCAAAGAGATTGTTGACGATTACGCCGGCGCTTTTCGCACCGGCTCCAGCCTGGTGAAGGGCCTCTTTGTCCAGATTGCTCCCTACACTTTCACAGAGGCTGAACGGTGGGAATTAGCCAATTACGCCGTCCCGCGCGGGGTTGGCATCTCGCTCAATGGCCTGGTGCCTGACTTCAACGAGGCGTGGCGTGGGCCAACCACGTGCAGCAATACGAACTTCTGCGGCATGTACGACACCGTCTACCAAAACCACACGTCGGTGCCCATCGCCTTCGAAACCTATCAATACATGCTCTGTAACAACACCGAGGTGTACTGGGGTATGCTCAGCGGCATGGACAAGAAGGCCGATGTGATGCGTCTCAACGAAGACCTCTTCTACAGCCGTGACGTCACCAGCGGGGTGCGTCTCGACAATATCCCCAACATGGAGGTGTTCTCCTGGATGAAGGATTATGTGGGTAAGAACGCTGCCAACACCCCGAATGTGTGGGTGGCGATGCGCGAACATCGCAACCCCACTACCTACTGCTATGCGCCAAGCGAACAGACTTATTATCCGCAGGTGGGTAACTACAGTTTCTACCTGACCCAGGAAGACAATATCTCCGGCGGCCGCACAGTGGCCGAAACAAATGTGGCTGGCACCCAGTACCTCGGCTGGTGCGGGGGCGCCAATGACCCCAACGGCAATCCCTACCCGTGCCATAACAATCCGTACAACAGCAATCTACCAGCCGGTCGTGAGGGTTGGGTCGCGCGGCGCACCGATCAAGCGGGCGGCAATCCCTACATGTGGTTCAAGGTGAGCGATGGCTACTACTTTGCCAGCAACAGCACGATCCGCATTGCCGTGACCTACGCCGACCTGGGAACTGACACCTTCAAGGTGGAGTACGATTCCAACAGCGGCCTGCGCGACGCGGTGGTCGAAGGCAGCAGCCAGGCGATTGTCACCAAGACCAACAGCCGCAGCTGGAAGACAGCGGTTTTTCTTGCGCCCGATGCGCGCATGGCCAACACCCTGAGCGGCGGCGCGGACTTCCGCTTGAACAGCCGCAGCGACGGCGATGAGCACATTCACCTCGTGATGGTCTCTAAACAATCCACAACCTACATCGGGCCTCCCGCCACCTTCACGCCGTCGCCCACGCCGACGAACACGCCGACCCCCACGCGCACGCCAACGCCGACGCCCACCCATACGCCGACAGAGACGCCGACCCTCACGCCGTCGCCGACGCTGACGCTGACGCCAACGCCGACCGTGACGCCGACGCCGATGCCGCAAACCGGGCACCTGGCCGGCATCGTCTTCAACGACCTCAATCGCAATAACCTGCTGGATGCCGGCGAGCCGCCGTTGGCCGGCGCGATCATCAGGCTGAAGCGGCCGCCCAACAGCCTGGTGACAACCGTCATCAGCGGTAATGACGGCACGTACACCCTGCCCGACGTCAGCGCTGGCTCCTACCTGTTGGAAGAAGCGCCGCCGCCGCTTTACGCTGGCGGGCAGCAGGTCGGTGTGCAGGTGCAAGCGGGGAACACGTTCTTCTACAATTTCCCCAACGTCTACGCCCCCCCGGTATACATCCCCTGGCTGCGAAAATAGGTTCAGAGTAACTATTCAGGCGGCGCGCCGTGGCAAC
>NZ_UETR01000016.1:0-81903 GCF_900491745.1 Candidatus Amarolinea aalborgensis | reverse complement strand
AGGGCTGCGGCCAGATGACGATCTCAGAGGCACACGACGCCCTCACACATCAACGCTGCGATGTCCACGGTTCCCTGCGAGGGTTGTACCGCGACAGAAGCAGGATCTGCCGCCGCGGACATCGTCACGCCGGAGGCGTGACCTACGATAAAAGTGCGCTATCTTCGTAGATACGGCCTCCTGGCCGGACGACGCCGGTTGAGGGAAGCGAGCTCCGCGGTGGAGGGCGTTGTCACGCCGGAGGCGTGACCTACGATAAAAGTGCGCTATCTTCGTAGATACGGCCTCCTGGCCGGACGACGCCGGTTGAGGGAAGCGAGCTCCGCGGTGGAGGGCGTCGTCACGCCGCTGGCGTGACATACCGGGGTGGTGTTGTTTTGACCGACACGCGACGCCAAAGGCCCGCAAGCACGCTGAGCAGCCCCGCGGCGCTCAGAATCAGCCCCCAGGCCCAGGAAGCCGGCCGAAAACGCAAGTGAACGATCGTGGTGTCGGCGCTGATCGCGACGGCTTGAAAGGCATAGTTGGCGCGGCGAATCGTCAAGGCGCGGCCAGCCTGATCGGTCGCTTGCCAGCCAGGGTAGAACGGCTGGCTGATGACGAGATAGGCCGGCGCGCGGGTCTGCACGTCCACATCCAGGCCGTTGGCCACCGTTGTCACGGCTGCCGCGGCGCCCACGCCGCCGCGCAACGCCTCGCCCCCTTCCACCACCACCTGTCGGGACGGGTCAAAATCGGCGGCATGAATCGCCTGCCAGGCCGCGTCCTGGTCATTGACCACGATCGCATCCTGCGCCACGCTGGCTCGCGGCAGCGCACGGCGATTGCGGAAAACGGCCAGCTCGCCCGGGCTGTCGAAAACCCTCTCGAATTTGTCCCAATCCAGCGTCACATCCTTGCGCGCCACCACGAACTGCGCGTTGAGGAAGTCGTACAGCGGACTGGAGCGCCCGGCCGCACCGATGCCCTCCCAGTAGCGCGCCACGTCGGCCAGCACGAGCGGATTGACGATGCCCCAAATATCGTCGAGACCGGCCACCAGCGCCGTGTTCGGCAGCCAAAGCTGATCAATGTCGGTGCGTGCGTCCAGGCGCCAGGCGCCAGGCTGCTGGCGCAAGAACTCGACAATCTCCGGCTGTTGGTACGCCGAGGTCGGGTTCTTCAGGCTGCTGTCGAGGTACGCGCCAGGGCTGCCCAGGTCGAGGAGGATGAGCAGACAGGCGAGCGCGCCCAGGGTGGCGGGCCGCGCCCAGACCGCCCGCCGGCCGTGGAAGATGGCGAGCGTCGCCAGCAGGAGCGCGGCCAGCGTGGCGACGCCGATCGTCGTCACCGCGACGCGGATGAAGACCGTCTGCTCCCGATCCTGCGTCAACAGCAGGGCCAGGTAGCTCAAGGGCAGGCCGATGGCGAGGACGGCGGCGGTCGCACCTTTGAGCAGACGCCAAACCTGCGCCACGGCTGCGGCCGCGCGCTCATCCCAGGCGTCCAGCAGGCCTTGCAGCCCGTACGCGGCCAGCACAGCCAGACCGAGATCGGTCAGCAGGAGGAGACGCGCGGGCGCGCGCAGCTGCGCGAAGCCAGGCAGCAGCGTCAGCCAGCCATGCGGCAGGGAGTAGAAGCCGAGCGCCAGGGCCATGCCCACGCCGGCCAGGGTCAGCCAGCGCCAGGCGCGGCGATTGGGGTGCAGGAGGACGGCAAGCAGCGCCAGGGCCAGCGGCAAGATGCCGAGGTAGCCGACTTCGACGCGATCCCACGGCCCCCAGTGCAACTGCGGCCCGCGGCCGAAGAAGGCCGGGACGACCAGGCCGATCCACTGCGCGGGCGACAGCGAATACTGCGACGCCTCGCCGTAGCTGAAGGCCGCCCGTTGGGTGAACGGCGTGTGCAGGGCCGCGGGCAGCAGCACCGGCGCGGCCAGCAGGAAAGCCAGCCCCAACGTGAACAGCAGCCGCCCGCTCATTCCCAGCGCCGACGCCAGTCGCGGTGCAGGCGTGGAGTAGATGTCCACCACGGTCAGGACGGCCAACGCCAGCGCCATCGTCAGGATGGTCTGTGGATGCCCGGCCAGGGCCGCGAAGCCCAGGAACAACCCGGCCAGCAGCGCGGCGCGCCCGTCTGAGCGGCGACCGAAAGCCCACAGCACCCACGGCAGCCAACTGGCTGTGGCCAGCAGGTTATAGTTGCCAAAGTGGGTCAGCAGCGGGTCGGAGAACATGAAGGCCAGGCTGCCGGCCAGCGCCGCCCACCAGGCGACGCTCCCGGCCGCGTCCGCGGCGTCCGGGCGCGCCAGCAGTCTGCGCAGCAGGAAGAACATGCCCGCGCCGGCCCAGAAGAAGTGGCCGATGCTCAGCAGTTCCAGGTGGCGGTAGCTCACGGTGGAGGTCACGAGCAGCGTGAGCAAAGTGGGCGGATAGAGCCAGCCGGCCTGCACATCGGCGACATGCGGCGCGCCCAGGTAGAGGTGCGGATTCCACAGCGGCAGATGCCCGCTGTGCAGGACGCGCTGCGCAAAGGCGTAGATCGGGTAGAGAAACGACGCCAGGTCGCCGCCGTCGGCCGGGGTGTAGGCCACGCCGCTGAGCTGCTGCCAGAAGAAGGCGGTCGTCGCCAGGGCCAGCAGGCTGATCCCCCACCAGGGGCCGCGCCAGGTCGGCCGCTGGCCGCGCAACCAAAGGCCCAGGCCGATCCAGGCCGCCAGAACGATCCATCCCATGAGCATTGTTTCCATGCGCCTCACGCGCAGAATCGGAAGAAGAACGGCGCTCCAGGAGCGCTCGGGTCTTTGCCAGGCCGACCCTCGACTCGTCGAGGACGCCACAGCCAGCGTCGGGATCAGATCGGTTCGATGCCCCAAACGACGACATCGAGCCGGCGAGCGAAGTGTAGCACAGGCGGCGTCTCTGGCAAAACAAGTCCCTGCGCCGCAACCATCGTATTGCGGCTGAAGGTCGCCTGCGCCTCTTGCAGGGGCCACGGCGCGTGGTTGATCTCGCCCCGAAAGAGGCGGCCGCGGCGGTCTGCACTGTACAGGCAGTAGCGTTCGGTCAGCCAGTGCGCCAGGCTGCCCGGCGCGGCGCGGAAGACGGTCGAGGTCGGCCCGTAGGTCGCGGTCAGGCCGGCGGCCGGCGCGCCGCGGTGACAGCGCTCGCTCTGGTAATGGATGGCGTCGCCCTGGGGCTGGCAGCGCATGGCCGCGTGAAAGTAGGGCAGGTTGAAGCGCCAGCGCGCAAACCAGACCGCGGTCAGGCGCGCCGCGTCCAGGCTGAGGAACCAGACGCCTGGCTTCTGCCCATCGCTGACGTAGGTGCGCACATTGAGCTCCGGGAAGGCCGACAGGTAAGGCCAGGCGGGCTGGCCGCGGAAGCGGATGCCGGTCATGCGGAAGGGCACGACGGCAATCCATGCCTGGCCGTCGAAGGTGTCCAGGCGCAGGCCGCGCGGGATGCGGTCCGCAAGCAGGGCGGGCGGCAGGGGCCAGTGCGCAAAGAGCAGATCGCGCCAGGTTTGGCGCTGCACCCAGGGCCGCGTCGGCGCGGGCCAGGGGCGATGCGGTTGATCGGCCATCGGCTTTCCTTTACAGTTGAAAAAGCAAACATGGATGCACAGGATAGACAGGATTTAGCTGTTATCAGCGAGCAATAAATTCTAACGCAAAGCCGCAGGGATTCAAGGCCGCAAAGCGTTTGCTGAGCGTCTTTGCATCTTGGCGCCGTGGCCAAGAAACTCTAGCGCAAAGCCGCTAAGACTCAAAGCCGCAAAGCGTCTTCTGAGCGTCTTTGCATCTTGGCGCCGTGGCCAAGAAACTCTAGCGCAAAGCCGCAAAGGCTTTTCTGAGCGTCTTTGCATCCTGGCATCCTGGCGTCTTGGCGTTGAAGCCTGTGATTCCGCCTTGTCCGGGTTAGGCCGTGAGCCGGAAGAGCTGGCCGTCGCCGTCCTGGTCGCGCAGGTAGAGCACCGGGGTGGCCCAGGCCAGACCATGCTGCGGATCGAAGAGCACGCGGCGGCCATCGGCCAGGCAGGTCGCCAGGGCCTTGCCCTGGGCCAGCGAGCGGTAGAAGCGCTGCATGAAGGCCAGCGCGGCCGCCACGCTGACGCTGAACTGCATCGCAACGACGGCCGGGATGCCGGCGAGGAGCAGACCTGGCCCCAGGCCGGTGAAGAGAGAGTCCGCGCCGGCCTGCGCGGTCTGGCAGGCGCTGGCGTAGAGCAGGCGCACCTGGCGGCCGTTGAGCGCCGCGGCCAGCCGCCCGGCATCCACCGGGTCCGGCTCGCAGAAGTCGTTCTCGAAGACGAGGAAGCTGCCGCGACCGCTGGCGCCCGCGGCGGCGAAGGCCGGCAGCGCGCCAAAGCCGCCGTGACCGTCGAAGTGGATGATCTGCACATTATCGGCATCGGCCAGGCGGTCGGCCAGGCGTTTGGCCGTGGGCGGCGTCAACCGCTCCAGGACGACCAGACCAGCCTCCATCAGCGGGGCGAGGGCGACAGCCAACTGGGTCGCTTCCTGGCCGGGCGGCAGGGGCGGCACACCCACCGGCCGCGCCTCGATCAGGAGGATGCGCAGCGGCGGCCTGACGCGCAGGACGGGCGTAGGGCGCGCAAAGCTGATATGGCGCGTGATGGCAACCTGGGCCGGCGGCAGCAAGAACGCGTCGTCATCGTGCAGCAGTTCCCAGGGCAGCGCGGCCAGGGGTGTATCGTTGGGGCCGGTGGTGAGGATCAGGGGCAGCGGCTCGCCCGCGGCCTGCGCGTTCGCCAGATCGGTGCGCAGCAGGCCCGCGACCTCGCTGTCGCTGAGCAAACTTTGCCAGAGACGCCGGCCCACCTCGGCCGCCAGGTCGGCGCGCGGCCGGCCGGCGGAGTCGAGCAGACCGGCGCGGCCCAGCGCGGTCAGCACGGCCGGATCCAGGGCCGCAACCCCGGCTGTGGCCGGATCGAGGCTGGCGATGATGGCCGCGAGCGCGGCCGGGTCGAAGGGCAGCGGCTGGGGATGCGGCTGGCGCGGCGCATCGCCGCCCAGGCGGCTGTGGCTGGCCAGGGTGAACCTCCCGTCGGCGGCCAGGTGCAAGGTGAGGTGATGGGGTGGTTTGGACGATGCGCGTGTCGGTGGCATGGTGGAAACTCCGTCACTACGTAGACTGCCAGGAATCTCGACAGGATTCACAGGATTAACAGGATTGATAGGATCGTTGTCCGTGCGCTTCACGCACAACCCTGGATGCAAAAGCGAGTGGACCGGGAGTCCCGAACGTGTTCGGGAGGTGAACCGGCCAGGACGGCGCTGTCACGCTGGAAGCGTGACCGAACCGCGGAGATGCCAAGAACGCAAAGTCCTGATTTCTCTTCACTGCGCCGGCTTGTCCCCCCTCTCAGCGGCCTGCCGATGACGCTGCGCATAGTCTGCAAGTCCCATTTCTTCAAACAACGTAGCTGCTTGCAGCAAATAGGGGCGCGCCTGTTCCGCCTGACCAATGCGGCGGAGCGTCCAGCCGTAGTTGCCAATTTGCGCTGCAATCGAATAGCGCGAGCCAATCGCCTCGTAAATTTGAACAGCTTCGTGTAGTAAAATTTTGGCTTGCGTGGATTGACCGCGAATCAGCTCTAGTTGCCCCATCACAGCAAGCACGTTGGCCTCGCCCAGCCGGGCGCCCACCTGGCGGTACAGCTCGAGCGCCTGCCCGTACGACGCCAACGCTCCCGCGCGGTCGTCACGAAATTGCTGCACGTCGCCGATGGCCTTGAGCACGTTGGCCTCGCCCAGCCGGTCGCCCACCTGGCGGTACAGCTCGAGCGCCTGCCCGTACGACGCCAACGCTCCCGCCATGTCGGCCGCAGAGTGCTGCGTCGCCGATGGCCTGGAGCACGTTGGCCTCGCCCAGCCGGGCCCACCTGGCGGAACGAACCGAGCGCCTGCCGTACGACGCCAACCTCCCGCCATGTCGGCACGAAATTGCTGCACGTCGCCGATGGCCCACAGCACGTTGGCCTCGCCCAGCAGGATCCCACCTGGCGGAACGAAACCGAGCGCCGCCCGTACGACGCCAACGCTCCCCGCCATGTCGGCACAATTGCTGCACGTCGCCGATGGCCTGGAACGTTGGCCTCGCCAACGATTTCCACCGGCGGGTACGAAACCGAGCGCCTGCCCGTGACGCCAACGCTCCCGGTATCGTCACAAATTGCTGCACGTCGCCGATGGCCTGGAGCACGTTGGCCTCGCTGCCCGAGCCCACCTGGCGGAACAGGTCAGCGCCTGCCCGTACGACAACGCTCCCGCCATTCGGCACGAAATTGCTGCAGTCGCCGATGGCCTGGAGCACGTTGGCCTCGCCCAGCCGGTCGCCCATGGCGGTACAGTCGAGCGCCTGCCCGTACGACGCCAACGCTCCCGCCATTTCTTTACGAGAATTGCTGCGTCGCCGATGGCCTTGAGCGTTGGCCTCGCTAGCCGGTCGCCCACCTGGCGGTACGAAATGAGCGCCTGCCCGTACGACGTAACGCTCCCGCCATGTCGGCACGAAATTGCTGCACGTCGCCGATGGCCCTCAGCACGTTGGCCTCGCCCAGCCGGTCGCCCACTGGCGGGTACAATCGAGCGCCTGCCCGTACGACGCCAACGCTCCCGCGGTCGTCACGAAATTGCTGCACGTCGCCGATGGCCGAGGCACGTTGGCCTCGCCCAGCCGGTCGCCCACTGGCGGTACAGGCTCGAGCGCCTGCCCGTACGACGCCAACGCTCCCGCCATGTCGGCACGAAATTGCTGCACGTCGCCGATGGCCTGGACACGTTGGCCTCGCCCAGCCGTTCCACCGGCGGAACGCTCGAGCGCCTGCCCGTACGACGCCAACGCTCCCGCCATTTCTTTACGAAATTGCTGCACGTCGCCGATGGCCCACAGCACGTTGGCCTCGCCCAGCCGGGATCCCACCTGGCGGAACGAAACCGAGCGCCTGCCCGTACGACGCCAACGCTCCCGCCATGTCGGCGGGAAATTGCTGCTACGTCGCCGATGGCCTGGAGCGTTGGCCTCGCCCGGCCAGGTTTCCACCTGGCGGTACGAACCGAGCGCCTGCCCGTACGACGCCACGCTCCGCGCGGTCGTCACGAATTGCTGCACGTCGCCGATGGCCTGGAGCACGTTGGCCTCGCTCAGCGGCAAGCCACCTGGCGGAACAGGTCGAGCGCCTGCCCGTACGACGCCAACGCTCCCGCCATGTCGGCACGAGAATTGCTGCACGTCGCCGATGGCCTGGAGCACGTTGGTCTGCCCAGCCGGTCGCCCACTGGCGGTACGAACCGAGCGCCTGCCCGTACGACGCCAACGCTCCCGCCATTTCTTTACGAAATTGCTGCACGTCGCCGATGGCCTTGAGCACGTTGGCCTGCCCGAAGCCGGTCGCCCACCGGCGGTACGAAACCGAGCGCCTGCCCGTACGACGCCAACGCTCCCGCCATGTCGGCACGAAATTGCTGCACGTCGCCGATGGCCTGGAGCACGTTGGCCCATCGCCAGCCGAGCCCACCTGGCGGTACAGCTCGAGCGCCTGCCCGTACGACGCCAACGCTCCGCGCGGTCGTCACGAAATTGCTGCACGTCGCCGATGGCCTTGAGCACGTTGGCCTCGCCCAGCCGGTCGCCCACCGGCGGTACGAACCGAGCGCCTGCCCGTACGACGCCAACGCTCCGCCATGTCGGCAGGGTGCTTGCACGTCGCCGATGGCCCTCAGCACGTTGGCCTCGCCCAGCCGGTCGCCCACCTGGCGGTACAGCTCGAGCGCCTGCCCGTACGACGCCAACGCTCCCGCCATTTCTTTACGAAATTGCTGCACGTCGCCGATGGCCTTGAGCACGTTGGCCTCGCCCAGCCGGTCGCCCACCTGGCGCGCCACCGCGAGTCCGCGCTGCGCGCTGGCGAGGGCATTCGTATAGTCTCCCGCCAGCCGCAAAACATTGGAAAGACAATTCCACAAATCCACAACCGTCTCTGCTTCACCAGCCGGCGACAGCTCGACGACTATGCGCAAAACCACTGCAATCTCATTCCAATAGCCGCGCCTATCGAGGCTGTGGTCGTGACCCCCTGTCAGATAGGCTGCGGCGCTGGCCGCCGCGCGCCAATCGCCCGCCGCCAGCCAATGCCGCGGCACAGCCAGCACTTCCTGCGGCGTCACCGGCTCACCGCCCTGCCAACGATCCGTCAGGAACTCAGCCGCGCGGCGCTGCGCCGGCGCAGGGTCGGCCAGCCGCGCCAGGCCAAAGTCACGCACCAGGGGGTGGAACCGGTTCTGTTCCCCATCCTGGTAGAGCAGGCTGCGCGTGCGCAGCAGGTCACGCGTCTGGCGCCACGCGGCCGGCGCCAGATCCGTTACCGCGGCGGCGCCGGCGTCGCTGAAAGGGGTGTAAAACACGGCCAGCGCGGTCAGCGCCTGCTGGCCGGCCGGCGGCAGGCGGTCGAAGGAGAGGGTGAGGGACGCTTCCAGGCTGCGCAGACGCTCCGGCACGCCGTGGAGCGCGGCGTCGGCCAGCTGCGCGCGCCGCGAGGCCAGGGCCGCGGCCAGCGCAGCCAGGTCAGGCCAGTCGCGGGTCAAGGCCGCGGCCAGCTCGATTGCCAGCGGATGGCCGGCGGTCTGCTGCAGCAGGGCTTGCGCGCCCGCGGCCTGCTCCACAAGGGTCTGGGGATTGGGCAAGTGCGCGGCCAACAGGCGCGCCGCGGCGGGGTCCGCCAGCGGCTTCAGTTCGAGCAGCAGCCAGCCGGGGCAGCGCACCGCCTCACGCGTGGTGATCAGCGCCAGGCAGCCGCCGGGCAGCGCGGCCAGGAAATCAAGGAAGGTCTCGCGGTCGGCCGCGGTCTCGAAGTTGTCCACCACGAGCAGGACGCGGCGGCCCACCAGGCTGGCCAGCACGGCAGCGCGGCGTTCGTCCGGCGGCAGGCCCTGCCCCGTGGGCGCAAAAGGAAGCTGGCTGGGCAGGCTGTCGAGCAGGGCATCCACCCCCAGGCCGTTTTCGCACGAGTGGAAGGCGATCGCAGGCGGGTCGCCGAAGCGCCAGCCCTGGCGGGCGATGATCTGGTGTGCGAGTGCGGTCTTGCCGATGCCGCCGACGCCCCAGAGGACGATGCTCTGCCCGGCCTCGAACGCGCGTGCGAGCTGTGGAATTTCCGCATCGCGACCGACGAAGAGCCGCGGCGCGGCCGTGCGCGGCGCGGCTGCAGTGAACGGCGATTTGAGCACGATTTCCTCCGCAGGGTCAACGGATACGCGTCATGTCTGCATCCATTTTACCCTGTCACGCGCTTCTGCGCAAAGAAAAGAGATCAGAGATCAGAGATCAGAGATCGGGTGCGTGGAAGGCGATTGATCTCCGGTCTCCAATCTCCAATCTCCAATCTCCGGTCTCCAATCTCCGGTCTCCGGTCTCCAATCTCCGGTCTCCGGTCTCCAATCACCTCCCCAACTCCAGCTCCGCCAGCACAACCTCATCTCCCCCGCTGCTGACGGGCAGGCGCTGGCCGCTGGCGCCGTCGTACAGCCCCACGCGCAGTTGGTAGCGGCCGGGGGGCGGCGAGGCGACAAAATCGAGCGGATGATGATCCTCCACGATCTCGCCCGCTTGCCAGCGTGTGGTGGGGGAGAAGAAGAAACCAGGCTCGCCGTCGTGCTGCGCCCACGTCACCCCCTGGCTGTCCACCAGGTGCACGAAGACCTTGAAGTCGCGAGTCGGCCGCCGCAGCGCCAGCCAGGTGAGCGTCACCTCTTGCCCCGACTGCGCCTGGGCCGGCGGGGCAGTGAAGCCGATCAGCGCCATCTCGTCGCCGAACTGCGCGTGCACGGCTGTGGGTGTTCCATCCGCAGGCTGCGTCCAGCGTGCGGCCAGCGTCAGACCGCCGCCCAGGAGCGCCAGGCCCAGCAGGCCGGCCGCGACGATGGACGCCGGCCGCGGCCAGGGACGCATCCGCCAGAGCAGCGCCGCGGTCAGCGCCAGGCCGAGCAGGGTGATGGCCCAGCCCGCGCGGCGCAGGGGCGTCAGGCCAAAGCGCAGGAGCACGTCATGGCGGCCGGCGGGCAGGTCAACGCCCACCAGCGCCAGCGGTCCGGTCGGCTGCACGGCCGCGGGCTGGCCGTCCACCAGCGCCTGCCAGCCGGGGAAGTAGAACTGATGCAGCTGCAGCGTCCACGCCGTGGGGCTGTTGACCTGGAAACGGTGTTCCAGCGGCGTCTGCCGTCCGGGCGTCGCCTGCACGCCGGTCAAGGGCGGTGTGGCCGCGGCCGGCCCGGCAGAGACGAAGAAATCGCTGCGCCGGGGCAAGGCCCACACCGGCATATACTCGAACATCCAGGCGTTGCCGTGCTCACGCAGCCACAGCCCGCGGCCAAAATCGTAGAGCGCCAGCGTGGCGCGGTTGACGTTGGCGTCGGTCAGCGGCGTGTCGGTGGTGGGGGCGACGGCCGGCTCCCAGGGCAGGCGCGCCAGCGCCGCAGGCATCAGGAGGGCCAGGACGACGAGCAGGGGTGCAAGCCTGCGCAGGGAGGCTGCACGCTCGTGGCTGTGACCGTTCGGCTGAAGGCTCACGACGAAGCCTCGGTCGCCCGCGAGATAGGCCGCCAGCAGAGCCGCGGTCAGCACGCCCAACGTTTGCCAGCGCCAGGGGAACTGCAGCAGGAGCAGGCCAGGCACGCTGCGCCAGAGCGGGCGCGACCAGGTCGTCTGCATGAAGAGCGCAAACAGGGCCAACCCCACGCTCAGCGCCAGCAGGAGGCGTTGGCTGCGGCTGAGGCGGCGCCAGCGCCAGACCCCCGCAGTCAGTCCGGCCAGCATGACGATGGCCTGCGCCAGCGGCAGCGCGTGCAGCGCCGGCGGCTGCTGCGCCAGGGTGTAGAGGTGATCCCAGCGCGCCTCGACCAGGCGCGCAACCGGCGCCAGCTCGGCCGCGGCCCAGGCGTCGAAATCGAGCGTCACCTGGCCGGCCAGCACCTCCTTGACTTCGCCCAGGGCTGGCAGCCAGAAGGCCGCGCTGAGCAGCACGCCCAACATGACCAGGGCCGCCATCTGCGCCGCGGCGGTCACGCGCGCGCTGGCGGTGGGCGACTTGAACGCCAGCAGCAGCGCCCCCCACCCCAGCAGCACAGGCGCCGCCAGGATCAGCGTCAGATTGTGCGTCAGAATCAACCCCGCCAGGCTGACCCCGCCCCACCCCACAGCCCACCACCCCCGACTCGATCCCCGGTCTCCGATCTCCAATCTCTGGTCTCCGATTTTTGCCAGCGCCAGCAGGAGCAGCGGCAGCCAGACAAAAGCCAGGTGCTCGCCCAGCGCGCCGCGCGTCCACGCGTCGGCCAGGTGATAGGGCGCCCAGGTGTAGACGGCTGCGGCCAGCACGCCGGCCCAGGGGTTGAAAAGCTCCGCCGCCAGGGCGTACATCGCCAGGGCGGCCAGCAGCAGGCCCGCAGCCAGCGTCCATTCCAGGGTGCTGGCCAAGCCGGCGCCCAGGCGGTGGAAGATGAGCCCCGCATAATAGCCAAGCGGCGCGTAGAAATTGAGCACGGGAAAGCCGTAGCCGAAGCCTTCGTCGGCCAGCCAGCGCGTGCCGAGGTAGCCGCTGCGCTGCGCCAGGTCAAGGTTGAAGAGGCGAAAGAGGTGATGCGCGCCGTCGTCGGTCTGCTGCAGGCCAGGCTGCCACAGGGGCTGCAAGGCCGGCAGGGTCAGCAGAATGACCAGGAGGAGTGGGAGGAGTGTGCGGACGCGGCGCGATAATTTCGTGCGCCTCGATGGTTGCGTCGTCATGGTGAGCGTCGTTGGCCGGAATTATGGGCCGGGTAGTTGCACAAGATTACTTCCGGAGAGTTTGAATTTCCATGTGGCTCTTAGGCTGGCGCAACACAGACCCTCGTTCGGTCCGTGTATCATCATGTCGAGAACAATCTCGCCATCCTGGATAACGGCTGAATTGACCAACACCCGGTCGCCCAAATCCACCGTGGCAATGTTCAAGGGCTTACCGTTTTGGTTGAGAACCGCAGCCAGATCTGAAAATACGCCGGCGCCGCCAGCACGACTCTTCAAAATAACCGCCGCATCGGGCCAGCCATCGTTGTTCAGATCCCCGAATGCTATTGGATCCACCAGCCTGATGAAGTAATCGTCTTGTGACTCTCCCGGCAATGGTGGCAACTGGTATAAGCCATTGACGAGTTGGAAATTTCCTGGCAGGCTGGTGCTGTGATAAGTTGCATTCTTCAGCGTCTCTACAGCCAATGGCGGGTAGGTCGCGGTTGCAGAGGGGAGTACAGACCTGTTGGCGTTTGGTTGCGCGCGGCCTTGCAGGCAGGCCGAAAGGAGCAGGCACATCATCGCTACGATCGGAATGGCCCTGTTCATGTTCATTCCATGATTTTACCAGGATTACGGGCAAACCGCCAAGATTCCCTGGGCGGCAAGATGAAATCGTGATTCACGTATTCGTGCGCCCATTCATGGGTAGCTCGCCAACGCAAGGTTGCCCAAGCGCGTGCGGTGTGGTAGAATCCAACTTGGAGGTGCGACATGGCACTGCAGGCAACGCTAACTATGACACAGGTTCCAACCGTGAGCCAAGTGTCTGTGAAGATCGAGGTACAGACCACGCTGAATGTCTCAGCTTATGTGGCTCGCCAGAAAGCGAACCGTTTCTTGATCATGCAGGCAGGTGATCAGCTTTGCGCTGGTGAGCCAGAGCTAGCCATTGGCAGCGTCATGTATTGGCGCGTTCCGGTTTTCTACGCGCCTGGGCAGCGAGGCAATCTGGGCACCGTTGGGCAAGTGCTTGTCAACACGGAAACCGGGGAAGTGCTTCTTGCTGATGGGTTAACCGCTGCTGATTTGATGGAACGGGCTGAGATTCTCTATGCACGTATCGCATTATAAACAGGAACTGCTCTACAGTTGCCTGCCCGCATGCGTTCGTATGGTTTTGGCGTTCTACGGCAACCAGCGATCAGAGTCAGAATTGCGAACGCTATTGAAAACTCGTCCAGGTGGCACCAGTCCTGCGCAAGTGATGCTGCGCTTGCCTGACCTGGGATTCGAAGCATACGTGATGGACGGATCGCAGGCCATCTTACAAAATATGCTGAGTATGGAACGGCCGTGCATCGTCCACGTTTTGACAACACCACTGCCTCACTGGGACCAGGAAGCCATTCATGCCCTCGTAGTGACTGAGATCACGCAGGAGCACATATGGGTGCACGATCCGATTATAGAACAAGGTCCAATGGCGATTGACCTGGGAATGTTTCTGCACGCCTGGGCGGCTACCGATCGCTTAATGATTGTCATTGTCCCGATCGAATCTACGCGGAGTAAGTAAGCGATGAAAATTGTAACAACCGATGAGATGCGCGCCCTGGAGAAGGCAACCGACGCCGCGGGGTGGTCGTATGACGATATGATGGAAGCCGCGGGTAAGGCCGTGGCCGCAGCCATCGAGACGCACCTGGGACCCCTGGCCGCGGGGCCTGTACTGATCCTGGCCGGTCCCGGCAACAACGGCGGCGATGGCCTGGTGGCCGCGCGCTGGCTGCAGGCCTGGGACTGGGAAGTGCGGGTCTACGCCTGGAAACGCCCCGGCGCCAAGAGCGACGTCAACTTCCATAAGCTGACCGAGGCCGGGATTCCCCTGGTGCACGCAGAGGCTGATGCAGACCGCGCGCGCCTGCGGGCCTGGCTGGATGAGGCGCTGGTGGTGGTGGATGCCCTGCTCGGCACCGGCGTCGCTCGCCCCATCGAGGGCGATCTGGCCGACATCCTGGCCCTGACCCGTCAAGCCGTCAGCGAGGAGACGCGGCTGGTCAGCCTGCCGCCCGTCGAGGATGAGGGCGAGGATGCCGCCGGGGCTTTGTTCAACCTGACGGAGCCGCTGGCCGAGCTGGATCGCTTCGACGAAGCGCAGTTGAGCAACATCGAAGTCGTGGCCGTGGACTGCGCCAGCGGGCTGGACTGCACGACCGGGGCCGTGGACCCAGCCACCCTGCCCGCCGATTACACCGTCACCTTTGGCTTTCCCAAATACGGGCACTACCTGGGCCGCGGCGCCGAGGTCACCGGCACGCTCCTGGCCGCGGACATCGGCATCCCCGACGATCTGGCTGCCGCCATCCAGGTGGAAGTCGTGACGCCCACCATGGTCGCTGAGCTGCTGCCGCCGCGGCCGCGCAACGCGCACAAGGGCACGTTTGGCAAAGCGCTGATCGTCGCCGGGTCGGTTTACTACACCGGCGCGGCCGCGCTGGCTGCCCAAGCCGCGACACGCGCGGGCGCAGGCCTGGTGACCCTGGGCGTCGCACGGCCGCTGCACGGCATCCTGGCCCCCAGTCTGCTGGAAGTGACCTGGCTGCCGCTATCGCACGACATGGGCGTGTTAGCCAGCGACGCCGCGCGCATGATCAACGAAAAGCTGGCCGGCTACAAGGCGCTGCTGATCGGGCCTGGCCTCAGCACCGAAAAAGAGACCGGCGCGTTCCTCAAGGCCTTTTTCCAGCCGGAAGAACCGAAAACCAAACAGCGCAGCGCCATTGGCTTCGCGTCGCAGGCACCTGAGCGCGCCGCCAGCAGCGCCGGTAACGATGAAGTCAAGGCAAGCGGCCCGCGCGGCGACCTGCCGCCCCTGGTGGTGGATGCCGATGCGCTCAACTGGTTGGCGCAGCAGGACCATTGGCCCGCACTGTTGCCGGCCAACTCGATCCTGACGCCGCATCCCGGCGAAATGGCGCGATTGTGCAAACTGGAGTTGGATGCGGTGCAGGCTGATCGTTGGGGACTGGCAGCCAGCCAGGCCAAAGCCTGGAATCAGGTCGTGGTGCTGAAGGGCGCCTTTACCGTCATCGCCGCGCCCGATGGCCGCGTACGCGTGCTGCCCTTTGCCAATCCGGCCCTGGCGACCGCGGGCACCGGCGATGTGCTGGCCGGCGCGATCGTCGCCCTGTTGGCGCAAGGATTGTCGCCGTTCGACGCCGCGCTGACTGGTGCGTACCTGCATGGCCTGGCCGGCGACCTGGCCGCGCAGGAAATTGGCCTGGCCGGCGCAGTGGCCGAAGACATCATCTCCTTCCTACCTGCAGCCTGGCGTCGCCTCAGCGGGCAATAAACACAAAAAAGCCGCCGAACGTTATCTATGCAACGTTCGGCGGCGCGCTTTTCCACCCCTCTGCGTTCGGTCTCCGGTCCCTGGTCTCAGATCTCCGACCTCACCCGTGCCCGTTATTCATGCTGCGGCGCCGCTCTTCCAGCACATCGCGGCCGCGCGTGCTCAAATCGCCGACCAGGCCTTCCGCGCGTGAAGCCATCTGCTCGGCGCGCTCCACCGCCGGCCGCGCCGCGGCCTGCGCCTGCTGACGCGCCTCGTTTGCGGTCTCCTGCGCCCGGCGCTTGAGATCAGCGCCCATCTGCGTCAACTGCTGCCGCGTCGCTTCACCCGACTGCGGCGCCCGATACAACGCCAGCCCAAACCCAACGGCCGCGCCAATGACTAATCCCCAAAACATAGTCCATCTCCTTGCTCAACCGCTTCTGGCAGCCAACCCACGCAGCTCAAAAGCCGCCTGCGGCTAACGCAGCTCACGCAGGCCTGCCATTCGGCATTCAGCTTTCAGAATTCCTCGTTTACCCATTGCGCCCCAGCAGCACCTTCAACGACTGCTGCCACCCCGCCACTTTGCTCGTGACCCTGATCGCCGGCTGCACGACCTGATCGCTCATGAAGGTGGCCGTACCACGCACCGTGCCAATCGTTTCTTGCGTGGCGGTCAGCATTGGCTTGATTTCCCGCTGCATCATGCGCGTCAGCGTGTAGACTTGCCACACCAGCACCGTCAGCAGCGCGCCGATGATGAACAGTTCGAGCGTCACAAAAATGATGAACAGGTCGCGCACGATCGCGGCGGCCGGCGGATGCGTGACCAGCAGATAGATGATGCCGATGAAAAGGAGTACGGCAACAACAGCTCCGATGGTGATCCAGGTTTTAGTCTTTTTGTCCATTGATTCCTCAATCCGGCCGCCTCCCGGCGGCGCTGATATGACGCGTCCGCGGCGCTCCTCCCAGGCGCAGCCGCGAACAGTGACTCCTCAGATCATGCCTTAACGGCTCAGGCATCCTGCCCCAACTGCAGCGGCCGAATGAATTCGGGCCGAAAGGGCGTTCCGCCGCCAGGTCAGCCTACGCTGACCGGCGCCGCGTCCAAGCAGGTTGGACGCTCGGCAGTACGCCCAGCAGGCGCAATCTCAATCGCGCTTGCGACGGCGCAGCGCCTGGGTCGCTACATCATGCCTTGTGAAAGCGGCTGCGCACCACGGCCAGGGCCGACACCGCGCCCAGCGTTCCCGTCACAATTTGCGCCTGACCGAGGGCCGGAAAACGCAGCGCGGCCCCAGCAAAATGACCTGCGGCGAAACCGGCGAGCGAAGCCAGGATGAACCATCCCAGCCCGCCCAGGGTGCGGCCCTGCCAGGCATGGAAGATCGCGGCATAGAGCAGCGCCAGGCACAGGCTCAGCCACAGCGCCGGGTGCACCAGCAAATCAAACAGCCCGGTCAATGACGCCTCCCCCCAGGCACGCGTCGCCATCATAGAAAACAACGCCCTGGCCCGGCGTGATGTCGCGCAAGGGATGGTCAAACTGCACGTGTACCCTATTCGCTGCCAGCGGCGTCACCAGAGCAGGAACCTCATGCGCCTTGTAGCGAATGCGCGCTTGCACCTGCAGCGGCGCGTCGGGCGGCTGCCTCACGCCCCACGTCACCTGGCTGGCGGTCAATTCAGTCTGGCCGAGCGCAGCCGCTGGACCAACAATCACAGCGTTGCGGCTGGCATCCAGCCGCAGCACAAACAGCGGTTCCGGCGCGCCGATTCCCAGGCCCTTGCGCTGACCGATGGTGTAGAAGGCCAGGCCCTCATGCTGTCCCAGCACCTGCCCGGCCTGGTTGATGATCGGTCCGGCTTGTACAGCCGCTGGCGCCCAATCGCTCAAAAAGCGGCGATAGTCATTGTCAGCCAGAAAGCAGAGGTCCTGGCTCTCACGCTTGCTCGCCACGGTCAGGCCGCGAGCCGCCGCGAGATCGCGCACCTGGGGCTTGGTCAATTCGCCCAGGGGGAACATCAGATGCGCCAGTTCGCGCTGCGAGGCCATGTGCAGGACGTAGCTCTGATCTTTGGACGCATCCACGCCGCGCCAAAGCTGATAGAGCGGATAGTCCAGGCCATCCCAGGCCGCGAGCGCGCCCTGGGGCGCGTCCACCTGACGGACGCGCGCGTAGTGACCGGTTGCCAGGTAATCGGCGCCCAGGGTGCGCGCATAGTCAAACAGGAACCCCAGGCGAATGGTGCGATTGCACGCCAGACAGGGGTTCGGCGTCAGCGCGTCGCTATAGCCCTGGATGAAGGTATCCACCACGTTCTCTTTGAACGGTCGTTCCACGTTGATCAGGTAGAACGGAATGTCCAGCGCATCGGCCACGCGGCGTGCATCGGTGACCGATTCGAGGGAACAGCACTTGTTGCTGAGCGCCTCCCCGTTGCTGATCTCAGCCCACAGGCGCATCATCACGCCGATGACGCGATATCCCTGCTCCACCAACAGGGCCGCGGCCACAGAACTGTCCACGCCGCCGCTCATTGCCACGACTACGGTTATGTCACGTTTATCGGTCATGCTGGAATCGCAGCCGTCCATGCGTCCAATGTCGGGGCCGTTTCGATCAGCGATTGCAGCCGCAGCAGCGCAGGTTCATCACATGCGTCCAGTTGCGCCACGGTTTCCGGCGCAAGCGCCGCGCCAAAGCGGTAACGGGCAAGGGTTGGCAGCAGGCTGCGCAGAGTGGCTACACGCCCTTCCGCACGCCCTTCCGCGATCCAGGCCGTAGCGACTTCGCCAGCCACGGTTTCGGCTGATGCCTGCATGGCAAAGATGTCGGCCACGCGCCGCTGCCAGCCAGGCAGGAATGGCTCGCACGTGATGACATCGTCCGTGCCGTAGGCCTCCGGCTGCAGCGGGTTCTGCGCGCGATAGACGTAGATGCGCTGGCGGCGTACATCCACATCCCACACCACCTCCGCCTGGTTGGCAAAGTAAAGCTGGCGCTTACGTCGCTCTTGGGCGCGGCGATTGGAAGGCGACCGCGTCTCCACGACCAGCTCTGGACAGCCATGCAGAATCAGGCGCTCGCTGGGACCCGTGGGCTGCGCCGTCGCCGCCCGCGTCCATGAAATCAAGGCAATGTCGGGTTTGATGACATCGCCGTTGCTCAGCAGGCATTCCATCTGGTCGGGCAAGCCAGCGCCAAAGCCCGCCTTGCGCGCCGAGAGATCCAACATCGCCTGGATATTGCCGGCCACCATGCGCTCAGAAAAATCGGTCATTTCCTGCCAAACCAGCCAGCCGTTGTAAAGCTCGACTGCCTCCTGATCCAGAATTGTTTCCGCATTGTCAATCGTGTAGGGGCCGTTGATGCGCGCATACGCTTCCAAGATATCGGCCGGCCAGCCGCGGCCCACTTCTGGCAGGGCACGCGGCGGCTTGTGGTTGGTTCGCCGCGGCGTCGTGAGGGTAGCAGTCATCATCTCACCTCTGTCATGCCCGATCTAGCCATCGTGATTGTTCACGCGTACGCCGCCGTCATCTGGCGCAGGCGCGCCACCAACGGCGTCAGTGCATCCATCAACGCCTCGATGTCCGCATCCGTCGTGCTGTGTCCCAGGGTCAGGCGCAGATGACCGGCCGCGGTTGCAGGATCCACGCCCAACGCCATCAGCACATGCGACGGCTCCTGTGCCGCGCTGGTGCAGGCTGAGCCGCTGGAAGCCGCAATACCGGCCATGTCGAGGCCCATGAGCACCCCTTGGATCTCCAGGCCGCCAATCAGAAAGCTGGCATGGTTGGGCAAACGCTGCGTGCGGTGACCGCTGACCCGCACATCGGGAATCTCGCGCAGAACCCGGTTGATCAAGCGGTCGCGCAAGATGGCCTGGTGCGCGTTGTTGTTCACGCGCGACATCTGCGCCAGCGTCAAGGCCTTGGCCATGCCCACGATATACGGCACATTTTCGGTGCCTGCGCGATGTTTTGCTTCCTGGCTGCCGCCCGTCACCTGGGACCACAAGGGCGTGCCGCGACGTACATAAAGCAAGCCAATGCCTTTTGGCCCGTAGAATTTGTGCGCCGAGAGCGCCAGCAAATCCACCTGCAAATCGTCCACGTCGAGCGGAAGCAGTCCGCCCCCCTGCACCGCATCGGTATGGAACGGGATTCCTCGCGCCCGCGCCAGCGCGCCGATCTCTGGCAGCGGCTGAATAGAGCCGATCTCGTTGTTGGCGTACATGACGCTGATCAGGATGGTGTCCGGGCGCAGGGCGGCCTCCAGGTCAGTCACCGCAACCACGCCATCCTTATCCACCGGCAGAACGGTCAGCTCAAAGCCGTAGTGGTCGCGCAGGTCGAGGGCTGTTTGCAGGACGGCCTTGTGCTCCACGGCGGAGACGATCAGATGCCGGCCGCGCCCGCGCGCCCGCTGCGCCAGGGCGACGCCGCGCAACGCCAGGTTGTCAGCTTCGGTGCCGCAGCTGGTGAAAACGATCTCGTGGGGCTGGCAGTTGAGAAAATGGGCAATGCCCTGGCGGCTCTGATCGAGCGCGCGCGCCGATTCTCGCCCTAATCGGTGGATGCTGGAGGGGTTGCCATAGGATCCGCTGAAGTAAGGCAGCATGGCCTCGACGACTTCGGGCGCCACCGGCGTCGTTGCGGCATGGTCAAAATAGATGATACGATTCGCAGTTGGCATAGCACTCAATCCAAGATCGAAATTCTAAAGGCCAACGAATTCTAACATTGTGTGCGCTGACTGTCAAGGAGCGTTGGATGTCAACCGTGTGACCAATGAAACGGGCGGCGCTGCTGGATCAGCCGCGCCGCCCCTCTCTCATGATGCGACCGTGATCGGTCGAAATCACCCACCCACCAGGGCCAGCAGCGTCGTGCGCGCCAGGGAGATCCACGGCGTGGGCCACACGCCCACCAGCACGGCGCCTAACACAGCCACCAACAGCACAACATTCCAGGCCGGGTTCAGGTTGATTTGTCCGCTCGCCGTTTCGCTGCCCAGGTACATATTGACGGTGACGCGCAGGTAGTAATACGCGCTGAGCGCGCTGTTGAGCACGGCCACAATGACCAGCCAGGCCCAACCGGCATCCACGGCGGCTTTGAAGACGTAGAGCTTGCCGAAGAAGCCAGCCAGGGGCGGGATGCCCGCCAGCGAGAGCATGAAGATGGTCATGATCGCAGCCAGCGCCGGATGACGGCTGCCCAGGCCATTGGGCGCGCTGACGTCCACGTCCATCTCGGCCGCGTTCTCCAACACCTGCACGACAGCAAAGGCGCCGATGTTCATGAACGCGTAGGCAAAGAGATAATAGAGCGTAGCGCCGACGGCCTGATCACTGTTAGCGGTCAGGCCTACCAGGATATAGCCGGCGTGCGCAATGCTGGAATAGGCTAACAGGCGCTTAAGACTCGTCTGGCGCAGCGCGGCCAGGTTGCCCACGGTCATCGTCAACACAGCCAGGATCGCGATCACCCACAACCACGGTTTATCGAAACTGGTCATGGCAGCCAGCACACGCAGGAGTGCAGCGAAAGCCGCGGCCTTGGTGCCGACCGACATGAAGGCTGTGACCGGCGTGGGCGCGCCCTGGTAAGCATCAGGCGCCCACATGTGGAAAGGCGCCATCGCCACCTTGAAGCCGAAGCCGATCAGGAGCAGCCCCACACCGACCGGCAGCAGCGGGGCCATGGGGCTGGAAACGGAAAACACGGCCAGGAAACGCGCAATGAGCGCAAGGTTCGTGGTCTGCGTGGCCGCGTAAACGAGGGCTGAGCCAAAAAGGAAGAAGGTGCTGGCAAACGCGCCAAGCAGAAAATACTTCATCGCAGCTTCGGTGGAGCGGGGCTGCTTCAGGTTGAAACCGGTCATGACATAGAGGGCCAGGGAAAGGATTTCCAGGCTCAGGAAAATCGTCATCAGACTGGTGGAAGCGCTGATGGCCGTCATGCCCGCGCAGGCCAGCAGCAGCAGGGCGTAATATTCGCCGACGCTGTCGCTGACACGCTCGATATAGCCAAACGAGAGCAGAATGCCGAGCGCGCCGGCGGTCAAGATGATAACGTTGGCAAAGAGGGCAAAAGAGTCAGCCACGGCCATGTTCTGGAAATGCCGGACTGGGCCGGGCCATAACCAGGCGCTGGCTCCCATCGCCAGCAAGAGGCCGATCAGCGCCAGCCAACCGAGAAGGCGTTTGTTGCTGCGCAGCAGCGTCACTTCGGCCATGAGAATGAGCAGCGCCATAGCCACCAACACGAGTTGGGGCAAGATGGCAAGAAAATCGAGCGTCGGTATCTGGATCGGCATGTTGGATGACCCTCTAAAATCCGGGGCGACCCTGGTCAATCATCACGGCCGGCGGGGACGCCTTGAGATGTTGGGCCAGGCTTTCGACGGAGGGATTGATCTTATCGAAGAACAGGTTGGGGAAGAGGCCGATGATCACGAAGAGCACGACCAACGGCGCCATGATGGCAATTTCGCGTCGAGTCAGATCAGGCAGGACGGTAATCGTTTTCGGTTTGCTGAGCGGACCTTGCATCATCTGGCGGAAGGCGGTCAGCAGGTACCAGGCGGCCAGGATGATGCCAGCCGTGGCCGGCCAGGCGAAAGCCGGATTGGCCTTGAACGCGCCCAGCAGAATGGTGAACTCGCCCACGAAGCCATTCAAGCCTGGCAGGCCTACCGATGAGAGCATGACGATCAGGAGAAGCCCGCCATAGATCGGAATTTCTTTCCACAGGCCGCTGAACTCGCTCATGATGCGCGTGTGCAGGCGTTCATAGAGCATACCAACCAACAAGAACAGCGCGCCCGTGCTCAGGCCGTGGTTGACCATCTGCAAGACCGCGCCCGACATGCCCTGGGGAGTCAAGGTGAAAATGCCGAGCACCACGAAGCCCAGGTGGGCGACGGATGAGTAGGCGACCAGGCTCTTGATGTCACGCTGGCGCAGCGCGACCAGCGCGCCATAGAGGATGCCAATTACGGCCAGGGTGGACAGCCAGGGCACAAAGGTGACGGTGGCTTGCGGGAAGAGCGGCAGACAGAAGCGCAAGAAGCCGTAGGTGCCCATCTTGAGGAGGACGCCCGCCAGGATGACCGAACCAGCGGTCGGCGCTTCCACGTGGGCGTCAGGCAGCCAGGTGTGGAAGGGGAAGAGCGGCACCTTGATCGCGAAGCCGAGGGCAAAGGCCAAAAAGGCCCAGAACTGCACGATGTAGGCCAGGTTCTTGCCCTGCAGCACCACCACGTCGAAGGTGCCGCCGTAGAAATAGACCACCAGGATGGCGACGAGCATCAGCGCGCTGCCGGCCAGGGTATACAGGAAGAACTTGACGCTGGCGTAAATGCGCCGCGGCCCGCCCCACTGGCCGATGATGAAGTACATCGGCACCAGGCTCGCCTCCCAAAAGACGTAGAAGAGGATCAGGTCCAGCGCGGTAAAGACGCCGAGCATCGCCGTTTCCATCAGCAGCATGAAGAAATAGAAACTGCGCGTGCGGGTGTGGATGCTCTGCCAGGAGAAGAAGATGACCAGCGGCGTGAGGAACGTCGTCAGCAGCACCAGCCACAGGCTGATGCCGTCCACGCCCAGGTAGTACTGGATGTTGAAAGCCGGAATCCAGGCCCGCTGTTCGACGAACTGCATTCCGGTTTCGCCGTTCTGCCACCAGACCAGCAGACCCAAGGAAACGACGAAGGTCGCCAGGGAAACTACCAGCGCCCAAACACGCTGCGCCCGCTCCTGACGAAGAAAAAGCAAAATCAACGCGCCAGCGAGGGGTAGGAAGACAATGATCGAGAGTAAGAAGGTCATGTTCTTTCTCAGCTACTAGAACTTCAGCGGACGGCGCTGCAACACTTCGCTCAGCAAACGGGGTCCGTCCAGTAATACAATGAGTTTATTGAGTACATTACGCCCCAGAATCATCTCCTGGTCATCCTCGGGATCATGACTTGAGACGCCAACCACTTCGATGTTCGTCAAAACACCCTGCTCAAGGTGCAGATCAACCAAATACAACATCACAGAGCGGTAATCGCTCCACAGTCCACGCACCGACGCTGTACGGAGAACCGGCGCCCCGATTTCGATCAACCACTTTTCTGGCGCCAGCGTAAAATCGCTGCCCGAGTCAATCAGCGCTGAGACCGGTGCTGAAGATGGGCTGCTGTCCGGGCAACTCATCCTCAGTTCGAGCACGGGGGCCGGCGGGTACTTCAGTTCATCATAATGCGACATGACTGTCACCGCCGCGCCGAACGGATGCGATAGCGAGTCATCGGTTGGCTGCCGCCAGGTGTAATCAAGATCGGTTGGTTACCATACCGATCCTGAATGCGACTGAAAAGCTCTCCCTGATCGGGATCACTGTCTACCACCTGCCCGTGGTAGACAGCCACATACCGCCCTTCGAATCGTGCGCGCTCCTGCGAGTCGAGTCGCTGCCACGCGTCCGTCTCGGCCAGAATGCGCTGCTGACGATAGGCAGCCAGGTAGGATCGCACCGCTCGTGCCACAAGTTCAGCCGTGTCAAGGCCTTCCTGACGAGCTGCTTGATTGACCGCCTCGATGAGCGATTCTTCCCGCAGCACAATCGGCGTCATCTTCACTCCTTTCAGCGCAGCGCCAAATACCCCACCACCGCCACGACGCCGATGACAATCGAAAGGGCATACGTCCCCACGAGGCCGGTCTGGAGCTGGCGCACGCCCTGCCCGATGGCGCCCAGGCCGCGCGCAAGCCCGTTGACCGCGCCGTCAATGCCGCGCTGATCGAACGTTGCGGTCAGCCAACCGGCCAGGTCCCGGAGTGGATTGACGATGACCGTCATGTACAGTTCATCTACGTACCACTTGGCCTGCAAAAAACGGTAGGCCAGGTCGTAACGCGTGGCTGTCTGCTCAGGCAGCTGCGGCTGTACGACGTAGGCCTGATAGGCCAGCCAGATGCCCAGGCCGGCCACGATCGCGCCCACCACGAGCAGTCCGAATTCCAGGGGCAGATTGGCCGCGGCCTCGGCCGTCTTGACATCGGCAAACACCGGCTCCAGCCAATGCTCCAGGCTTTGCACTATCGGCAGGTTGAGCAAGCCGCCGATGACCGCCAAACCAGCCAGAATCCACAGCGGCGTCGTCATGACCGACGGCGATTCATGCGCTTTGTCGGCCAGCTTCTTGTCACGCGCCTTGCCCCAGAAGGGTACAAAAACCATACGGAAGCTGTAGAAAGCGGTCATAAACGCCGTCAGGGTGCCCACGAGATAGAGCAGAAAATTGTGCTCGAAGGCTTTGAACAGGATTTCGTCCTTGCTGAAGAAACCGGAGAGCAGCGGGAAGCCGGCCAGCGCGGCCGCGCCGATCAGGAAAGTGCGATAGGTCGTCGGCAGCTTTTCGCGTAGGCCGCCCATCTTGCGGATGTCAAGCTCGCCGTGCAGCGCGTGCATGACGCTGCCCGCGCCCAAGAACAAGAGCGCCTTGAAGAAGGCATGGGTGGTCAGGTGGAAAATCCCTGCGCTGTACGCGCCCACGCCAACGCCCAGGAACATGTAGCCAAGCTGGCTAATGGTGGAGTAGGCCAGGATGCGCTTCAGATCGGTCTGCACGAGGGCAATCGTGCCGGCCATGAACGCGGTCAAGACGCCAATCCAGGCCACCCAGTTGGATGCTGTGGATGAGAGTTGGAAGATGGCGTGCGTCCGTGCAACCATGTAGACGCCGGCCGTCACCATGGTCGCGGCATGAATCAAGGCGCTGACCGGGGTGGGGCCTTCCATGGCGTCTGGCAGCCAGACGAACAGCGGAATCTGTGCGGATTTGCCGGTGGCGGCCAACAGCAGCAGCAAGCCGAGCGTGGTCGCTACGCCCTGCAGCGCCGGCGCCTGTTTGAAGACCTCGCTGAACGTGATCGTGCCGATCGTGCTCCAGATCAGCATGATCGCCAGGGCCATGCCAAAGTCGCCGATGCGATTGACGAGGAAGGCCTTCTTGCCAGCATCAGCCGCGCTTGGTTTTTCGAACCAGAAGCCGATCAAGAGATACGACGCCAGGCCCACGCCTTCCCAGCCGACGTACATCAGCAGGAAGTTGTTGGCCATGACCAGCACCAGCATCATCAGCACGAAGAAGTTGAGGAAAACGAAATAACGGGTATAGCGCGGCTCGTGATCCATGTAGCCGATGGAGTAGACATGAATCAACGTGCTGACGCCGGTGACGACCAGGGCCATCGTGACTGAGAGCGGGTCAATCAACAGGGCGATATCTACTTTGAAGGCGCCGATGGTGATCCAACGCCAGAGCAGTTGTTCAACGCTGCGCTGTTCGGCCGGGCGCGCCCAGAGCGCGACAAAAAGGCCTACGGCGACGGCAAACGCCAGGCCGATGGCCGCGGCGCCGAGCCAACCAGCGGTCTTACCCAGGCGACGACCGATCAACAGATTGATCAGCGCGCCCAGCAATGGAAACACGAAAAGAAGCCAGGCAAAATTGAGCATAGAAACCTAAACCCCAAAAAAGCCGAAATCCCAAACCCCATCCGTTTTGCGGCCGGGCCGCCCTTCCGAACGATCATCGTTGGGCCAGCAGCCCGCTCTACGGGTGCAAATTCCTGCCAGCCAAATCGTACAACAGCACCAGGTCCACGCCCTGGAATTCGCGCTGCGCCACCAGCGTCGCCTGCGCATCAAGCATCTCACGCACGCGGCCCCGCGGATCTCCCCAATGGGCACGCCACCAGAGGAGCCAGATGCGCGGATGGCCCTGCGCCGCGGCGGCAAACTGCGCTCGCCAGTCCAGGTCATCGTTGGGCAGCCACAGTTCATCTTGATATGCCACCAGATCGCGCCCCGCGTAGTAGGTGAACGGCCGCCAGTGAAACGAGGGAATGAAGACGGCAAAATCACCTGGCTGCGCCTGCGCCCGCACCCACGCCGCTACGTCGCGCCAGGGCGGGTTTTCTGGCGTCAGGGCCTGCGTCGCAACGGTCACGCTCATCAAGATTACCAGCGCGCCGGTGACGATGTGGCGCCAGCGCGCACGGGCCAACGCGGTCACACCGAGCGCCAGCAGCAGGCACCAGCCCGGCAGCGCCACGAGCAGATAGCGGCTGGCAAAGATCGGGCGCGCCTGCGAAATCAGCAGGGCAGCCGCCGCGGGCGCAGCCGCGTAAATCAGCGCCACCGTCACGGTCGAACGCCAGGCCGGCCGCGCAATCTGCCACGCGCCCCACCCACACAGCCCCAGCGCCAGCGCGTAGCTGGCATAGCGCACAAGGGCCGGGCCGCTGACTGGCATCCCCACGAACTGGATCAGCGCATAGGCCAGCGTTGGCAGATCCGGTCGGCCGACAGCCAGGGCAATCCACAGGCCTTCGCCGCGACTCACTTGCGTCAACAGGGTCGGCAGCCAGGGCGCGAAGGCCAGGCCGATGGCGCCTTGAATGCCGATCCAAGCCAAGATGGCTGCGCTGATGTTCGGTCGCGACTTCCGCCAGCGACGCCCCAGCTCAACCAGGGCCAGGAGGTTGTGCACAAGCAGCACCATGACAAAATAGTAGTGCGTGTACAACCCGGCGACGCACAGCAGGACGTAAACCAGCCGGCCGCGCCAGGCGCGCCCCTGCGATGCGGCGCGCAGCAGCCAATAGGTTGCCAGCAAACCCCACAGCGTCAGCAGGGCGTACATGCGCGTCTCTTGCGCATACCAGCGCGCGTAGGCCGACAAGGCGAAGAACAGGCCCGCCAGCAATCCGATCTCCGCTCTCCAATGTCCGATCTCACGGCGAGCGGCAGCCACGCGCAGCGCCAGCGCCATCAGCGTGGCAACGCTGAGCACGCCGGCCAGGACAGACGGCCAGCGGGCGATGAATTCGCCGGTATGGCCCTGCAACGGCTGGTTGGCAGACAGTATTCTGATCGTAAAGTGCAAAGTCAGGTAGTAGAGCGGCGGATGCGTATCGGCCGCGGCTGCTTGCACCACCTGGCCGACGGGGAGTTGGCTGTTATGAATGCTGCTGACTTCGTCTAGCCACAGCGACTCGCTCGTCAGGCCGGAACAAAACACCCCAAAAGCCAGCAGAACCACAGCGGCTTGCATCCATACACGCCGCCGTCGTGCTGTGGACGGTTGGCTGAACGTTGCCTGCGCCTGCATCACCACTTCAACAGGTTGATTTCATCCACATTCGTTGAATCTTTGTGCCGCATGAGCGCGATGACGATTGCCAAACCAACGGCGACTTCCGCGGCCGCCACAGCCATCACCAACAACACAAAGACTTGGCCCTCCAGATGACCAAACTGGTTCGCCAGAGCCACGAAAATCAGATTAACGGCGTTCATCATCATCTCAATGCACATGAAGATGATCAAGGCATTGCGCCGCACCAGCACACCCACCATGCCCACCACGAACAGCAGGGCGCTGAGAATCAAGTAGTACGAAGTTGGAATCATGAAACGTAAATCCCCGTAATCGGCCTAGCGGCTCCAGAGCATCATTTCGTAGGTTTCGTTGTCAGCACAATCGCGCCCACAATGCCCACCAGCAGCAGCACCGATGTCAGCTCGAACGGCAGCAGGTAGGAGGTAAACAGTTCGCGACCGATAGCTTGCGTCGTCCCGCCGTCCACAGCGCCCGTCGAGGCAGGGCTGGCCAGGGGTGTGAACAGGGCAAAGATCAACGCAGCCAACAGCAGGACGCCCAAACCAACGGCCAGGCCGCGCGTCCACGCGCGCGCAGGCGCAATGGTGTCGCTGACGCGCCACCCCATCAACATGATGACGAACAGGAAGAGCACCACGATGGCGCCGGCATAGACGATGACCTGCGCCGCGGCCAGGAACTGGGCGTTGAGCAAGATATACATGATAGCCAGGCTGGCAAAGTTCAGCAGCAGGAACAAGGCGCTGTGCACCGGATTGCGCGCGGTCACCAGGCCGACAGCAGCCGCGACAGCGATCAAGGCCAGGACAAGAAACAAGACCAACGACATAGGTTTCCTTTCACCGCTTTGGCAGGCTCCCCCAGTCTCCTGACCGGTGGAAGTACAGAATCTCACGCATCCGGTCGGATGACGACGTTCGGCTCCGGCGGGTTCAGCAAATCTTCCTTCGTCAAGATCAAATCGCGGCGCGCATATTGGGCCAGGGAAAAATCGTGTCCCAGGACGATCGCTTCCACCGGGCAGGCCTCTTCGCAGTCGCCACAGAAGATACACCGCAGCAGGTTGACCTCGTAAACGCTGGCGTAGCGCTCACCAGGAGAAACGCGATGGGCGTCGGTGTTTTCCGCGGCCTCCACCAGAATGGCGCCAGTGGGACAAGCGGCCTCGCACAGCGCGCAGCCGATGCAGCGTTCCATGCCGTTTTCATAGCGTCGCAAATAGTGCCGCCCACGAAACCGCGGGAAGATGGAAGCAGGCTGGTTGGGAAATTCCACCGTCACCGGCGCTTTGAACAGATGCTTGAGGGTTGTCCCCATCGCCTGGGCGATTTGGAGGGATCCCCGAATGGTCTCGTTTAGTACAGACATGGCTCTACTCGCTGGTTCTGGTGTGCAATCTGGCCGATTGCAGCCTGTAAACTGGGACGATAGTTAACCAATGAAAACCTTCAAAATGGCGGTCACGGCCAGGTAGGCTAATGACAGCGGCATCAGGAACTTCCAGGTAAAGTGCATCAGCTGGTCATAGCGCGCACGCGGGACGCTGCTGCGCACCCAAATGAATAAGAAAAGCAAGGCGACCACTTTAAGGAAGAAGTAGACAAGCCCCAGCCAGGGAAACTGGTCAACAAACGGCCCCTTCCACCCGCCAAAAAACAGCGTGGTCATGATCGCGCTGCTGGTAATCATGTTGATATACTCGGACATGAAGAACAGAGCAAACTTGATGCCGCCGTATTCGGTCTGAAAACCGGCAATCAACTCATTTTCTGTCTCTGGCAGGTCAAACGGCGAACGATTGGTTTCAGCCAGGGCGCAGATGAAGTATGGAATGAACGCCACCATCATCCACAGCGATTGCCACAGCGGCCGCGGCGTCTCTACAATGCCCCGCAGGCTGAGCGTGCCGGTAATGATCAGGAAACTGGCCAACAAGATGCCCATCGGCAGCTCATAGCTGACCATTTGTGCAGCCGTGCGCAGCGCGCCCAGGATGGAGTAATTGTTGTTGGACGACCAGCCGGCCAGCATGATGCCGTACGTGCCCACGCTGGCAATGGCCAAGACGTAGAGCAGGGCGATGTTCACATCAGCGACGAACAGGTCAACCTTGCGCCCGAAGAGCATTACCGAAGGCCCAATAGGCACCACAGCAAACGCCACGAGCGCCGGAAAGAGCGACAAAGCAGGCGCAAGCAGGTAAACCGGCTTGTCTACATGGCCGGGCACCACCTCTTCCTTGAAAATGGCCTTGAGCGCGTCTGCCACCGGCTGCCCCAAGCCAAATTTCCAAGCCCGATTGGGTCCATATCGCACCTGGAAGCGCGCCACGAGTTTGCGTTCATACCAGGTCAAATAGGCAAAGGCTGTGAGCAGGCCAATAATCATGACCAGGCTCTTGATGATCGGAATGACAACGAGACTCATCCAGTCCATAAGCGTCTTTTGCTTTCTCCTGCCTCTGCATCTATCGCCGCAAAAAGAAACGCTCAACCACGCAGGATCAACGCCCAGCCCAAGGTCAGGCAGGCGTCTGCCCGCGAGACGGTCACGGCAAGCGCATCAGGCTTTGCTCACCTTGACGCGCGTCACACTGGCTTGGCCGATCAGCGCGCCGGCCGGCTCGCCGACCTGACCACTAGGCGTCCACGCGGCGCCCGGCTGCACACTGGCATCCACTTTGAGCCGCAGCGCCACTTCGCCGGCGGTTGAGGCTACTGTCACCGTGTCGCCGTCGGCCAGACCCAGGGCCTGCGCATCGGTCGCGTTCAGGCCAATGAACGGCGCCGGCGCCAGTTGGGCCACCTTCTCGGTAGTTTGCACCAGGCGGCCGCCGTCGAATAGCAGCGCGCCTGTCACCAGCGTTAATGGATACGCGCTATCGCCGCCAGATGTTTTCAACTCTACGGCTTGGAACTTGCGGCTGACCGTCGGCTTCGCGCCGGTCTGTTTGCCGGTCGCGCCCAGGCCATCCCAACTCATTTCGGCGTACGTAGGGATCGCGCGCCCGATTTCGACCAGGATGGCAGCCACCGAGTCATAGTCAAAGCCGGTTTGGCGCCGCGACTTCGCCGCCTTCTCTTTGCCCTTCTTCTCCTCACGCTTCTCATCCTTTGGCTGCGGCCACGCACGCGCCAGGTGCAGCAGGATGGACCAGTCGGCGGCGGCTTGCCCGCGCGGGCGATTGCCTGCCAGGCTGCGCTGTACGCGGCCTTCCAGGTTGGTAAACGTGCCATCGGCCTCGATGAAAGAAGAAGCAGCAGGCAGAACGACATCAGCCAGGCTGGCAGTTTCGCTCAAGAACAGGTCCTGCACGACCAGAAAATCGAGCTTTGCCAACGCAGCAGCTGCGGCGGCGCTGTCGGCGGCGGGATCAGCGCCCAGGACATAGAGCGCCTTGACGCCGCCATGCACCATTTGCCGGTAGCTGAGGCCAGGCTGCGTCGGCAGCGGCGCGTTCCACAGCCGCGCCAGGCGCTCACGCGCGCCAGCATCATCCAGCCCGTATTGGCCGGGCAGGCATGACGGGAGCAGGCCCATGTCACGTGCGCCCTGGCTGTTGGCTTCCAGGCCCACGTACGCCAGGCGGTCGCCGTGACCGCACAGCCAGGCGAGATTCTGCAGCGCCTGCAAGGTCGCGGCGCCGGCCGCGCCGCGCGTCAGCAGCGGGCCGTAGACGATGAGCGGGTTCTTGGCCTGTGCAAGCGCCTGGGCTGCAGGTTCCAGCGTTGTCTGCTCGACGCCAGCCAATGCCTTGACGACCGCGGGCGTGACTTCGCTCAACCAGCCGGCCAATTGCGCGTAGTTCGGTACCCGCTTGGCCGCGTTCTCATCGGCCCACTTGTTCTTGAGAATCGCCTGTGCCATGCCGTGGAACAACGCCGCTTCGCCGCCGGGGCGATAAGCCAGGTAGGTTCCTGGATACTTGGTCAATTCAACCTGGCGCGGGTGTGCGATTAGCAGCTTGACGCCCTTGCGCCGCGCGGCGCGCTTCATGAACAGCTCCAGCACCGGCGCCTCTTCGGATGGGTCGAAGCCCAGGAGGACAATCAGGTCGGCGTTGTCAACCTGGCGAATGGCTGCCAGACCGCTGCTGACGGCCGCCACGTCCTGGCCGTCGCGATGATCAAGGTTGTTCGTACCGACAAGCGTGCGCATCACCTTCTGCAGGAGGTAACTGGCCTCATTGGACACTTTGGCCGATCCGATGGCGCCGACGGCCGCGGGGCCATTGGCCTGCGCTATGCCGCTCAAGCGTTCAGCCACCAGGGCCAACGCCGCGTCCCACGGCGCCGGCTCAAGCGCGCCGCCTTTTGTGCGGCGAATCAAGGGCGTGGTCAGCCGCTGCGGACTGTTGACATAGTCCACCGCAAAACGCCCCTTGTCGCACAGCCAGAGGTCGTTGACGGCATCATTCTCGCGCGCCATGACGCGGCGCAGCTCGTTGTGGCGCACATCTGCGCGCACGTTGCAGCCGACCGCGCAGTGCGTGCAAATCGTCTCCACGCCCTGGATTTCCCACGGCCGGTAGCGGAAGCGCGACACCCGGTTGGTCAGCGCGCCCACGGGGCACAGGTCAATGATGTTGCCCGACGTCTTGGCGTCCACCGGCCTTTCGGGAAAGATGTCAATGATGGTTTCGCCGCCGCGCTCGAACAAGCCCAACTGCGGCTTGTCCTCCCATTCTTCCAGGTAGCGGATGCAGCGCCAGCATAGAATGCAGCGCTCCTGGTCCAGCATAATCAGATCGCTGATGGGGTAGTGCTTCTGCTTGCGCCGCTTCGGCTCGACGAACTGGCTTAGCCCAGGGCCGTACTTGAAGGTCTGATCCTGCAACGGACATTCGCCGCCCTTGTCGCAGATGGGGCAGTCAAGCGGATGGTTGGTCAGGATGAAGGCCAACGTCGCCTCCTGCGTCTCCTTGACCAGCTTCGTGTCGGTTTTGACGATCATCCCCTCGGCCACGGGCACGGTGCAGCCCGTTTGCAGGCGCTGGCCGCGCGCATCGCCAATTTCGCACAGGCACATGCGGCACGCGCCCAATGGGTCGAGTCGCGAGTGTGAGCAGAAAACCGGAATCTCGACCCCGATCGTCTTGGCCGCATCCACCACGAGCGTGCCGGCAGGCACAGAGACCGCTTTGCCGTCAATGGTCACGTTTACGTTTGGCATAGGTTCAATCCAACTCCGCGGCGTTCGTGGATGGCCGATAGGTGGGGCGCAGCGGCATGACGGGGCGATCCAAGTCAGGGTTCTTGTCCTTGATATACTGCTCGAACTCCGGCCGGAACTTGTCCAGATGACTCTGCAATCCCCAGACCGCAGCGTCGCCGAAAGGACAAAAGGCGCGGCCGCCCGCCACGAAGTTCGTAATCGAACGGGCCAGGTCGAGATCGCTCAGATTGCCCTCGCCAGCCTCGATGCGGATCAAAATCTTCTCCAACCAGGAGGTGCCCTCACGGCAGGGCGTGCATTTGCCGCACGATTCTTCGCGGTAGAACGACAGGGTGCGCCGGGCAATTTCCACCAGGGACTGTCCCTCGCCGATGACGATCACGCCGGCCGAGCCAAGCATCGAGCCCGCGCCTTGAATGCTTTCGTAGTCCAGGGGTGTGTCGAGCTGCGCGTTCGTCAGCAACTTCATCGAAAGGCCGCCTGGCACTACCGCCTTGACCGGCCGATCGTCTGGCGTGCCGCCGCCGTAGGTGTAGATCAACTCACGCAGCGTGGTGGCGTGCGGCAGTTCATACAGGCCCGGGCGCTTGACCCAACCGCTCAGGCAGAAGATGCGAAAGCCGGTGCTCTTTTCGGTGCCGAACTGTTTGTACCAGGCCGCGCCCTGCCTGATGATGTGCGGCACATTGCAGATGGTCTCGACGTTGTTGACCACGGTGGGCTTGCGATAGAGGCCTTCGACGGCCGGGAAGGGCGGCTTGAGGCGTGGATGGCCGCGATCCCCTTCCAGCGAGGTCAGCAGCGCCGTCTCTTCGCCGCACTCGTAGGCGCCAGCGCCGCGATGGACGATGATGTCCAGTTCGTTCGCCGTGCCAAAAAGATTCTTGCCCAGGAAGCCCCTGGCCCTGGCCTCGGCAATCGCGTCCATCAAGCGCGTGTAGGCAAAGTAGTATTCGCCGCGGATGTATATAAAGGCCTGCTTACATTCCACGGCATAAGCCGCCAGGATGATGCCTTCGATCAGTTGGTGCGGGTCATACTCCATGATCATGCGGTCTTTGAAGGTACCCGGCTCGGACTCATCCGCGTTGACCACCAGGTAGCGCGGGTAGACGCCGGCTGGCAGGAAGCCCCATTTGGTGCCGGCCGGAAAACCGGCGCCGCCGCGGCCGCGCACATTGGCTGCTTTCACCTCTTCGAGCACATCCTTGGCCGTCTTGGAGGTCAGCGCCAGCCGCGCGGTTTCATAACCACCGCTCTGCATGTACACGTCAATCGTGTGTGAGTCTGGCTTGTCCACATTCGCCAGCAGATAGCGCGGTTCCATGCCGCCGTGCGTATACGGGCCAGCCGGCCAACGCTCGCAGGTGTCGAAGCCCCGGCCGGAGCGGATCAGATCGAGCGCCTGCTCGATCTTTTCTGGCGCGTCAAGCTCCTCGAAATAGCGAATCTTGCCCGTGGCGCGTTCCGTCGCCATAAACATCGGCGCGGTGGCGCATGCGCCTAAGCACTCCATGTGGCTCAGGGTAAACTGGTCATCTGGGGTTGTCTGACCATAGTCAATACCCAGGCGCTCCTTGAGCTGCGCCGCGCAGCCGTTCGCGCCGCGCAACGTGCACGGCACATTGGTGCAAACCTCGATGTGATACGCGCCGACAGGGTGAAGGTTCATCATCGTGTAGAACGACGCCACCTCCTCCACTTCGGCAGGCTTGAGGCCAAAGAGCAGACCCACATCTTCCAGCGCAGCGGGCGGCAGCCAGCCCACTTCACGCTGGGCCACGTACAACGCCGGCACCAGGGCCGAACGGCTTTTGGGATAGCGGGCAATCAGGGCTTGAATCTCAGATTTTGCGTTGTCAGAAAGCATGAAACATCCTTACGTCCTGCGAAATCAGGAGCATCGGTCAGCAGAAGTCACCGCTACCGATCCACGTCACCCAACACGATGTCCAATGTGCCGATGGCGGCCACCAGGTCAGAAAGCAGATGACCGCGCGCCATGGTGTCAAGCGATTGCAGGTTGACGAACGATGGACCGCGCACGTGCAGGCGGTAGGGTTTGGCGCTGCCATCAGAAACGATGAAATAGCCGTGTTCGCCCTTGGAGGCCTCGATGGTCGAGTAGATTTCCATCGGAGGCACATGGAAACCCTCTGTCATCAGCTTGAAGTGATGAATCAGCGATTCCATGCTGCGGTCCAGCTCCGCGCGCGGCGGCAGCGCCACCTTGCGGTCGGCCGTCTTCACCGGGCCATCGGGCAGATTCGTCACAGCTTGCTGTACGATGCGCAGGCTTTGGCGCATTTCCTGCATGCGCACCAGGTAACGACCGTAGGTGTCCCCCAGTTCAGAAGTGGGCACCTCGAAGTCGTAGTTTTCATAGCCGGAGTACGGCCGCGCTTTGCGAATGTCATACTTGACGCCGCTGCCGCGCAGCATGGGGCCGGTGCAGCTCAGCGCCAGCGCCTGGGCGCGAGTCAGCACGCCGATGCCCTGCGTGCGCGCCTTCCACAGCGTGCTGTCGGTCAACATCCCTTCGTAGTCATCCAGATGCTTGGGCATGAGGGCCAGGAAGTCCTTCAGACGCGGCAAGAAGGCGGGCGGGAGGTCCTGCCAGACGCCGCCAATGCGGATATACGAGGTCGTCAAACGAGCGCCGCACACCATCTCGAACAAGTCGAGGATCATTTCGCGCTCGCGAAACGCGTACATGAGCAGCGACATGATCGTGCCCGATAGGTCAAGCACGTGGGTTGCCAGCCACAGCAGGTGCGAGGCAATGCGCTGCAGCTCGGCCATGATCACGCGGATCACCTGCGCCCGCGGCGGAATCTCGATGCCGAGCATACTTTCCACGGCGACGCAATAAGCCAGGTTGTTTTGCATAGCCGACGCGTAGTCCATGCGGTCGGTGTAGTAAACGAAATCCTTGTAGCGTTTGCTCTCGCCCGACTTCTCGAAGCCGGAGTGTAGATAGCCCACATCGGGTACGACCCGCACGACCTGCTCGCCATCCAGTTCAACAATCAGGCGCAGAACGCCGTGGGTGCTTGGATGCTGCGGGCCCATATTGACCACCATGTGCTTGGTGCTGTCCATGCCCACAGGCAGAATCGGCGTGATGGACTCGGCCGGCAAGATTTGGCGCCCCAGGTTGGCAAATTCTGGCTCGCTCCAGGTCACGGTAAAGGGCACCGGCTCGCCGCCCAGCGGCGCGTCCTTGCGTAAGGGATAGCCCTGCCAGTTGTCCGGCAGCAGAATGCGGCGCAGGTCAGGGTGCCCATCGTAGCGAATGCCCAGCAGATCAAAGGCTTCGCGTTCCATCCAGTTGGCTCCGGCCCATACGGGCGTCAGACTGGGGACCTTGGGCGTATCACCGCCGGACGCAGGCACGCGCAGGCGCAGCTTCTGGTTGTGCGTGGAGTCATACAGATTCCAGATGGCGGTGAAGCGTGGGCTGTGCCCCAGGTTGAGACCATCAATCGCGGTGGCGTCTGACATCAAGTCAAAGCTGTGCTCGTCGCGCAGGGCATACGCGGCGGCAAGCGCCTTGTCCGCGCGCACCGTGACAGACGGGTCGCCGCGCATGGCTTCGGCGGCATCCAGAATGGCATCACCGAAACGAGCACGCAAAGCGTCCACGACAGGCATGGTTGGGATTGCAGCAGAGTCCATAAATGATTGAATCCAGTCTAGCTTGACTCACGGGCGAGTGGCCGCCGCGAGGCGCAATGGTCAGGCGGCTGATCCCTCCGCCTGGGTCACATCAACGTTGGCGAAGCGTTGTAGCTTCTCGCGTCCAATCTTCTCTTGCAGCTTGGTCAGCGCGTACAAGAGGGCTTCGGGGCGGGGCGGGCAACCGGGGACATAGACATCCACCGGAATGATCTTGTCCACGCCTTGCACGATGGCGTAGTTATTGAAGGGGCCGCCGGCCGAAGCGCAGATGCCCATGGCGATAACCCATTTCGGTTCAGCCATCTGGTCATACAGGCGCTTGACGACTGGGGCCATTTTGTTCGAGACGCGACCAGACACGATCATCAGGTCCGCCTGGCGTGGGGAAGCGCGAAACAGCTCAGAGCCAAAGCGGGCGATGTCGTGACGGGATATGCCGCTGGCGATCATCTCAAGTGCACAGCAGGCCAGGCCAAACAGCAGCGGCCAGACAGAGTTGCTTCGACTCCAATTGACCGCCTTTTCAAGCGTGGTCGTAATGACGGAATCTTCCGGTAATTGATTCTCAAGGCCCATATGCTAATTCCAGTCCAGGGCGCCTTTGCGCCACGCGTAAACATATCCAACCACGAGGAGCAGCAAGAAAACACCCATTTCGATTAGACCGAACAGCTTGAGCTGGCCCAGGAGGACAGCCCAGGGGTAGAGGAAGATGACTTCGATATCAAAGAGAATGAAGAGCACAGCGACGACATAATACTGCACGGGGAAGCGGCGGTGTGCGTCATGAAACGGAATCATGCCCGATTCAACAGGCGCTAGTTTCGTCTTCGTCGGGCGCTTGGGGCCAAGCACCGATGGAACAACGATGGCAATTGCTGAAAAAACGCCAGCGAGAAGAAAAAGAACTAAGAGTGGAATGTAGTCTAACGACACGCGGCCTCCCAGATTCAGTCGCTGAACGCCATGCGCCAGACGCTATACAAAACATCACCCCACACGTGGTGTGAGGTGACGATTATGACACCTTGCGAGTGTCAAAATAACATCGTGCCTTTTGTCACGACCGTGATTGTAGCATGATTCCGAATACTTGTCAATCTGCTTGCGTCGCAGCGCCTACCAAACAGCCTGCGGCAGGCGCGAACGACGTGCAGAGTCGTGCACGGGGCGCCTAAAGGCCGACCGACGTGGCAACCTGGTGCAGCACGGTCGCTGAGTGCTGCAACGCGATCAGCTCATCCGGACTGAGATCGGGCAGCAGAACGCCCTCGACGCCGCCATGGTCCACGATGCTTGGCAAGCTCAGACAAATGTCTTGCATTCCAAACTGGCCCGTCATGAGGGTGGACACGGTCAGAATGGTGTTCTGATCGCGCAAGATGGACTCGACGATGTGGCGGATGCCGAGGCCAATGGCGTAGTACGTTGCGCCCTTGCGGGCAATGATTTCATAGGCCGCGCGGCGCACCTGCGTTCCAATGTCTTCACGCAAGGACGCATTGTACACGATGCCTCGCTGATGACAGAATTCTTCCACGGGCAGCCCGGCCACCGTGGCGCGGCTCCAGACAACCACTTCGCTGTCGCCATGCTCGCCGATGACATAGCCATGCACACTGCGGGGATCCACGTTCAACCGATGGCCCAAGAGCGCGCGCAGCCGCGCCGTATCCAGCACCGTACCTGAACCGATCACCCGGCTGGCGGGCAGCCCCGACAGCTTGAGACTGACGTAGGTCAGGATGTCAACCGGGTTGGAGACAATAAGCAGAATGGCTTCGGGGGCTGCCGCCACGATCTGTGGAATCATTTGACCAAAAATACCGGCGTTGCGCTTGACCAGGTCGAGCCGAGTTTCGCCGGGGCGCTGTGCGGAGCCAGCCGTGATGACAATAATGCTGGCGCCGGCGCAATCAGGGTAGTTACCCGCGCGCACAGTCACCGGCCGCACAAAGGGTGAGCCGTGCATCAGATCCATGGCCTCGCCTTCCGCCTTTGCCTCATTCACGTCTATCAAGACAATCTCCGCGGCCAGCCCGCCAATCATCATGGCATAGGCCGCGCTTGCGCCGACGGCGCCCGCGCCAACAATAACAATTTTCATCGCTTCTGGATCCTCCTTGGATCATCTGGTCAGTCCCGAATATCTCAATCCGGGCCATCGTGAAGATGCTGCTCACCTGACTCGCAACGCACGGTCTGCAACCTCAAGTTGCCATGACGACCAGCGCATCATCATAGAGTGAACCATGCTTGGGTCGTTGTTGTCCCCAACGGTTAAAACGAAAATGGGGTATCAACCATGCACCAGGGCAGCGACGTTGGCTTCTGACTTGCCGCCGACGGCGTCATCGCCAATCATGGCGAACAGACGACGCCGGGCTGCAGAGGCGCCAACCGATGCGGCGAACGCGGGTTCCTGGCGCGTGTGGCATCACCACGACCTGGTTCCTCCTGAGCCAGATTGTAACACGTCAGCCTGAGCAACGCCAATACCAACCAACTTTGCGCGCCCTATGAACGCGGGCCTGCAATCCAACAGATTCAGATCGGCGCACACGGGCTGCCGCGCCGGCAGTCGTATCGCAGACTCCAGGCCTGGCCCCAGATAATTTTCTCTTGCCAGCAGTCTGAGAGTATAATCACAAGAACGCCCATCGCACACACGACGGGCTAATATGAGGAAAGGAGCCGCAGCGGCATTCTGACCCGACAAGGCAGAATGCCGTGCACACAAGAGATGGATATTCGTATTAAGGACGTGAACCTGGGCGGTGGCGGATGGGACGAGATTGCGAGCGATTTGCTTGTCATCAGCCTGTTCGAAGGCCAATCAGCTAAAGAGGCGGGTTTCGGCACGCTTGATGCTGCCTTGGGCGGTATGATCGAACAAGTCATCCACGCCGGGGACTTCAAAGGCGAAGCGCTCAAAACGCGCCTGCTGTACACACACGGCGATGCCGTCGCCACGCGGCGTATTCTGCTGGTTGGGCTGGGCAAGCAAGCCGAGTTCAGCGCTGCCCTGGCGCGCCGGGCCGCTGGCGTCGCCGCGCAAGCGCTGATTGACTTAAAGCTGCGGCGGCTGACGAGCGTGGTGCATGGCGCTGGCAACCATCGCCTACCGGCTGCGACGGCGGCCCAAGCTGTGGTGGAGGGCACCATCCTGGGCCTCTATCGTTTCATCACCCACAAACGTGAGGAAAATTCGCAGCGCGCCACCGTTGATGCAGATGAACTGATTTTGCTGGCGCCGACGGCTGACCTGGTCAAGGAAATGGAGGTCGGCGCGCAGGTCGGCCAAATACTGGCTGACAACGCCAACCTGGTGCGCGATCTCGTGAACGAGCCAGGGAATTATGTCACGCCAAAGGTTCTGGCTGCGCAGGCGCAGGCGTTGACCCAGGAGATGGGCATTGCCCTGACGGTGTGTGATGAAGATGCCATGCGCGCGATGGGCATGGAGTCCTTTCTCAGCGTCAGCCGCGGCAGCGCCGAAGAGGCGCAGTTCATCGTGCTGGAATACTTTCCGCCGGCTGCCGCAAGCGCCGACACCCTGGTGCTGGTCGGCAAGGCGATTACATTCGACACAGGCGGCATTTCGATCAAGCCCAACGATGGGATGTGGGAGATGAAGAGCGACATGGCAGGCGGCGCGGCCGTCATCGGCGCGCTGCGCAGCATTGCACAGCTCCACCTGCCGGTGCGCGTGGTGGGCCTGGTGTGCGCGGCTGAGAACATGCCCGGTCCGGCAGCAATCAAGCCAGGCGATGTGGTCAAGGCCATGAATGGCAAATCGGTTGAATACATCAGCACCGACGCCGAAGGTCGCATGGTGTTGGCCGACGGCTTGTGCTACAGCGCGCGCTACCATCCCACAGCCATTGTGGACTGCGCGACCCTGACAGGTTCAATCGTGATGACCCTCTCGTCAGATCTGAGCGGCATTTTCTGCAATGATGACGCCTTGTTCGCCCGGCTGCAGGCAGCCAGCGAAGCGGCTGGCGAGCCATTGTGGCGCCTGCCGCTTTGGAAGCCCTACCGGGAACGAATCAACAGTGATGTGGCTGACATGAAGGGCAGCACCGGCACGCGCTACGCCGGCGCCATCATTGCCGCCCTCTTCTTACAGGAATTTGTGCCAGAGAATACGCCGTGGGCGCATATTGACATTGCCGGCGCCGCCTGGCAAGACGACAACAAGCCCTACCAGCCCCGTGGTGCTTCGGCCAACCCTATGCGCACGCTTGTGGAGTTCGTGCGCAGCTGGGCGGAGTAAGGACACAAAGAAACCCGCTTTCTCCTCGAAAGCGGGTTTGACATCAGCATGGCGCCCGGTTTGTCGTGACTTTTGGCAAAAGCACGACGAACCGGGTTCTGTGTCCGTGCACATTACTGCACCGGCAGCGTCGGCGCCTCACTGACGTCGCGATTGCGCCAAAGATAGGCTAGAACGCCTACAACGGAAACGGCTGAGCCAATCGCAGCCGCGCCTAACATCCAGTCGCGACGCGAGTCGCGCTCAAGCGGTTCCAACGCCAACGAAGGCGACAGCTGGCGGTAGCCGGTGGCAACCAAGGCGCGGCGCAGATCCTGGCGAAAGGCGGCGCGCGGCTTGACAGGCCGCATCCAGGCTGCCAAATCACGCGTCAGGCGCAGCAGTGGATGTAAATCTGGGCGCAGCTCTGGGAACAGGGCGAGGTAATCCTGCGAGTGATCATCACCAAAAAACAAGCGTTCGGCATACGATGACAGTAAGTCGGCGATGGTGGTGTCTTCCATCAACATCATGTTGCTCCCCCGTTTCTGTAATGATCTAGGCCCACAGGCAAAACGCCTAAACCCGGTAGGCCACGACGCCGATCGTGCCTGGCCCCAAGTTGGCGGCGACAGATGTACAAAGCGGCGTCACAAAAGACTGCTGCAGCGTAAAACACTGCTCGGCCCGGTGCAGCAGCTCGGCCGCTTCGTCAGCCGCACGTGCGTGAATCACAGCAAAGTTGATCGGCGCCTTGCCAACTCGCTCTGCGACCAGATCCAACAAATACTGCAACGCCCGCTTGCGGCTGCGTACACGCCCTTGCACATCCAGCGCGCCCTCGTGCAGACCGACGATGGGCTTGACGTCCAGCAAGGAGGCTACGGCATATTGCAGGGCGTTGACGCGGCCGCTCATCTGTGCAAACTTGAGATCCTTGAGCGTCAAGAAAATGAGGATGCGCTCGCGAATGACGCGCAGCCGGGCCAGAATGTCGTCCAGGCTGGCGCCAGCCTGGCTCATTTGCCGCGCTTCCATCACCATGAAGCCCAGCGCGCCAGAGCCGGCCAGGCTGTCAAAAACCTCGACCCGCACCTCATCCTGCACCATGGCCTTGGCCAGCTCGGCCGAATTGTACGTGCCGCTCAGCTTGCTCGTGATGTGCAGCGACAGCACCGGATCGCCATGCCGGCCTGCCTCGCGATAAACATCAGCCAGAAGGCCGGGCGCAGGCTGCGACGTTTTCGGAATGATGCCCAAGGCCTGCACTTTCTCATAAAAGGTCGCTTCGTCAATGGTCTCGCCTTCCAGGTAGGTGTCGGCGCCAAAGCGAATCGTGATCGGCACCACATGGAGTTGCAGTTGGGCCATCAATGCGGGCGGCAAGTCGCAGGTCGAATCGGTTACTAGTTGCAGCATGACAAGCCTATCCATTCCGGAGGACGCTGTCCGACAGCGTTCACGCGCAGAAGCGCGCACTCCGCCGGAAAAACTCGGCCGTTACCAGTTGAATCCGCGTGCGGCCAGGTCCTCACGCAGCGCAATGAGCGTGCGATGATAAAGCGACTTGATCGCGCCTTCCGTCCGCCCCATCATTTCCCCAATCTCAGCATTGGGCAGATGTTCCACAAACTTCAGCGAAATGAGCTGCTGGCGGTCGGAAGGCAGTCGGCGGATGGCAGCGAGCAGCGCCGCGCGACGCTCATTCTCTTCAACATGCGCGTCAGGGGTACCGCCGCGCGCGCCAGCCCCAGTGACATCTTCGAGCGAGACCACTTTGCGCCGGCCGCGATCGCGATGCCAATTGGCCACCAGGTTATGGGCGATGCGATAGAGCCAGGCTGAGAATGGCAGTCCGCGATGAACATAGCGCCCAATGCTGTCCAGCGCCCGAAAAAAGGTGCGGGCCGTCAAATCCTCGGCGTCAGCATGGCTGCCGGTGCGATAATAAATGTAACTGTAGATGCGATCTACGTAGATCTCATACAGCTGACCAAATGCTTCAGGGTCGGTCTTGGCCCGATCAATCAGGCTTAACTCACGTGCAGTTGTTGGCGCCACCGCTGGCTTTGCTCCTCAGCGTGTGACCATCCGTGGAGAGCGCCTGCTCTGCCCGCAAGTTTCTGCCCATTGGCACCGGTTAGAACACCGAAAACGGTGCGAAGTTGCGCAGCGCGTCAAAAGCAGCTCGAATTCCCACTCGGTCACGTCTTGATACACGATTGTAGCCCATCCCATGCGGCTGGTCAACTACGGTTGCCGGTGCTGACAACCGACCCATGTCCCAGGCGCAGGGGGCGGATTGTCGGTTTGCGCCGCCGTTTGGCTTGTGTTACACTAACTGAGTGGCGCTCTCCCATCGCCGGGCCGCTGCGGCGCCTGGCGGGGGCGTTGATACGCACCATGGAACTGAAAATGCGCTGCGCTGCCGCGCAAGTTGGCAGCCTATTGGCGTGGTGACCACCCGAACGAGTTCGGGACTCCAGGTCTGCTGGCATTGTCATTCACGCTCGTGCGCAGAGTGCGTGGATAACTGATTTGGCGAAGGAAAACCTTTATGATTCGACCCCAGTGGCGGCTTGCCTGGGCGCGTATACTTGTCGGACTCTTGTTGATTGGCGTTCTGGTAGCGCCTGGTTTGGCGTTGGCCTGGCAAAGCGGGCAAGCGACCATCAGCTCGCCGCAGCCCTTCTCCACCCTGCGCGGCGTCATTTCGATCAACGGCACAGCCACTCATCCGGGCTTCCAGCGTTTCCAACTGTATTTCCGTTCTGAGAGTGTACCTGACGAATGGCACTTTATGTTCGAGCAGACCAACCAGGTGTCGAACGGCCTGCTGGGCACATGGGACACACGCGGCGTACCGGATGGCACCTATGCTCTGCGACTGCGGGTCGTACGCGTGGATGGCAACTATGACGAAAAGGAAATCAACGGTCTGCTGGTGGCGAACACCCGACCCCTGGATACCCCAACACCAGACGCTACGCCCACCGTGCCGGAGCCAGCCGCGCCCACGGCCACGCCGACCTCCCTTTTCACGCCGACGCCGGTGACGGTGGAGCAGCCTCAGATTGCCACGCCAACCCCGCGGGCCTCAGTTGTGGTCACGGCGACGGCTGTCATCAGCGGGACGATAACCCCGCGCACGACACCGAACAGTACAGGCACTGACACGACCGCCAACGGCGGGGACAGCGGCAGCCTGTTCGGCAGTCTGTTCAATCTAGGACAGATGCCCAGTTCGCTGAGCGCACAAGGTTTGACTGGCGCGTTTCTGCGCGGCGCACGGCTGGCGGTGGCGGCGTTCGCCTTCCTGGCTGCTTATCTCGTGCTCAAGTGGCTCATCCGCTGGCTGCTTGCCCGCCGGCAATAAGAAGCTCGTTTTCTGGGAGAAAACGGGTTTCTGAGAGTCATTCATGAACGAAGACCTCTTCCTGATCGTGGGCCTGGGCAATCCGGGTCCACGCTTTGCTCGCAATCGTCACAACGTCGGTTTCCAGGTCGTGGACTTGCTGGCGCAGCGCCATCACCTGGCATTTCAGCGCGCCGAGTTTCGCGCGGCCGTGGCAATGGGTACGATTGCCGAAAAGCGAATTCTGCTGGCCAAGCCACAGACCTTCATGAACCTGGTTGGTCAGGCCGTGGCGCCGTTGGCGCGTTTCTACAAAATTCCCATCCCCCAGGTTCTGGTGCTCTACGATGAGCTTGATCTACCCCTCGGTCGTTTGCGCTTCCGACCCGATGGCGGCGCCGGCGGTCACAACGGCATGAAATCGCTGATTGACAACCTGGGCACGCAAGGTTTTGCCCGTCTACGCATTGGCATTGACCGCCCTCCTGGCCGCATGGATCCGGCCGCTTACGTGCTGCAAGATTTCAGCGCCGATCAGGAAATTGAAATGGCCTTTTGTCGCCCCCGCGCGGCCGATGGCGTCGAGATTTGGCTGCGCGAGGGCATCGCCGCCGCCATGAACCGGTTCAACTCAGCCTGAAAGGGAGAAACGCGCATGCAACTTTCGGGCCTGCTGTCACTCGTCCGCGACATTCCAGCTTACGCCGCGCTGCGTCAACGCGTCGAAGATGGCTCTGCCCTTCCAACGATGGGAATCGTGCATGCGGCGCGTCCGTTTCTGGCCGCCGCGCTGACCGCTGACCTCGGACGTCCCACGCTCATACTGACGGCGCGCACCGAATTGGCGCGCCAGTTGGTTGACACTTTGCGCTGCTGGCTGCCAGAACCAGCATCCGTGCACCTCTTCGCCGATCCGGACGCGCTCCCGTATGAACGCGTGGCCTGGTCACGCGAAACCAGTCAGCAGCGTCTGAGCGCGTTGGTCGCTTTGACCCAAGCGCCGCGGCCGGGGGATGCGTCCGTGCATCCGCCGGTGATCGTAGCTTCGGCGCGCGCCCTGGCTCTGTTGACGCTGCCGCGGCGCGAGTTGGCCCTGGCCCTGCGCCCGCTGCGCAGCGGCCAAATGACCGATATGGCCGGGTTGCTTGAAAAATGGCTGGGTTGGGGCTACCAGCCGGCGACGGTGGTGGAAGAACCAGGCGCGTTCAGCCGCCGCGGGGGCATCGTGGACGTGTGGGCGCCTAACTTGCCCTGGCCTCTGCGCCTGGAGATGTTTGGCAACGAGATTGACAGCCTGCGCTTCTTCGATCCAGGCACGCAGCGCACCCTGCCCGCGGAACAAGGCGGCCGCGTGACTGAGGTTCTCCTCGGCCCGGCCAGCGAAGCCCTGCCGCGCTATGGCCCCGCGGCGCGCACGCGTCTCGAGGCGCTGGATCTGACGCCATGCCACGCGCCTGCACAGCATGACTTCGAACGCGAACGCGACCAGCTCCTCGGCGGCACGGGCTTCCGCGGCGTCGAATGGTACATCCCATGCCTCTACAGCCAGCCAGCCACGCTGCTCGACTATCTACCGGCCAACGGACTGATCTTGGTGGATGACGCCGCCGAACTGACGGCAACACTGTCGGACTTGCAGGCCCAGGCCGAGCAGCTGGCGCTTGACTTGACCCACGCCGGCGAACTTCCCCGTGGCGTCCCTCGCCCCTACGCGGCCGTGGATGACCTGCGGCTGCGTTTGCAAGCGCTGCACCCGGTGCAGCTCGGCTTCGGCGACCTGATGGGGCGGCCGGTCGCGCAAGGCGATGACCTGGCGCGCGCGTTTCTGCCGGCGCCGCACTTCGGCAGCAAGGTGCGCCGCGTGGTGGAAGAGGCGGAAGCCTGGCGCAAGGCCGGTCAGCGCACGGTGTTGATCACCCGCCAGTCCGCGCGGCTGGATGACCTGATGCGCGCGGCCGGCCAGGCGCCGATCCTGACCGAGGTCATTACAGACACGCCCCCGCCGGCCGTTTACCTGGCGCCGGGCAGTCTCAACGAAGGCTTTGTGCTGCGCAACGAAGATGAAGGCGGGTTGCGGCTGACGGTGCTGACCGACGCCGAGTTGTTCGGCATGGCGCGGCCGGCGCCGAAACGCGCCATGCGCGCGCGGGCCGTTGCGCCAGAGACTTTTTTTGCCGATCTGCGGCCTGGGGATTTAGTGGTGCACATGGAGCACGGCATCGCGCAGTTCCAGGGGCTGGCCAAGTTGGACATGGGTGGCGTGGCGCGTGAGTATTTACACCTCTCTTACGCGCAGGGCGACCGCCTTTACGTACCGGTGCACCAGGCAGATCGCCTCAGCCGCTATGTGGGCGGAGGGGATGGAGCGCCCATTCTGCACCGCCTGGGCACCGCCGACTGGGAGCATGTCAAACAGCGCACGCGACGGGCCGTGGCCGACATCGCTGACGAACTGCTCGATCTGTACGCCGCACGCGAGACGGTGGCCGGTCATGCCTTTGCGCCGGACAGCATGTGGCAGGATGAACTCGAAGGCTCCTTTCCCTACGTGGAGACCGAGGATCAACTGGCGGCGATTGAAGATGTCAAGCACGACATGGAACGCAGCCGGCCGATGGATCGGCTCATCTGCGGCGATGTGGGCTACGGCAAGACGGAAGTGGCGCTGCGCGCGGCCTTCAAGGCCATCATGGACGGCAAGCAGGTGGCGGTGCTGGTGCCGACGACCGTCCTGGCGCAGCAGCACTTCACCAACTTCAGCCAGCGCCTGCGCTCGTTCCCGGTCCACGTGGCCATGCTCAGCCGTTTTCTCACCGCGGGCGAACAGGACAAAGTCATTGACGGGCTGCTGAAAGGCAGCGTTGACCTGGTGGTCGGTACGCACCGTCTGTTGAGCCAGGATGTGACGTTCAAAGACCTGGGATTGCTCATCATTGATGAGGAACAGCGCTTCGGCGTGACGCACAAAGAGCGTCTGAAACAAATGCGCACCGAGGTGGATGTGCTGACGCTGACCGCGACGCCGATTCCGCGCACGCTGCACATGAGCCTGACCGGGGTGCGCGACCTGAGCACGATTGACACCCCGCCGGAGGAGCGCCTGCCCATCAAGACGACGCTGGCCGAGTATGATGAGCAGCTCATCCGCCAGGCCATCCTGCGCGAGCTGGACCGCGGCGGGCAGGTCTACTTTGTACACAACCGGGTGCTGGGCATCGAGCAGTTGGCGCAGCGCGTGCAGCACATCGTGCCCGAAGCGCGCATCGGCATCGGCCATGGGCAGATGCCAGAGCGCCAGTTGGAGCAGGTGATGCTCGACTTTGCCAACGGCGAACGCGATGTGCTGGTGTGCACCACCATCATCGAGAGCGGCCTGGACATTCCCAACGTCAACACGATCATCATCAATCGGGCCGATCATTTCGGCCTGGCGCAGCTTTACCAGCTGCGTGGGCGCGTGGGACGCAGCGCGGTGCGTGCGTATGCCTACTTGCTTTATGACCGCGGCGCCACGCTGTCGTTGATTGCAAAGCGCCGGCTGGAAGCCATCCTGGAGGCCAGCGAGCTCGGCGCCGGCTTTCGCATCGCCATGCACGATCTGGAGATTCGCGGCGCGGGCGAGATCCTGGGCGCACGCCAGCACGGCCACATGACGGCCGTCGGCTTTGATCTATACACGCGGCTGTTGGCGCAGGCGGTGGATGACGCCCGCGCTCAGCGCCAAATGGAAGTGGGCACGGATGGGCAGCGGCGGCGAAACGCCCTAACCGACGCGCTGGCGCCCGCCGTAACCCTGGATTTGCCGTTGGAAGCGCGGCTCCCCGATGATTACGTCACCGACGCCGGCCTGCGCCTGCGACTCTACCGCCGGCTTGCCAGCCTGGCCGACCTGAACGCCATCAGCGACTTCCGCCAGGAGCTGAGCGATCGTTTCGGCGCGCCGCCGGCGGCCGTTGACAGCCTGCTCTACCAGGTGCGAGTCAAGGCGTTAGCGACGCAGGCAGGCGTCACCAGCATCGCCGTGGAAGAGCAGCGTCTGATCATCAAGGCGCCGTGGGTGGAAAGCGCCGACGGCCGGGCGCTGCAGCAGAAGCTAGGCCCGCCAGCGCGTGTGATCAAGGACGCCGTCTGGCTGCCGCTGAACGCGCCGGATTGGCAGGCGCTGCTCGCGCGGGTGTTGGAGGGGATGGGAGGGGAGCGATGACAGATCGTGAATTCTTGGAAACCCGGCTCAAGACGCTGCAAAGCCTGACCAGCGCGGCCGCGGTGCTCAAGGGCGGCGGGGCCAGCGGCTTGCAGAACAAATTGCATACAGCCTGGGAGGCCGAACAACGGCTGCTGACGCGCATCCTGGCCGAGCCGGGCGACCTCGTGCAGACGATCGGCGCCTGGCAAACACGCACGCAGGCGTTTGTCGCCAAGAATCCGGGGCGCGAGGGGTGGAGCGATGCGCAGGGTCATGCCTGGAACGCGTCCCAGGTCCTCGCGCTGCTGAGTGACCTGCAGCAGCGGCTGGAAGCGCTGAAGCTGCCAGAGGAGTTTGAGGAGGAGGGGGAGTAGGGCAGTAGGCGATCACGCAGCGAATTCTACTGCGCCGAGTTGTTTGAGCATGCGGATTTCCGCATCGGTCAGGCCCGTCACGCCCGTGATGTTCAGACCATCGTAGGGCCGCGGACTGTGGATCTCCTGCACGACTTGACCGGTCTCGATATCCCAGATGCGCACCGTCTCTGTGTGACTGCCCCCGGCCAGCCGGCGCCCATCGGGGCTGAAGGCAATGGCTGGGACGCGGGTCTCACCCTGCAGCGTGCGCACCAGGGCGCCGCTGTCGGCATCCCACAGACGCGCCGTTTCGTCATAGCTGGCGCTGGCGAGCAGCCTGACGTGTGGATGAAAGGCCAGGGCCACAATCAGATCACTGTGTGCATCCCAGGTCCGGATGCAGGCTCCAGTTTCGATATCCCACAGTCGCACGATGCCGTCGTGGCTGCCGCTTGCCAGGTGACCGTCACGAGAATCGAAGGCCAGCGCCCAAACAGCCACGCCTACTTGCCAGGTGCGCGCGACCAGTTGCGTCGCCAGATCCCATAGACGAATCACGCCATCGTCATCACTGCTGGCGAGCCAGCGATCATCACCAGAAAAGGCCAGTCCGCGCACGGAGTTGGTGTGTTGCGGCAGCGATGCCAACCGGCCGGTGTGCAAATCCCACAAACAGATATTGCTATCTTCGCCGCCGCTGGCAATCAAGCGTCCATCGTGTGTCCAAACGACACTTGCCACCTGCTGCGTATGCTGGCGATGGGACAGCAGCTGCCGGCCATCCTGCGTATCCCACACGCGGACGGTCTTGTCGTTCCCCACACTGGCCAGTTGGCTGCCATCGGGGCTGAAGGCAATCATCTGCACCCAGCCGGTGTGGCCAGTCAGATCATGCAGACATCGGCTCTGATCGAGATCCCAGATGCGAATGTGCCCATCACTGCCTGCAGTCGCCAGCCGCGGGCGCTGAGGGTGCCAGGTCACGGTCCAAGTGCGATCGCTGCGCCCTTGCAGGATCTGTACGCGCTGCGGGCCACGTATGTCCCACACGTGGACAGACTGGTCCTGGCTGCCCACGTAGAGCAGGGGCGCGTCGGGAGCAAAGGCCAATCCCTCAATCACATCGTGGTGACCCTCGAAGAGACGGTACGGTGCATAGTTGTCTATGCGCCAGATGCGCACGCGGCGGTCGTAACTGCCGCTGGCGAGCCAGGCGCCGTCCGGGCTAAAGGCCACACTGCGCACCTCAGCGTCGTGGTCAGCGAAGATATGCAGGCAGGCGCCATCGCGCACATCCCACAGCCGCACTGTTTTGTCATCGCTGCCGCTGGCCAGGAGGTGTTCGTTGGTGGGATGAAAGGCCAGCGGCAAGACGCAGCCATCATGCCCCGTCAGGGTACGCAAACACGCGCCGGTCGCCACATCCCACAGTCTGATCGTCTTGTCGTAACTACAGCTCGCGAGCCAGAGACCGCGTGCACTGAAGCGAGCGGAATAGACCACATCTTCGTGTCCGACCAGGGTGCGCAAGAGTTGGCCATCCGCGACGCGCCACACGCGTGCCGTCTCATCGCTGCTGGCGCTTACGAGCAGGCTTCCGTCGGGACTGAAGGCGACCGAACGCACACGGTTCTCATGCCCGACCAGGCTACGCACGCAATCGCCCGTGCGAACATCCCACAGACGAATCGTTTTGTCGCTGCTGGCGCTGGCAAGCAGCCCGCCGTCGGGGCTGAAAGTCACCGAACGTACCCAATCATTATGACCTTTGAGGGTTAACAGACGCTTGAAGTCCCGGCAGCGCCAAAGGTAGATGTCACCGCTGTCCGCGCCAGCCGCCAACAACGCGCCGTCTGGACTGAGCCCGAGAGCAGCCACGCTGGAAAAGGCCTCCGTAAACACGGTCTCGCGCAGGTCTGCGCCCGCCAGGTTGACCTCGTGCAGATCCACGCCCTGCAGGAAGGCGCCAGATACTCACTTGGGAAAAATCGGCGCCGGTGAGATCATCCCCGATGTGTCGGAGGAGATTGAGGCTGTTGCCAGCCGTGTAGCCAGGCAGTCCTGTGCCGCGCTCCATCGTTACGAGGTCAACCAGGCGCTGCGCCATGCCCCGTTGCGGCCATGCGTGGCGCAGGCGGTCGGCTAAGGGAGCAGCCATGAAGCGTTCCTGGCCGAGGCGTTTGTACTCCCTGGCCGTAGGGTTGAGCAAGGGAAGGCGCCGAAAATAGTCAACCTGACCCTTCACAATCTCATCACCCAGGGTCCGTACCAGGCGGTCGGTGACATATTCCAGTACGATATCCTGCAGAAAAAAGCCAGCGGCGTCCTTTTCCACCAGGTGGCGGCGCAGTAAGGAACTAAGGGTCGTCCAGACATCGTTGATGGGTTGATGGGGCAGAAGATGATCTGCCAGGTAGTCCAGGGACAGCGCCGTGCGCTCGAGCGCCAGCCAGTGTATGACATCCTGCTCGCTGGCCGATAGGCGAACGACGTGTTGGTCAAGGAGGTCATTGACGTCCTCGAAGGCGAAGCGATCCCCGGTCAGAAAATGGCCCAACCGACCCGCGTAGAGGTCACGGATTGGCGCGGCCGTTAATTGCAGCATTAAGGGATTGCCGGCATAGTGCCTGACGAGGGCTTCCCAGTCGGCGTCGCTGCCGATGAGCTGCGAGCCTTTCAGAATGTCCTGGGCATCAGCGACGCTGATCCCTTTCAGCGACAGAGACTCAACACGCGCCGATGGACTTTCCCAACGCGCCATGTCCCGCAGCTTTTCGCGACTGACCACGATCAGACAACTCTGATGCTCGGTTTCGGCCACGGCCTGAACCAGATCCCCATAGGCGGCATAGACGTCGCGGAAGTAACCGGCCGGTTTGCCCGGGCGCATGACAGCTTCGAGTTTATCGAAGATGAGCAGGCAGCGCTGCTGGCGGAAATAGGTCAGCAGCCGGTCAATACGGCCGGCCGTGGTTGCTGGCAGGTCGGTATCGCGATAGTCCGAAAGGAAATGGATGCACTTGGTGAGCACTTCATCCAAAGGGGGGCCGTCTTGCAAGAGCACCCATTGCGTGGCGTCGAACAGCGGCGCCACACCCAACGTCGCCTTTTTGGTCAAGAAGGTCTTGCCGACGCCGCCCAGGCCGAAGACGCCGCATAGGCGGCTGCGGTCGGTTTGCAGGATGCGACGCAACTGCACCAGTTCTAACTCACGCCCCACGAACCGGGCCACATCCGATGAGCGGCCCCAATCGGTGCGGCCGGCGGGCTTGGCCGAACGAGGCGGCTGCTGCGCCGGCGCCGGCTGAGCGAGCGCAGGCAGCACGAGGTCAGGATGTGAATGGTCGGCCAGAGTCAGCAGCGTGCGTAAGTCAGGCCGCAACGATTCCCGTGCCAGGCCAGCGTCCTGGGCCAGATCGGCCAATGCCTGCACCAGGCCTTCGACATCCTGCTGACGCGCGACGGGCTGGCCCTGGCGCCATTTGGCGATGGAAGCGCCGCCGCGTTTGCCGAGGGTCTGGCCGATGATCTCTTGCAGGTCCTCGATCGCAGGACCGCCCGCGTCTTTGATTTGCCACAGAAGGTTGGTCAGCAGGTTACCGAAGCGTTTCCAGTCAGCAGGCATGGGATCTCCTGTCGGGCGAAATTCCCAGGAAAAATTTCCGACATTCCGAGTGTTGGATGTGTTACGCTGTGAAGGATGGCGTAGACTCAGTTTATCCGTTTCGCCTCAATACGTCAAGTCGGTTTGCTGAGAAAAGACCACAGGAGGGCATCGTGAACCTGAACGTACATTCATCCACGCCCGTTGTCGTGTGCGCCGTCGGCTTGGTTGCAGCCTTTTTCCTGCCCTGGATCCGAATTTTTGGCGTCGGCATATCTGGGTACAACCTCGGTCAGCTCGATTCGTACGGCAACTATGCCTGGATCATTCCCATCGTGGCTGGGATTACGATAGTGCTCAGCTTCATTGAAGTCGACAATCGCGCCGTAGGCGCCGTGGCTGGCATTATTCCGCTCGGCGCCATACTCTATGCCCTTGTGAGGGTCGGTCTCGACGGAGGCATCGAAGCGATGAAGGTCGCGCTGCAGTTGGCATGGCAAGCCTTTTCGATTGGCGCCTGGCTCACAATCGTCTTTGGCATCGCGATCATCGTGGCTGCGCTTGTGCAAACGCCAGCAGGCGCCCGCGAAAGCCAGGCGTCCAACGCCTGACAACCGGCCATGAGCCACGATGGCTTCCATGCTTAGCGATGGGAGGTGAGCGATGATGAAGAGAGGTTGGATTGCCAGGATTAGCGGTGGGGCTGCGTTTGTATGCCTTGCGGTCATCCTGAGCGCGTGCGCCAGCGCCAGAACTCATCCGGCGCAAGACGTTGTACGCCGCATGTACGACGCCCTATCAAAAAACGATCGTGACGCGTACATGGACGCTATCCTGCCCGAAAATCGCCAGCGGGGCGGCTATCCGCTGGGGCTGCTGGATGCCTTCTCGTTCTTAATCGGGCCTGTCAGGCTTGAGCCGTCCAAGCTGACAGGTTTCACCGTGAAAGATCTGAAAGTAGACCTGGTCAGCAGCCGAGACGATTACGCCCTGGTGCAGGCCAGCGGAAAGGTGCGTTACCCCATCGTCGCCCTGGAGCTGAACTTTTGCGACCAACACGACGTACGCCGCAGCCAGGACGGCAACTGGTATGTGGATATCTATGCCAGCGAACGCGCGGAGCGGTTACAGCGCATCCAGGTCAGGTTGCAGCAGGAATTGGCGCAGACGCCGGGTGGCTCAGGCGGAGCCGATCCATTCAGCCTGCTCCAAAACCTGGGGCCGATGATGGAGAAGGTGCTCGATCTGTGCGAGTGAATTGAATGAGCGTTGGACGAGCAACGCGGCAGTCCATTCCGAACCTAGAAGGGGCAATTACATGAGTTTCCATTTGCTACGTCGTCCGTTGAGCTGGATCATCCTCCTAATTTTGACCCTGGCAGCCTTGAGTTTCAGCGGCCGTCCGGCTGCACCGGCAAGCGGCGACAACGCCATCCGCCTGGCCGCGCCATCCTTCGTCGCCATTGCCAACGCGCAGGAAGAAGGCGATGCGCCCACCGCCTTTCCGCAGGATGAGGCCGGCATTTCTGCGTATTTTCACGCCAGCAATGCCATCAACCTGAGCGATGTGCGTGGCATCTATAGCGTGATCGAAGCAGAAACATCGGACTATCTCATCGGCGCCGTACCGCCAGCCAACTACCCGGAGCGCTTCGATGTCCATGTCTACATCCATCGCAGCGGCTGGTTCCTGGCGTACTACCTGGCGGCCGACCCGGCCGCCAAGATCTTCGACTGGAATGCCTATACCAGCGGCTCGATTCCCACCTTGCTCGAAAACGTCCTGGCGGTCGCGGCCAATGCCGCGGGCGTCTCGTACCCAGGCGCGGCCTACTACGACTTCCGCTTTCCCAATGCCAATCGCCTCTTGCTGGCGGCTGAAGATAATCGCAATGGGAGTCAATTCCAGGTCAATCTGCCCGGAAGCTATGCGTATTATGAAAGGAGCTGGTCGCTGCGACGCGTAGAGTATAACGCGGCGCACCTCAAGCTTGATGGCGTGGAAATCGCGACCACGTATGACTATGCCGATGGCGCATTGACGGCGTCGCAGTTACTTCCCGATCGGTATCATACATTCGAAGTGACTAACGACAGCAACTACTTGGCTTACGCTGGCCTTGCCCTCGTGTATCGGGTGCCATGATGAACGCGCGTTATCGGATAATCCTGCTCCTGCTCTGTTTGTTGGTGTTGCCGCTCGCCTTGCCCGTGCGCAGCCAGAGCGGCATCATTGTGAACAATGCCGATGCCGTGCGTGAAACCGGCGCCAGCCTCGATCCCAACCTGGGTGCGGTTGCCTCGACAGTTCGTTCGCACATCGTGCTGCAGGCGGCTAATGCGGGGCGGCATGAAGCCATCGGCGCGCTGCCATCAGCACTGAACTCGTTGTTCACGCAGGTGAGTCGGCGCATCGTGCTGCAGGCGGCCAATGCGGCTCGACATGAAACTATCGGCGTTTTGCCGGCTGACCTGCAAGCCCGTTTCAACCAGGTGTCCCGGCGCATCGTGCTGCAGGCGGCCAACGCCCTGCGCCACGCCAGCCTGGCCACGCCCGATGGCTCACTGCAGGCGCTCTTCGCCCAGGTCGCGGAGCGCATCATCCTGCAGTCGGCCAACGCCGGGCGGCGGGAGACCCTCGTCTTTCCGCGCGAGATCATTGGCGACACGGCGCCGCCGCAGATCAGCAACGTCGTGGTGACGCGCGTGGGCGCCAGCATCCGCGTCACCTGGACGACCAACGAGTTCGCCAACAGCACCGTTCTGTACGGAACGCAATCGGGCAGCTATCCGCAGTCGGTGACGAATCCTCTATTCGACAGGCAGCACGAGATCAATCTGACTGGCCTGCGTGCGGGGACAACCTACTACCTACGTGTGCGCAGTGCAGACTTGAGCGGGAACACGGCGACTGGGGCAGAGCGCAGTATCGTCGCAGGAGGCGGCGTGTATCTGCCGTATGTCGCGCGGCGGCGGTAGGGTTTGGATCACGAAGACGCGAAGTGACGCGAAGATCGCGAAGCGCGAAGTCCACGAAGCATTCCCCGCCGTGCTTCGTGGATTTCGCGCGCCATCTTTCCAACGGTTGGAGCGCGGAAACTCCTCTCGATGGCGGTTGCAGGCAGCCTACAAGCCGACAGTGAGCGGCCTTAAGTTTCTAAGACGTCAGCGCCAGGATCTCGGCGATCAGAAAGGGTAGATTGGGTTGCGAGAAGCTGAGGCCTGGGGCAGGCACACGGTGGTGCTTGATGTCCGGCGGCAGGTGTTTGTGGTGCGGATGGGTGCTGGCAAGTGCGGGGTCATTGGGATGTGGCTGCGAGTCGTACCAGTAGAGCAGCTCGTGACCACGCCAGGCTTCATAGCCATAGCTCTTGATCTGGCCTGTGGGAGCAAACGACAACATTTCACGCACAATCAGGCGTAGGCCGTTGTGACACTCAATAGCGCCATTGAGCGTCGCGGCCGTGGCGCCTCGGCGGGCGACTACCAGCGTGCTGCGAGCGATACCCGGATTGTGCTGCGGCAACGTGTAAATGAAAATCTCGTACTCAGGCAGAGATTGCAACGGGTTCATGACGAGCGGTACGTTCCATGAGTTGTGACAGGCTGGCTACTTTGGCCTCGTGCAAGAGCTGTTCGACGCTGCGGCGATACCAGCTCAAGCGTTCCTGCAATATCTCGTACGAACCGGCCCATTGACTCCAGTCCAGAACCCAGGCCGAATCAGCCGGCTCTTCACCATCCTGGTAGGCCGCGTAGAAGATTTCGGTGGGAATTCCATATTTGCGTTCGAAAACCAGAATGTCTTCGCGCATGGCATGAATGTCACGCAAAACATCGTCCAATGTCATGGTCCCACCCCCTCAGCAAGTGTTGTCAGGCTTGCATTATAACCGAAATCCGCCGGCCTGCCAAAGCCCTTCGACAGGCTATTCCAGTTGGTGCGAATTCCAACATCGGCCAAGCCGTCACGCCGGTGATGTTCAACCCGTCGTCGGGTCGCGGGCTGCCAGCGCCAAGATCTCGGCGATCAGAAAGGGTAGATTGGGTTGCGAGAAGTTGAGGCCTGGGGCAGGCACGCGGTGATGCTTGATGTCCGGCGGCAGGTGTTTATGGTGCGGATGGGTGCCGGCCAGGGTGGGATCGTTGGGATGCGGCTGCGAGTCGTACCAGTAGAGCTTATCACCGCCAAGCCACACTTCGTAGCTATAGGCCTCGATGGTGACAGCACCAGCGTCCCAGGTGAGGCGTTCATAGACGGAGAGGCGGCATCCTCCCATTAGAGTGACATCGCCGGTGAGTTCGGCGAACAGGCGACCCCGCTGGGCCACAACCAACGTCGAGCGAGTAATCCGAGATTCGCTTCGCTGCAGCGAATAGATGTAGAGTTCGTAATCACGCAAGGACCGGAATGGGTTCATGGCGCGCGGTTCTCTGAATCACGTCAATGATAGACCGTGTCTCGGCCAGAAAGAAATGTAGCGTTGTCTGATATTGGTCGCGTCGTCGCAGCCAAAGCCGGTACGCGCTGGCCCAGGCCGTCCAATCACGAACCCATGAGTCATCCGGCGGTTCTTCGCCGTTGGCGTAGGCTTCATAGAAGGTTTCGGACAAAACGCCGTATTTGCGCTCATAGGTGCGCATGTCGTCTTCCAAAGCATAAATATCTTGCATGATATCGTCCAATGTCATGATCTCACCCCCATAAGCACACTGCGATCCGGCCTGCATTATAGCCGAAATCCACCGGCTTGCCAAAGCCCACTGGCAGTGCAACCTGAATTGAGTTGGTTCCGCTTGGACAGCCTATGTTGGCAGGTGGCTGTGGTTCGAGTATAATGCTCCCGAATGATCGCCAAGAGTACCACCTGATGAAGGTGGCAACGGCGCATTTGGAGCAGCAACATGGGCAACAATCGCACTGTGCCTTTATGGATTTGTGTGTGGTTTGGCATTCTGCTTGCTCTGCTGACCGCACCCTCAGCCGTTCAATCGGTGCGGTCAGTTCAAACTCCGCCGACTCCTGTCCTCCAAAGCCCACACGCAAAATCATCCGCTACAGTGAAGGCCAACGCTAACCTACGCTCTGGGCCAGGCACAGACTACCCTAGAATTGGCAACGTCAAGGCTGGCCAGACTATCGAGATCGTAGCCCGCAACCCGGCAGGCAACTGGTACCAACTAGCGAACGGTGCCTGGATTTTCGGCAACTTGGTGGTCGGCACGCCCAACGTTCCGGAGGCCGTGAGCATTCCCGCGCCACCGGCCGCTGCACCGAATCCAGCCTCAGCCGCGCCAGCAACGACCCCGCCATCCACCAAGCCCGCGGACGGACCGCCGCAGGTAGCGGTTAAGGTGAGAACCAACGCTAACCTGCGGACTGGCCCTGGGACTAACTATCCCATCGTAGGTGTCGCTAAGTCTGGACAAGCGCTGACCATCATTGGGCGAAACTCAACTGGCACTTGGTATCAGACTGCCAACGGGACCTGGATATTTGGCGATTTGCTCAATAGCGCGCCGAGGGTACCGGTGGTAACGGATGTTCCAACTGCAACAGAAGTAGCATCTACACCAGCGATGGCGACACGGACGTCCACGGCGGGAGGGACCGGCACAGGTATTGGCAGGGTTGAACGCGCCGATTCATTAGAATGCAGTCTTGACTCTCCGCTCGCTTGCATAGATTGGCTATTGGGCGAACCCGCCCGCCGCAACACTTTCTTAGGCGGCCTGAGCCTGTGGATCGCTGCACTTGTGTTAATGGTGGCAGGCAGACGTTGGCGTTGGGTCATGCACTGCATCCTTGTGACGGTTCTGCTTCTTCCGATCGGCTGGCTCGTCACCATCCTGTCCGGCTTGCTGCAACTGGCTGACCCAGATGGCTCAACTTCCCCGCGCGAATTGCTTCAGAATTTCGTCAATTTGGAGTCAGTGCAGACTACGATAGGAATTGTCTTTTTGGTGCTCACCGCAGTGAGCATTTTGGGCGGTATCATAGTCTTCGGGATACTCGCCATCGTTTATCCCATCTTCCTGGCGCTACTGCCTGGCCCTGACTACCTGCCGCCATCGTCCTATCCTCTGTTGAGCCATCCAGACCATGCAACATCTGGCGAATTGAGCGACAACCGCCCAGACTATGACCCGTACTCAAGCTACCCCGATACGAGGAGTGATGACAATTCCGACGACGATGACCGAAGAAGCGGAAGCATCTGGGATGGATGGCTGTTCAAGTGGTAACAACTTTGGGTATGACGTGGGACGAGCGTGGGATAACCTGTGGGATTTTGTGGGATACGTGTGGGATAAGGCCGCCTATCCCACACGGACGACGGGTGAAAAGAGGCAGGCAGTCAGGGGTTCTTCCTGATGGAGGGGTTGATGCCAACCGTCACCGTGCGCGAAGCCACTCGTATTCTCGGCTTAAGCCAGTCAACCGTTGATCGCCTCATTAACGCAGGGATTTTGCGCGCAAAACGCAAGACGCCTGCTCCAAGAAGCCCGTGGTTGGTAGAGCTTGAAAGCATTCGGGCTTACCTGGCGTGGCAACAAAACCAGAGAACGCTCCTCAATCCATCCTCCCCATCAGTCGTCCGTGCTGAGCGGGTGCACGCGCTGCACGGCAAATATGCGTTTGTGCCAACCAGCAGCGAAGGATTTGCCCAGCGCAAGCACGCGGAATTGACGCTTGAGGAAGCCACCCCATGAGGATCGTCCTGGATGCCTGTGCTGCCATCGCCTATTTGCGCGGCGAAGCGGGATCAGATATCGTGAAAGATTACCTATTGGATGAAACGAACACGTGTCTGATGCATGTCATATACTTATGTGAAGTATACTATGATTTCCTAAAAGCAGCCGATGAAAAAACAGCCCAAGAAGCGATCCGCGATATCGAGTCTATTGATGTGGTCAGCAGGGATGACCTGGACAGGGCGTTTTGGTTGGGCGTAGGCCAACTGAAGGCCAACCACAAGTTGTCACTGGCCGATTGTTTTGCAGTGATACTGGCGCAGCGCATGCAAGCCACCCTGCTCACCTCTGATCATCGAGAATTCGACCCTCTCGCCGCGAAATCTGTCTGTCAAATGGCGTTCTTGCGCTAAGATCGGCCTTGGGATCAGACCAAACACTCCTCTGTCTCAGCCTGGGAACGATCTGGATCAAGACAAGGTAAACAGGATCAACAACAGCCCGCAGCCATTTTGTTCATCCTGTTCATCTTACCGAAAAATCTTACATCACTGCGAGGGTGCCATGACAGAGAGGATTCCAGCGGAGCTCAGCGATATGGTGATCGGCTGTGCATTCCGAGTTCACAACGAACTTGGGGAAGGGTTTTTGGAAAGAGTCTACGAGAACGCCCTGCTAATTGAATTGAAAGAAGCTGGGCTGGCAGTTCGACAACAAGTGCCTATCTCTGTGATCTACCGAGGACGACCCGTGGGCGAGTATTATGCTGACTTGCTGGTAGAAAACAAATTGGTTCTCGAAATCAAGGCTGTCCAACAACTTCTCAAAGAACATGAAGTGCAACTGGTTCACTATCTGACCGCAACCAGCATCGAAGATGGACTGTTAATCAACTTCGGACATTCAGTAGAAATAAAGCACAAATACCGCACCTTCCGGCCAAAGAAGGTGATTTGACAGGATTCACAGGATTAACAGGATTGATAGGATCAAACGGTCGAAATCCTGTGAATCCTGTTAATCCTGTCTAAAAAAGCCGCAATGGACAGGATTCACAGGATTAACAGGATCGCACAGTCGAAATCCTGTGAATCCTGTTAATCCTGTCTAAAACAAAACCGCAATGGACAGGACTCACAGGATTAACAGGATCAAACAGTCGAAAACCTGCAAATCGTGTCTAAAGAATCTTACCTACTTCAAGATGTAGTACGTCGCGCGCTTTTCGCCGACGCGCAGCAGGATGCCCTGATCCACCAGGTCGGCCAGGTCGCGGCGCAGGGTCTCCGCGCTGACCTCTGGCTCCAAACCCTGGTAATCGCTGTTGGTGATGCGGCCGCGCTGCGCAAGGAACTGCAAGGCCTTCTCCTGCCGTGGATTGAAATTGAGGCCGCGCCAGCGCACGGCCGGCGTCTCGCTGGCGGCGGGCGCAGGCGCCGAGATCATCTCCCCGCCATTGCGCAGCGTCACTTCGAAGCCGGCCGCCGTCTCGGTGAACTGCGGCGGCGGCAGGCCATGTTCGCGCATGACGCGCACCATGCGATCCATGCCGTAGCCCAGGCGCTCGCTGAAGCCCATGTCCGACAAAATCTGCACGATGGCCTCGTTGCGGCTGTAACGTTCAGCCAGCAGGTTGGCCAGGGTGACGTGGCCCGGCAGCCGTCCCGGCGAGTAGACCTGCAGGCGATCGCTGAACATGAGAAGTCTGATGCCCTCGCCTCGCGCGGCGTAGTCGCGATGCGCCACGGCGTTGACCAGCGCCTCGCGCACGACGGAGATCGGATATTCCAGCATCTCCTCGCGCGCCAGGCCGCGGATGCGATTACTGCGCCGCATGTGGTCACTGACAAAAGCCTCGGCCAGGCGCACCTGCTGCGGTAGCGCGCCGCGAATGTCCTGGCGTACGAACTCATCACTCATGTCCGCGCCCTGGTAACGCACGGCGATCACCTCGGCGGAGCGTAGAAAACGCTGCGGATCGCGGCCGAAGAGGAGGATGCCGGCCACCGTCGGCGCCAGCATGCCGCCGATCTCCAGCAGGCAGCCGCGGCTCAACAGCACCTCTTCCATCGTCTCCGCGGCCAGTCCTGACAGCGCTTGCACATACGCGCGCACGCGCGCGGAATCCAGGTCATCCAGGCGCGCGCCGGGCACGGCCGATGCCTCGAAGCCGGCGCTGCCCGGATCCCGCTGCAGCAGCAGGCGGCGCAGTTCCTCGGTGGTCAGCGGCCGATTCTGGGCTGCCATCCGCGTCCAGAAGACGCCGCGCACGCTGTACACATGTGGCAAGCCCGGCGGTACGCTGATGACCGCCGCCAGGCCGCCTGGCAGCGTCAGCAGTTCGGGCAGGGGCAGGATCAACGGCGGCTGCGCGAGGAGGCAAGCGGCCTGCGTCAGGTCAGCCAGGGAATCAGGGCTGGCGTTGGCCGGCGCCAGCACAACCAGACCGCCATGATCGTTGGCCAGGGCCACCAGTGTGGCGGCTAGTTCTGCAGCGTCCGGCGGTTCGTTGAACACCGCCAAATCATCAGCCGCGCCGCGCTGCAGCAGCGACTCGGCGTCGGCTGCAGTGTGGCTGGCCTGGCGGCGCATAATGAGTGAAGGCGCGTTCATCGGTTCACAGCTCCAACGCCTCGGCTTCGAAAACCCAATCAGCCGGCGCAAAATGATCGGCGTGGCGCCGCGCCCAGGCTTCACGCCCTTCAGCGGCAATGAAGAGCGAGCCGGCAAAACAGATCACATCCACAGGCGCGGCCCAGTCCAACGCCCGCGCCAGGGCCGCGTCTACCGTCGGCGCCGTCGTAACATCACCTTTCGCAGCCATGATCTCACCCGCCAGCTCCGCCAGCTTCTGCGGCGCAAACGCACGCGGATGCTGCGCCTGCGTGCAGACGAGCAGATCAGTGACCGGCAGCAGCTCACGTAACATGCCTGAGACATCCTTGTCCAGCGACGCGCCCAAAATCAACCCCAGGCGGCCGCCTTGCTGGCGTTTGACCGCATCCAGCATCCCGGCCAGCTTCTGCGCCGAGTCCACGTTGTGCGCCCCATCCGCAATGACCGTCGGCCACTCCGCAGCCTCCGATCCCCGTTCTCCAACCGGCGTCAAGGTTTCGAACCGCGCGGGCCAGCGAGCTGCAGCCAGGCCATTTCGGATCGCCTCCTCGCCGATAAGCGCGCCCTGGGCGTCGAGCGTGCGCGCAATCACGACCGCCAGCGCAGCGTTGACCACCTGGTGCGCGCCAGCCAATGGGATGATGAAGCCGGGCGTCTCCGGCGAAGGCGGGCCTGCGCGCGGCTGCACCCAAAACGCCGGCCCGGCGGCTTTCCAAATCCATTCACGCCCCAAGAGCAGCAGGGGCGCCTGGCGTTCGTGGCACGTGGCTTCGATGACGGCCAGGGCCTCCGGCGCCTGCGGCGCGCACACCAGCGGCACGCCTGGCTTGATGATGCCGGCCTTCTCGTGAGCAATCTGCGTCAAGGTGTTGCCAAGAACCGCCATGTGATCGTAGCTCAAGGAGGTGATGGCCGTGATGTCTGGCTGCACCACGTTCGTCGAATCGAGGCGGCCGCCCAGACCTACTTCGAGCACGGCCCACTGCACGCCCTGCTGGGCAAAATGAGTGCAAGCCAACGCGGTAATCAGCTCGAACGTGGTGACGCCAGGAATGTGCTCGAAGGCTGGGCGGCAGCGCGCAACCAACGCCGCCAACTCGGCGCGGCTGATCAGTGCGCCATTGACCCGCATGCGTTCACGAAACGTGTGCAGATGGGGCGACGTATACAAGCCCGTGCGGTAGCCGGCCGCGCGCAGGATGGACTCTGTGAAGGCGCAGACAGAGCCTTTGCCTTTGGTGCCTGCGACGTGTACAATATGAAAATGCTGCTGTGGATTCCCCAAGTCGGCCAACAAGGCCCGCATGCGTTCCAGGTTGAGCGTGGACGCGGAATAGTCAAAGCGCGGCTGGCGCTCAAAATTGACGCGACCGAAAATGGTGTGCAGTGCGTCGAGATAGGCTGGATCGTGGTCGTTCATGGCGGCGCTATTGTACTCTAGCGAGCGCGAAAGGCAAAGCGTGCAACGCGTGATGGATACAAGACCAGTGAAAAGAGGATTTCGGTTTCTGCGCGCAACCGAGATCCTCCAACGCCACCCTCACGTGGTCGCGCTCGCCGGCTTCACCCTGCTGAGCCTGCTGCTGACCTGGCCGCTGCTTCCGCACCTGACCACCCACGTCCCTGGCGACGGTATTGACGATCCTGCGCTGGCCTGGAACCTCTGGTGGGTGAAGTACGCCGCGATTGATCGCCAACTGAACCTGTTCGACTGCCGCTGGATGTTCTACCCAATCGGCATCAACCTGGCGTTTTACACCCTGACCGTGCTCAACGGCCTGCTGGCCGCGCCGCTGCAAACGGCCGCCTCGGTGATCGTCGCCAACAACGTGCTGCTGCTCTCCTCCTTCGTGCTCAGCGGGTATGGCGCCTTTTTGCTGGCACGCGCGGTGCAACGCCGGCCGCAGGCTGGTTTCTGGCCGGCGTTCGGGGCCGGCATCATCTACGCTTTTGCCTCCAGCAAGCTCTTCTACGCCGCGCTCGGTCAAGCCAACATCGCCAGTTCACAGTGGATTCCCTTCTGCGCGCTTTACCTGGTGCGCCTGGGACGGGCTGGCACGCTGCGCCAGACGCTGCGCGACGGCGCGCTGGCCGGTCTTTTCCTGGCTCTGCAACTGTGGGCAGAGATGACCTTCGCCAGTTTCTTGCTCATTCTGGTCGGGCTGTTCGGCATCCAGTGGGTGGTCGCCGCGGTGACCGCGCCGCGCGGGCGCGCCTGGCTGGCGCCGCGGCTGGGCGGGTTGGCAGCCCTGGCCGTCGTGGCTGCGCTCAGCGCGCTGCCCCTGCTGGCCGCCATGCTGCCCGATCTGCGCGCCGAAGGCGACTTCTTCGGCAGCGGCGGCGGTTTTGCCGACATCTTCTCAGCCGACCTGGCCGGCTTTGTACAGCCAACGCAGCTCCACCCGCTGCTGGGCGCGGCCGCGCGCGCCGCCTCGTTTCCGCACGACAAGGGCCAACACATCTACCCCGGTCTTTCGGTGCTGGCGCTGGCGCTGCTGGGCGCCTGGCGCGGTCAACACCGACGCGAGATGCGTTTCTGGGCGCTGGCTGCGCTCGCTTTCTTTCTGCTGACGCTAGGCCCTACCCTGCGCATCGCCGGGCATGACACCGGCATCGGCGGCCCCTTTGGGCTGCTGGCGCGGCTGCCGTTTTTCAACGGCAATCGCTACCCCAGTCGCTTCAGCGTCATGCTGATGCTCAGCCTGGCGGTGCTGGCGGCGGAAGGGCTGGCTGTGTTCGCCCGCCGCCTGGCAACCAGCAGCGGGCGCAAGACCGCGTGGATGGTGGTCTGCCTGCTGCTGATCCTGTTCGAGCATCTGTCTGCGCCGCTGCCGTTGACCAACCTGGCGCAGATACCGGCTGTCTACAAGGAGGTGGCGGCAGCGCCAGGCGATTTCACGCTGTTGGAGCTTCCCCTGGGCTGGCGTAACGGGGCGCGCGTGTTGGGTAAGCAGGACGAGCTGATCATGAGGCAGCAGTGGTACCAAACCGTGCACCACAAACGACTGCTGGGCGGTAACACCTCGCGCAATCCGGCTTTCAAGTTTCAATACTTCAGCCAGGCGCCGGTGCTTAGCACCCTCCTCGCGCTGACCAACGCTGCTGACCAGCCTGCGCACGCGCGCTTGCGCAGCCTCTTTGCCGATCCCACCGCCTGGCAGCTGCTGCTGGCGCAAGATCGCCGCGCCGCGCCTGCGGTTCTGCGCCAATTTGACATTCGCTTCATTACCGTGCACGAGGCCTACGCTCCCCCGGCCCTGATTACTTATGTCGAGTCCGTGTTGCCGGTCAGTCTGCTGACTGCACGCGACGGCGTGCGCCTGTATGCCGTGACGAACACAGAGGCAGCCGAACCGGCCAATGTGGCATTGACATCGCCGATCGGCACACTCTACCTGGGTGAAGGCTGGAATGGCTGGCTGCAGCCGCCGCTTCTGGGCGACGCCTGGCAGGGTGAAACGCCGGACGCGGTGTGGGCTGAGCGCACTCGCAGTCGGCTGCTGCTGCCATTGCCCGGCAAGGTCAACCTGACGTTGGAGGCCAAAGCCGCCGGCCCAGGGCAAACCGTGCGCGTCAGCGTCAACGGCTGGCAATCGCCTGCGCTGCCGCTGGCGCCCACCTGGCAAACGCTGACGCTGGAAATTCCTGCCCGTACGGGCCTCAATGATGTCATTCTCGAATTTGGCGAACTGTACCCCTTACGGTTAGAATCAGAGCCGCCCGCTGTGATTGGGGCGACCGGGGTGCGTGCGCCTCTGCCGATTTTTGTCGAGAGCGCGGGCGAAGAGAGCGGCGATTTTGCCCACATCTGGGTCAATGGCCGCGATGCCGTTGTCACGCCTGGCGAACCGGGCTACTATGTGGCCATCATCGAGCCGGTGAAGGGCGAGGTGGAGAGTGTGCGTCGCTTCAACACGCTGAACGACCCGACTGCATCGAGCGCGCTGGCCGCGTTCATACGAGATACGCCGATCGGGCGCATCGTGGTTGCGGCCGCGGCCGACGAAGCCTCGCTGGCGTTAGGCGCAGACGCGGTGAACGCGCTACACGAAATCGGCGCCGCGGGCGATTTGCGCGGGGGCTTTCGCTGGGGTCACGCCGTCATCGGCGTCAAAGGCGCGCAGCCTGGTCAGGCAATCGAAGCAATGGGCGCAGTGCAGCCGGCGACTGCGGCAGTCGGCGGCGCCTGGCGCAGCCCGCGGGCGGCCGCGGCCTTACGCCGTGTCGCGTGGGCATTGCCCTGAGGTAACACATGAACGAATCAACCGTGCGCATCGCCCTGGTCGGCTGCGGCTACTGGGGTCCGAACCTGGCGCGCAACCTGAGCCAGGTCAATAACGGACGCCTGGTCGTGTGCGCTGACAGCGACCCGCAGGCGCTGGCGCGTATGCAGCGCCAGTACCCCCACGTCGAGATGACCACCGACAGCGCGGCGCTGCTGCGGCGCGCAGACATTGATGCGGTGGTGTTGGCAACGCCGGCGCGCACACATGCCGGCCTGGCGCTGGCCGCCTTGGCCGCGGGCAAGCATGTCTTCGTTGAGAAGCCGCTGGCGATGACCGTGGCCGACGCCGAGCAGATGGTGGCCGCGGGTCGTGCGGCTGGACGTATCTTGATGGTGGGGCATGTGTTCGAGTATCACCCGGCCCTGCGCCACATCAAAATGCTGCTCGACCAGGGCGAGCTGGGCGATTTGTACTATCTGTACAGCACGCGCGTCAACCTGGGCCGCGTGCAGGCAGACATCAATGCGCTGTGGAGCATCGCCCCGCATGATGTTTCGATCATGCTGCACCTGGTTGGCAGATTGCCGCAGCAGGTGAGCGCGCACGGCAAGGCCTTTCTTGGCGGCAGTGTAGAAGATGTTGTCTTCGTCACGCTCGATTTTGCCAACGGCGCCCTGGGGCACATTCATGCCAGTTGGCTCGATCCCAGCAAGACGCGGCAGTTGACCGTCGTCGGCAGCCGCCGCATGGTCGTATACGACGACGTTGCGTCTGAAGGCAAGGTCAAGATCTACGACAAAGGCGTCTATCGCAAGAGCGAGGCGGGTTATGGGGAGTACCAGGTGAAGGTGCACTCCGGCGACATAACGATTCCCCGCCTCGATATGACCGAGCCGCTGCAGTTGGAGTGTCAGCACTTCGTAGACTGCATCTGCCAGGGGCGCACACCGCTAACTGACGGCGTAAACGGCCTACAGGTGGTCAGCGTACTGGCGGCCGCGCAGCAGTCTCTGGATGCGGGCGGGGTCAACGTGGTCGTGGCGCCGCCAGACACACAGGCGCCGGCTGGGCCTTAGGCCGGGCGACGGGTATCATTTCTCACTGGGCGTCGCAGCCCATGCCCCCGATTCAATCCGACCGTTGTCATGTCTCATGACCAACATCGCAGACCCAACTGGCCCGTGTCAGGAGGCATCCTCATGCACCGAACAAGCGCGTTCATTCTGGCTTTCATCACGCTGGCGGCGATTTGTACGGCGACTGTCTTCCCAGCCGCCGCGCAGACGTCGTATTCACCCTGGCGCACCTTCACCACGGACGATGGTTTGGCTACGAACGAGGGTTACGCGTTGATCCAGGACCAGGCTGGCGACATCTGGCTGGCAACAGACGCGGGCGTGAGCCGTTTCAACGGCAGCTGGCGCACCTACACCACGGCCAACGGGCTGATTTCTAACCGGGTGCGCGCAATCACCCAAAGTCGGGACATGCGTTCCATTTGGTTTGCCACGCTGAACGGCGTCAGCCACCTGACCATCGGCGCAGACGGAGGTGAATCGTGGCAATCGTTCGACGCGACGAGCGGACTCCTCAACAACAATGTGCGCGCGGTGCTGGCTGCGTCTGACGGCAGCATGTGGTTTGGCACAGCCGAGGGAATATCAATTCTAGCTGTTCATGCCAACGGCGCCAATGAGTGGGCGCAGATGACCGTCAAGGATGGCTTGCCCCCTGGCCAGGTCACCGCGCTGCTGCAAGACACCACCGGCGCAATTTGGGCTGGCACAATGGCTGGCGTGGCTCGTTTTGATGGTCAACGCTGGAGCCAGGTGACCCCTGGCAACGGGATGACCCTGACGCGGATCAATGCCATGCTGCAGGATCGTGCAGGCGACCTCTGGTTTGCCACCCAAGACAGCGGCGTTCTGCGCCGGTCGGATGTGGATGAAAGCTGGCAGCAATATGGAACCGCGGACGGCCTGCCAGACGCAAACATCTGGTCTATTTGGCAGGATGCGCAGGGCGACTATTGGTTTGGCGCTAATTTTGGGGGCGTGGCCCGTTTCTCTCCAGGCAACGAGGAGGGACAAGCGTGGTCGGTTTTCAATGCCAGCAACAGCGGCCTGATTGCCAACTCAGTGCGCGCGATCTGGGAAGACCCCGTGAACAGCAACCTGTGGTTTGCCACGACGGCCGGGCTGACTCGCTACGATTGGCGACAGTGGCGCGACGGTGGGCTGGAGGCCACAACCAATGGCGCCCGTGTGTTTGCGCTGGCGGAGGACGCGGACGACCTGCTGTGGGCCGGCACGGACACAGCGGGGCTGTTCGTCCTCGACCGCACCGATGGGAATGGGGGTAACTGGCTGCCGGTCAGCGTGAGCGACGATCCTGATAAGCCAGCCGATTTCGTGACATCGCTGCACTTCGATCACCAGGGGCGCTTGTGGGTCGGCACCAACGGCGATGGCCTTTATGTGCGCGACGAAGATCAATGGCGCGCAATCACGGAAACGGCCGTGCTGAACGATGCGACGATCATCTCGATGGCCGAACAAGAGGATGGCACGCTGTGGTTTGGCACGTTCAACGGTTTGGTGCAGCGGCGCCCCGGGTCGGGCGCAGAACCGGCGGCATGGCGCGTGTTTGCAACGGCTGATGGGCTGCCGAGCGCGCGTATACAAGCCATGTTTGTGGACAGCAGGAATCAGTTGTGGATTGGTACGGACCAAGGGGCCGGCGTCCTGCGCAGCGCTGGCTGGAAGACGTTTTCGGCGCAGAACTCTCCCTTGCCCGCGAATGACGTCCGTGCGCTCATGGAAGATGGAAACGGCAACCTGTGGATCGGCACCTGGGCAAGCGGCATTGGGCGACTAGAACCTGACGCGGGGGAATGGAGCGTGCTGACCACTACTGAGGGGCTGGTTTCTAACGGCATTGTCGCCCTGATGCGGGATCAATCTGGCGCGATGTGGGTAGGCACCGAGGGCGGCATCAGCCGTTTCGACGGCAACACCTGGCAGAGATACCAGGAAAACGATGGACTGGCCGGCGGTATTGTCACCACCATGCATCAGGACCACCAGGGAATCTACTGGTTAGCCACGGTGGACGGCCTCAGGCGCTATCAGCCAGAGACCCGTCCGCCGTGGGTGCGTGTGTCTGCCGTCAATTCCAAGCCTGTGAACCACAGCCCCATCAGCCTGACCTCGAGAGACGAAGTAACGGTTGATTTCACGGGCGGCGATCACGAGACGCCTCCAGAAAGCATCCTGTTCCAGGTGCGCCTGCTGCCGGGCATGCCCGATTGGCAGACCACCCGCAACCAGCGCATGCGCTTTGGCAGCCTGGCGGTCGGCGCCTACACAGTCCAGGTGCGCACGCGTGACGACGCTATGAACTATTCGCCGGTGGCGCAAACGGAGCTGACCGTTGTGCAGCCGCCCGTGGAAGTGACGCTGCCCATCGTGGGTACGGTCCTACTCTCCAATGTGATCTACGGCTCGGTCATGGTGGGCATTGTGCTCATCAGCAGCGGCCTGGGCATTGGCTCCTGGCTGCGCGTACGGCGTCGGCCGCGTCAGGCGCTGCAGCGCAAATTCAATCCGTACGTGTCTGGCGAGCCAGTCCGGCGGGATGATCTCTTCTTCGGTCGCAATGAACAACTCAAGCGCATCTTGACTATTTTGCACCGCAACAGTGTGATGATTCACGGCGAGCGGCGCATTGGCAAAACCAGTCTGCTGTTCCATTTGGCCAATCGTTTGCGCGAGTCCAACGACCCTGACTGCGTCTTCATCCCCGTGTTGGTTGACCTGGAAGGCACACCCGAGCCTGAATTCTTTCACCGGGTGATGGAGGCAGTCTTCGAGACGCTGCCGGCCGCCGACCGCGACAAACTGGGGCTGGTTTTTCAGCCTTCGGTCAGCAGCTACTCTGCCCGCGACATGCGCCGCGATTTGCGGCTGATCATCGGCCACCTGCAGGAGCAGACGGACAAGACCATCCGGCTCATCTTGCTGTTGGACGAAGTGGATGTGATGAACGATTACGATCAACTGACTCAGCAGCAGTTGCGCGGTATCTTCATGGAGCAATTTGCGCAAAACCTCGGCGCGGTGGTGGCTGGTGTGCGCATCAGCAAAGCCTGGGATCGGCCAGAAAGTCCCTGGTACAATCTGTTCAACGAAATCGAACTGGCGCCGTTTGGACGGGATGATGCCGTGGCCCTGCTGCAAGAGCCAGTCAAGGGGATCTACCGCTGGGACCAGGATGCCCTGGAGTTCGTCATTGCGCATGCCAACGGCCGCCCGTATCGGATTCAGCAGTACGGGCTGGAGGCGGTCAATCACATGTTCGAGGCTAAACGCACGACGATCAAGCTCGCCGATGTCGAAGCTGCGCACGAGGCCATCCTGCGCATGTCAGAAACATAGGGCAAAGCGCGGTTAGATGCGGTCGAATGCCTGCTCCAGATCGGCCATGAGGTCTTCGACGTCTTCGATCCCAAGCGCCAGGCGCACCAGGTTGTCTTTGATGCCAACCTGGAGGCGTTCTTCGGTTGACAACTCGTAGTACGACATCAACGCCGGCTGTTCGATCAACGTCTCGACGCCGCCCAGGCTGGGCGCGATCAACGGCAGGCGCACCGCGTCAATCAACCGGCTGGCCGTCTCCAGGTCGCCGCGCACCTCAAAAGTGACCACGCCGCCAAAACCGTCCATCTGCGTCGCGGCCACAGCGTGGTCAGGGTGCGAGGGCAGGCCGGGATACCAAACGCGCGCGACTTTGGGATGGCCTTCCAAAAAGCGCGCGATGCGCAGGCCATTTTCATTCTGCCGGTTGACGCGCAGGGCCAACGTTTTCAGACCGCGTCCGAGCAAGAAGGCATTCTGCGGATCACACACCGGGCCTAACATCCACAACTGCTGACGCAGGTGCGCGATCAAGGCGCCGCTGCCGCAGACGACGCCGGCCAGGAGATCGTTGTGCCCACCCAGATATTTCGTCGCCGAGTGAATGACCAGGTCAATCCCGTGCGCGAGAGGCCGCTGGTTGATCGGCGTGCCGAAGGTGGAATCAATCACAGTCTTGACCTGCCGCCGCCGACCGATCTCAGCGAGCCGCGGTAGATCGAGAACCCGCAGGTAAGGGTTGGTCGGCGATTCTGAGACGATCAAACGTGTGGATGGGCGGATGGCCGCCTCCACGCCAGCGTAATCGCCCATGGGCACCACGGTCGCCTCGATGGCGAAGCGTTTGAGAAAATTGAGGCAAAACTGCCGCGTCCGCCGGTAGGCGTCATCGGTAATCACCAGGTGCGCGCCGCTGGAGAGAAGCGATAGGAGTACCGTGGTCATCGCCGCCATCCCAGAAGCAAACAGGAGCGCCTCCTCAGCGCCTTCGAGAGCCGCCAGTTTGGCTTCCACCGCGCTGACCGTGGGATTGCCGTAGCGGCCGTACTCCGTGCGCTGCCGGCTGCCGCCCCACATGCGCTCTTCCATGAAATCGCTCAGATCGGCGGTATCGGCAAACGTGTAGGTGGCGGTTTGCACAATGGGTGTGGTCAGCGCGTGGTACGGCTGTGGCCGCGCCCCGCCGGCATGCACCGCCTGCGTGGACGGGCCAGGACGGTTCTCTTTTTTCGGCATAGGTCTCCTTGGCAACGTAATGACAGCTCGTAGTGTAGCACAAACCCCGATGGCCGCCAATTCAAAAACCCCTTTTTCGTCAAAGTTGCCTGTCGTCGAATATTGACTATAATACGCCCTGCGGTGTCGTTCAGACCAGCCGGCGCGTGCGGCGAATGAAGCAAGCCGCTGGTCGTCATCATTGTTGATCCTGGTTGCATCGAAGAAAGGCACCATCGTGCGCAATCCGTATATCGTGGGTGGTTGGGTCAAGGGCGCGTCCCATTATGGCCGGCGCGGCCTGATTTCTCATCTGCTCGATGGCCCGAACAACGCGCTGTGGGCCGTGGGCACGCGACGCATGGGCAAGACATCGCTGCTGCGCCAGATTGAAGCGCTGACCCTGACGCACTCACAGTATGTGCCGCTGTTCGTGGACCTGCAGGGGATCAGCACGCGCGCCGAGTTGAATCGGGAACTTTACTATGCGCTGGAGGAAGCGGCCGATCGTTTCGAACCGCACGGTGTGGATGTCGCAGCGCTCAGAGCGGCGGATGAAATCACATTGCTGCGCGCCATGCGGCGTCAATTACTGGCCGCGAACCGCGTCTTGCTGCTGCTGATTGACGAGGCTGAAGCCCTGGTCACCATCGGGAAAATGGATCCCGCACTGCTGCAGCAGCTGCGCAAGAACTTCCTGATTGGCGCCGGCCTGCGTGTGATCATGGTCTCCACCAAGATCCTGCTGCAGCTCAATGATCAGGACGCCGCGTGGGACACATCGCCCTTCCTGAACGGCTTTGCGCCCCGCAACTTGACCGGGCTTGATCCCGTGGCCGCGGAAATGCTGATTCGCCAGTCGCAATCGCCGACGCCGGTCACGGTGAGCGACCAGACGATTGACGCCATTCGGGCGGAGGCTGGCGATCATCCGTATCTCGTGCAGATGATTTGCCAACGGCTGTGGCAAGAAGATAACAGCCTGCGTGAGTTGACGCCAGCCGACTTGATCGTGGATGACATGCTGGCCGGGTTCTTTCAACATGACTTTCGCTACCTGAGCGCCGGCGAGCGACGCATCTTGTTGGCGGTCAGCCAGGCAGGGCTTTTGAGCGAAACCGCCGTGCGTGAAGCCACGGGACTGTCAGAACCAGAATCGGCCGGCTTTGTCTTCGGCCTGGTCAAGCTCGGTTACCTGCGCGTCATTCACAATCAACTGGCCGTAGGCAACCAACTGCTCGATGCCTGGCTAAAGCAGAACCGTGCGCGCCTGGAACAACAGATCAGCAGCGCCATCTCCGACGGCAGCAGTCAGCAGATTCTGCAAGCAGGCCGGCGTGAGGAAATGCAGCTCTTGCAGGATCAACTGACTCTGCTGCGCAGCAACCTGGCCGAGTTGGAGCTGCAGCGCGTCCAGTTTGGCATCCAGGTGCCGCTCAGCCTGATCAACAGCATCAATCTGACCCGCCGCGACATCGGACGCCTGGAAGACCAGTTGGCCCACCTGGCGGACGGCCTGGCCAGCCCACATACCAGTTATATGCCTGCGCGCTAGAGACTGAACCAACCATACGATACCAAACATGTAGAGGGAAGAACGATTTTATGGAATCCGCTGCACGACAGGACGCCATTTCAATGGTGGACCTGAAAGCACAATATCGCACGATCAAGCCCGAGATTGATGCCGCGATTGAGCGAGTCGTCAACAATACCAGCTTCATCATGGGGCCGGAAGTGACCGGGTTTGAACAGGCTTTCACCCAGGTAAGCAACGCGTGTTTCAGCGTCGGCGTCGCCTCCGGCACCGCCGCCCTGCACCTGGCCCTGTTGGCCTGCGGCATCGGTCGCGGCGACGAAGTCATCACAACCCCATTTACGTTTTTTGCCACCGGCGAGGCCATCTCCCAGGCTGGCGCGACGCCGGTTTTTGTGGATATTCAGCCTGACACGTATAACCTGGACCCCGAACTAATCGAGCGAGCGATCACACCGCGCACAAAGGCCATCATGCCCGTGCACCTGTACGGACAGGCGGCCGAGATGGATGAGATTCTCGATATTGCCAAGCGCCACAACCTGCGTGTGATCGAGGACGCTGCGCAGGCGCATGCGGCCGAGTATCGCGGGCGCCGCGCCGGCAGCATGAGCGATCTGGCTTGCTTCAGCTTCTATCCCAGCAAGAACCTGGGCTGCTATGGCGACGGCGGCATGGTCACAGGCAACGACGAGACCCTGATCAAACGGGTGCGCAAACTACGCGACCACGGCCGCATGAGCAAGTATGAGCACGACGAGCTGGGCTGGGGCTACCGCCTGGACGCGCTGCAGGCCGCCATTTTGGGCGCTAAGCTGCCGCACCTGGAAGCCTGGACCGAAGCGCGGCGCAGTCACGCGGCGCGCTACAATGAACTCCTGGCCGGCAGCGACATCGTGACGCCCGCCGCACGACCGTACAATCGCCATGTCTACCACTGCTACGTCGTGCGCACACCGCGGCGCGATGAGCTGGCCGCCCATCTGACCCAAGCCGGCATCGGCGTGGTCATTCATTATCCCCTCCCGCTGCATCTGCAGCCGGCCTACCGCGAGCTGGGCTACGGCCCTGGCAGTCTGCCGGTGAGCGAAGCCTGCGCGCAGCAGGTCATTTCGCTGCCCATGTACCCGGAATTGACGGATGTCCAGATCGAACGGGTCACGTCTGCGGTCAAGGCGTTCGTCGGCTGAAGAGGGCGCAAAGTGCAAAGCGGGGAGCGCGCGGTGCTCACAGTTGAAGGCAAAACGCTGACGTGGTAATGCTCAGTCAAACGGTTTCGGTTCTCGTGCCAGCGCGCAATGAGGCAGAGAATATCCCGCTGCTGCTGGCGAAAGTGGCAAAAGCCTTCAGCGCGCTGGGGCTGGACGGTCGCGCCGAACTGGTGTTAATTGATGATGGCTCGACCGACGGCACCGGCGATGTGGCGGCCAGCCAAATCATCGCTTACCCCTTCCTGCGCTTGATCCGTCACCGCCGCAACCTGGGCTTGACGGCCGCGCTGCGCACCGGCTTTCGTGCGGTGACCGGCGACTTGATCATCTTCCTCCCGGCCGACCTGGAGTCGGACCCGGAGGAAGATATCCCCAAGCTGTTGTCCAGGCTGGCAGAAGGCTACGACGTGGTCGCAGGCTGGCGCCAGGGGCGCGCCGACGGCAAGAATTTTGCATCCGGCATCTACAACACCGTCTCGCGGCGTCTGTTCAACGTGCAAGCGCACGACATGAACTGGATCAAGGCCTTTCGCCGTGAAGTGCTGCTCACCTTGCCTCCCTTGCGCTCAGACTGGCACCGCTTCCTGCTCATGATTGCCGGCCAGCAGGGCTATCGCATTGGCGAAGTCGCAACCAACTGGTATCCGCGCCGCGCGGGCCGCTCCAAGTACGGCTTCAGCCGCATCCCCATCAGCCTGCTCGATGTCCTCGTGGTCAAATTCCTGCTCACCTTCAGCCAGGCGCCGATGCGCTTCTTCGGCGGATTGGGCCTGGCGGCGCTGGGGTTGAGCGCGATCACGGCGATCTACCTGCTCCTGCTCTACGTCCTGACCCAGACCCAGCAGCGCCCGATTTTCTGGGCGGCCGGCGGGCTGGCGTTGGCGGGTCTGCTGCTCATCCTGGTCGGCTTCATCGCCGAGTTGATCGTCAGCCAGGGCGAACAAATCAAAGAGATGGAATGGCGGCTCGACGCGTTCATGGCTGAAGCCGGCTACGGCGAAAAATCCGGTTTCTTGCAGAAACCTGGTTTCCCCACCGATGAGGCTGCCGTCATCGAAAAATCGGCCCCCAGGTCGTCATGAAAATTGGCGTTCTCACCCACAACTTTCCCCGTTTCCAGGGCGACTTCAGCGGCTCGTTCGTGGAGGCTCTCTGTCGTGAGCTGGCGCGCCAGGGCGCGGACGTCACCGTGGTGGCGCCGTTCGATCCGGCGTATCGCCGCACGCCAGCCGACCTGGGCGGCATCCAGCTGCACACCTACCGTTACGCCTGGCCGGACGCCGCGCATCGCCTGGGTTACATGCGCTCCATGCGCGCAGACCTGGCGATGAAGGGTGAAGCCTACACCCTGGGCGCGCTGCTCTTCACGGCCGGTAAGGCCGCGGTGGAGCGCTGGATCGCCGGGGCGCGGCCAGACGTGCTGCATGCGCATTGGGTGCTCCCCAACGGCTACCTGGCCGCAGGCGCGGCCGCCCGGCGGAGCATTCCCCTGGTCGTCTCCATCCCCGGCTCGGATGCCCTGGTGGCTGGACAGAATCCCCTGTTCAAGCGTATGGCGCGCCAGGCCTTTGCCACGGCCGGCCTCATCACCGCCAACAGCGCGGATCTGCGCGAGGTTGCGGTGCACGACCTGGGCGCGGACCCAGCCAAGTTCGAGCTGATCATCTACGGCGTGGACCCGCAGGCGCTGCGGCCTGACCCGCCGGCCGGCGCGGCCTTGCGTCAGCGCCTGGGCCTGGCAGCCGACAGTTTCGTGCTGCTGGGCGTCGGGCGCATGGTGCCCAAGAAAGGCTTCGATTCCATCATCCAGGCGATGCCGCTGTTCAGCGGCGCGCATGGCGGTGCGGCCGTGGCGCCGCGCGTGGACCTGGTGCTGGTCGGTAATGGCGATTATCGCGTAACGTGGGAAAACCTGGCGCGCGCCCTGGGCGTTGAGGCCAACGTCCATTTTGTCGGCAATGTGCCCTACGATCAGATGGGCGCGTACTACAATCTGGCCGATGTCTTCGTCATGCCGTCGGTGACACAGCCGGTGGACGGGCTGAATGTCTGCGTGCTCGACGCCATGGCCTGCGCCAAGCCGATCGTCGCCACGGTGGTGGCCGGCAACCCCCTGGTAGTGACAGATGGCGACAACGGTTTCCTGGTGCATGAACGCTCGCCCGGCAGCCTGGCGGCCGCGGTGACGCGCCTGATCGAAGAGCCGGCCCTGCGCCTGGCGCAAGGCGCCCGCAGTCGTCAGCGCATCGAGCAGGAGTTTGCCTGGGAGCACCTGGCCCGCCGCTACCTGAGCCACTTTGAGCGTTTGAGAGGCAACACAGCGCGCCGTCTGCTCAGCCAGGTTTAGCCCGAGGCCGTCGTAGATTCAACGCCACCCCGGCCACGAACACAAGCAAGATGACGAGCAGGAAAGGCAGAGAGAGCACACCACGACTGACCACCAGCCACGACGCCAGCGCAGCGACCCCCAAAAACCGCCAACCGGATCGCGTCTTGTTTTCTGTCATGTCATCCTGGCGCGCAGTGACTCTGTCCATGGTTCCCAGGAAAAGGCAGAACAGCACGACCGCGATGCCAAGCAGCAGCCGATACTTATCCTCCAGCGGTTCGCCACTCGGGTGCAAGAGGATCTTTTTGACCGCCACGCCAAACGTCGTGAGCGAGAGCGTGAGCGGCAGGTGAGAGTAAATCCAGACATAGGTCTCAAGGCCGCGATGCTGCACCCGCGAGCCGCCGATATCGTCGAAATAGAGCCACCACAGGGCTGCAGCCAGCCCCACAGCAACCAATCCCAGCAGCACGAGATCTATCGTCAATTGCGTGCCGGCCAATCCATCAATGACCTTGACAAAGGACTCACCCAGGACGATGAGGGTGAAGACGCCGTAGCGCTCAGCCACATGCTCCACATCCGGTGGAAAGCGCGCCTGCCAGCGTCGCATGGCGGGTGAAAGGGGAGTAGCAAACTCGACGATCAAACCGGCTGCCCAAAGACCATAACGCGCGGGCGCTGGAACAAACGCCGACACCAACCAAAGCGCCGCGCCGAGACTGAAACCGAGGGCATAACCGGCTGCCAGCGGACGCGCGGCTGGCACCGCCAGCGCGGCACGTACATAAAGCAGCACCAGAATGAAGCGCGCGATGACGTAGGCAAAAACGAATTGTTGATAGAGGTCGCCGAACACACCATCAATGCTCAGGGCCAATGCCGCAATACTGGCCATTTGGGCGAACAGCAGCAGGCGATGCCATACGTCATCCACCACAAAGCGGGTCACGAAAAAGGTGATGCCGGTCCACGCCCACCAGATCGGAATGAACAGAGCGGCAAACTTGACGAACCCCAACAGCGAAACATCCTTACTGAGTAGATTGCCCAGCTGGATGGCCGTCGCAACGTACACGAGATCGTAGAACAACTCGATCCACGTGACCTTGCGTTCCTCGTGATGTTGCGTGTGGCCCGGAATGTTGTAAAACCAGTCGCGATTCAGCATCGTCTTTTCATCTCCGCTGACCACTGCCCACCGGCAGCGGGTATTTTGTAGGGATGAAGGTATGACGTTTCAAGGCCCGCACATCTGTAGAATTGCTTCCCTTTGACGACGCACTTCGGTCATCGCTCAAGGATCAACGCCTACTCGGCCTGATCCACCAACAGACGCCGCAGCACCTTGCCCACGAAGCTCTTGGGCAGGTCCTGGCGAAATTCGATCAGCGCCGGCACCATGGCTTCTTCCATGCGCGCGCGGCAGTACGCGATGACCTCCTCCACCGACGCGGTCTCACCTTCGCGCAGGACAATGAACGCCTTGGGTGTGCGCCCAATCGGCACCACCACAGCCTCCTTGATCTTCGGATGCTCGTAGAGCACCTCTTCGATTTCACGTGGGAAGATGGGGTTGCGCATGGCATCGTCCGCATACCAGATTTCCTGGCGGCGATTGACGATCTCGAAGTAGCCGTCCTCATCCATGCGCGCCAGGTCGCCCGTACGCAGCCATGTCATCCCGGCGCCGTCGGTGATCAGCGTTTCCGCGGTGGCCTGCGGCAGATTCCAATAGCCGGCCATTACCTGCGGCCCGCGCACAAGCAGCTCGCCCACCTCGCCGGGCGGCAAATCCTCGCCCGTCTGCAGGTCGGTGATGCGCGCCTCGGTGTTGGGCAAGGGCACGCCAATCGTGCCCACACGCCGCTGACCCTTGAACGGATTCGCATGCGTGACCGGCGCGGCTTCGGTCAACCCGTAGCCTTCGATCAGACGCCCTTTGGTCAGCTTCTCGAATTCCTCAGCCACTTCCACCGGCAGCGGCGCGGCGCCGCTGATACAGAATTTCACCGACGAGATGTTGTAGCGACGCACGTTGGGCGCGTTGTTGATCGCCACGTACATGGCCGGGACGCCTGGAAACGCCGTGGGGCGATCGCGTTTGATCGCCTTGAGCACCTGGCTGACCTCGAAGGTAGGCTGCAGGATCAACGTGGCGCCCAGCGCAATCGGCACGTGCATGGCCGTGGTCATGCCATAGATGTGCGAAAAGGGCAGCACGCACAGGAAAGACTCCTTGCCATCGCGCATATCGCTCAGCCAATGGCGCGTTTGCAGCGTGTTCGCCACCAGGCTGGCGTGCGTGAGCATGACGCCTTTGGGCGTTGACGTCGTGCCGCCAGTGTACTGGATGACGGCCAGGTCGTGCGGTTCCACGGCGATATCAGGCCGCTGCGGCGAGGTGCCGCGCATCAAGTCGCCCCAATGCAGGAAGGCGGCGGGAATGTCATCGCCCACCGCGCGAAAGCGCACGCCGTAGAGGGCCTTGCGCCACAGGCTAAAATAGTCGTCGGTGCGCGTCTCGATCACGCGCTCAATCTGGCTCCCTGCGGCCAGGTGCACCGCCACGCTGCGCAGCCGGTCCAGGCAGATCAGCACGCGCGCGCCGCTGTCGCGCGCCTGGCGCAGCAATTCCTCTTGGTCGAAGAGAGGATTGCAGGCCACCACCACGGCGCCGGCCTTCAGCGCGCCGTAGAAGGCGATGACGGCCTGCGGCAGATTGGGCAGCAGGAGCATGACGCGGTCGCCGCGCTGCACACCCAGTCCGGTCAAGGCGGTCGCGCAGCGGTTGGCATGGCGTTCCAGGCGCCGATAGGTCAGATTGGCGCCGCCCAACGGAAAGCGCACGGCGGTTTTCAACGGAAAGCGCCGCGCCGATCGTTCCAGGAAGCGGTACAGCGGCCGCTCCGGCAGCGACACGGTGTAGGGGACGCCTTCATCGTAGAAACGCAGCCAGGGCCGCGTGGGATAACGTCCCCGCGTGCTGGACATGGGCCGGCTGATGACGCGCGGCGTTGACCGGCCGGCTGGCGCAACGACCGGTTCGGCCAAGAAGCGCTCAATCGCGCGGTTGACAGCCTCGGCGCGCTCGATCATGACCATGTGCGCGGAAGCCGGCACCTTGACCTGCTGCGCACCGGGGATGAGCGCGGGCACCTCGGCGAAGGCCGCCGTCGGAAACAGGCGGTCACGATAGCCGCTGATGACCAGCGTGGGTGTTTGGATCTTGGGAAAGACAAGCGCGCCGTTCCAGCGCGTTAAGGCGTTGTCATACAGTGTTTTGGCGACGTGCGGCGGAGCCGACAGCGTACGCCGCGCAACGCGCCAGAGCGGCGCCAACCAGGCAGCGGGCAATTTGAAGGGCAGGCGCGCCCAGCGGTTGAGTTGAAATGCGGACGCAGTGCCGATCAACACCAGGCGCTCCACGCGTTCGGGATGATTGGCCGCATACTGGGCCGCAATCGCGCCGCCGAAGGAATGGCTCAAGAGGATGAACCGCTCTGGTAGGCGCAGCCGCGCAACGAGGGTTTCGAGATCCTGCTGAATCTCCTCCATCGTATACTGGGAGGCCGGCTTGTCCGATTGACCGTGGCCGCGCAGGTCATAGGCGATGACGCGCGCCTCATGGCTGAAGTGGCTCAGTTGGCGCGCCCACTGACTGGCCTGACCGCCAAAACCGTGAATGAAAAGCAGCGTGCGCTTGGGCTGCTCCGGTGCGATTTCAATGACGCTCAGCGCCACCGGCGGCCTGTTTTGCACACGCACATCGGTTCGATAGAGTTCGACATCAATCTGCATAGACATGAATCCCAAAAACAAGACCCGTTTTCGATGCACGAAAACGGGTCTTGCCCGTTACTCAACGCGAGCTGAGACTACAAAGGTTGAACCTTCGATTCGTTACCGGGGCCTCAGTCGTTTGCTCAGCGTGTACGCTTGCGAGCCGCCCAAGCCAGGCCAGCCACGGCGGCCGCGGCCGGGATGGCCCACGGGAGCGCGGCCAATGGCGCGGCGGGGTTGGCAGTGACAGAGGTCAGGTTGATGGCCGTCGGCGTATCGGGCGTGCAGGCGGTGACGGAAGCGTTGTCCAGTTCCCACCACCAGGCCCAACTGGCGTTGCCATAGTGCCAGCGAATCTTGACATCATTCTGGCCGTCGCCGGGCATGGCCGTGTCGTAAAGACGTGGGCCGCGTGCACTGGCCGTCCAGGTGTGTACGTTGGTCCATGTGGTCCCACCATCGGTGCTGGCGTCCACAGCGGCATAGTCGCCCAGGGCATAGTAGTCCAGGTTGAAGACGACGTGAGGGGCCACCAGGCCGGTCAGATCCACGTTCGGCGTCCACAGCTCGGTGTCCATGTAACTACCGCTGCCGCAGTAGTCGCTGTCCGCAATGGCAAACGCGCCGGTGCCGCCAGTCAGGTTGCCGCGCGCATTGCTGTCAACGTTCGTCCAGACAGGCGATGCACTGGCGTTGGTGCAGCTGCCGCCGTTGTTGGCCACAGCCCAACCGGCCGGCGGGAACGCGCCTTCGAAGCCCTGCGTGAAGACAGTCACCTCATGGTAGCCAATCTCGCAGCGCAGGGGCGGCGGCGGCGGCTCGCCAATCAAGATGTAGTCATAGCGGATGTTGCCGGTGGAGGCGCCCGTTGATACGGCGCCAAACTCCAGGGTCACGTTCGTGTTAGCATAGGCGGCCAGCGAGTAGGTCGCCTCGGCCCAATTCGGGAACGTATCGTTGGCCTGCGTCAGGTTGAGCGTCCAGACGGTGGTGCCGTTGACCTTCAGGTAGGCGTAGTCATCGGGCGTCGGGTCATCTGGATCCGGGCGGTAGGCCATATAGTGGAAATGCAGCGTGTTGTCTGCGGCCGGAACCGCGATGGCGGCCTGCGACACGGATGACGTGGTCGCTACGCCGCTGCAATAGCCGCCAGCCCAGAAGTCTATCGAGCCATCGAACGCAGCCGCGCCCCAAACACCACTCCAGTCGCCAATCCACTCACAGGTGGAATTGGTGACTTCGGTCCAGGCGGATCCGGGCGGCGGGCCGTTTTCAAAGCTGCCGTCATTGACCAACGCATGGGGGTTGGCAGGCGGGCGGGTGACGATCACGGGATGCGCCGGCAAGATGGCGGCGGTGCGAGAGAGACCATTGGCGGTCGGCGGGTTGGCCTTGCTGGCCGATACCGCCACGACGAGGCCGAAAGAGAGTAGTTACCAGGAAAACATACAGGATTACCTTGCGCATTGTAGACGATCCTTCCTACGTGAGTTGTGATCGAACGAAACAGAGTCAAGGAACCGGCGGAACCTGGTCAACAGCCTCAAAAATGACGAGGTTTCTGTCGAAGAAGGTGGTCGGAACACAAAAACACGCGTTTGTTTGGCTTTATGCCTCCTTCCCGGGGAGAATCGCGGGCCAGCTTGCGCGGCGGCTAATGCGCTCAGAACAGAGAATTCGCTCATTGCGAAACGCCGGTCCTTTGTGTGGTCCGCGCCTTGCGGGCAGGCTCACACAGAATCGAGGGTGGAAGATTAATCGAGGAGACTCACGAACGACTAGATTCATTGTAGCGCACATGCCAGAGCCTGTCAAGCAGCAAAATCTGCTGGGGTGCATTTCAGTTTGGGGGTGGGTCCGACGTCGAACGATTGAAGCTTCGTCGTGAGCGGCTCGACCGAGCGTTCGACAGGCTCACCGCACGGGGCCTGAGCTTGTCGAAGGCCGCTGCAACCACCTCC
>NZ_UETR01000018.1:0-70420 GCF_900491745.1 Candidatus Amarolinea aalborgensis | reverse complement strand
AGGCCAGCATGAGTTGTACGAATATCAAGGCTATGGGCCGTATCGCCTCACGAACGTTCAGGGAACGACCGATAAACTGAATGCACAAACGTCCGTTACGGCTCACCCTGTAGACCCTTCTTCACCAAGGTACCAGACCTGGGAGCAGCCATTGTACCGTTATGATGCGCAAGGCCCACACTATTCTGGGTATAACCGGAAAGTGACCTTCGGGTTTTCCGGTGCATACGCCAAACTTGATGCTGGCAGCGGTTTGCCTTGGGTAGGGACGTATGCGGCGCCTCGGCTATTGAATTTGTTATCGGCCAAATTAGGCACTAGCGCGATTTGTGGGCCACCTTGCATGTTGGGAATCGCGTTAGGATCGGCATTTGGTTTCGCTAATGGTGCGGTCGTTTTGCAATACGACATGCAAGTCAACCTGGCGGATAAGCGAACTTTCATTGGCGCTGATAACACCTGCTATCCACCTCCGTCAGATGAATCCTTCGACCTGTGGAAGTAGGTGCTACATGAAGACGAACAACCAAGATATGGATGACTCTGCTGTATCGGATGCGCACAATATGCAAAGCCGACACCAAACCTTGTTCTGGTGGGGCATCGTTACCGAAATGTTTTTCTCCGCCGCTTTTATGTTCGGGATCGTAGGGGCGGGTACAATTCTGCTTGTCATGTTCGTGGCGAAAAATCGGGTTGTACCTATCGAGATCCATGGAGCGTGGCTTGCGGCGTTAGGTCTTGTATGCCTTGGCCCATTATATGTTCTTCGCAAGCATATCAATCGGCGTATGAAAGAAACGCGGCATCATCGAGAGGGTGAAAATGGGTCGGAGCTAACGCATAACGATTAAGCATGACCAAAGACGTTTTCAATGTCAATCGATCTGAAATAATCACTCCGCCGTACCCAACTGTGGCAATGCCGACCAGACTGTGTCAATGAAGGTTGAGCCACTTTTGTGGCCGAATTTGGTGTACAATTCGGTATGACTGCAACGGCAACATGACCGGGCGCGCGATTGGCGGCGTGGTGTACACCCTGACCTACGATGCCGAGAACCGCCTGACCGGCATTAGCGGCGGGGGCGTCACGGCCAGCTATACGTACGACGGCGACGGCGGCCGGGTGAAGGCGGTGATTGGCAGCAGCACGACGGTGAACGTGGAGCCATCTACGAGCAGATGACCAGCGGGGGCAGCACGACGATCACAAAGTACTACCAGGCGGGCGGTCAGCGGGTGGCGCTGCGAGTCAATGGCGCGGTGCGCTGGCTGGCGACCGATCGCCTGGGCAGCACCGCGGTGACGGCCAACGAGACCGGCGCGCGCATCGCGGAGCTGCGCTACAAGCCGTGAGGCCAGAATCGCTACAGCTTCGGCGCGACGCCGACGCAGCGGCGCTTCACTGGGCAGGTGCTGGACAATGCGGCGGGCGGGTTGTATTTTTACAATGCGAGATACTACGATCCGGCGCTGGGGCGATTCCTGCAGCCGGATACGATGAAGGTGGACGGGTTTGTCAAGACAGGGGAATGGCCCCCATGGCACCTTAATTCCGGCCATTTCGCTGTCTAGTTTCTGCCGTCCACGATATGGAGACGTATCGGGCGACTGCAAGTCGCTGCAACAGGTTGTTGCACGAACGGAGTCATACCGGTATAATAGACGCGATCAAGCAGTGAAAGCGAAGTTGATCTCCATGACGGACTCCGCCAGCACACCACTAACCGCAGCGGACAGCCTGCCCCGGCTGCCTACGGCCAAGTCGCTCTTCTCCTTACACTACCTCCACACGCGCCTGCCGGAGCACGCCGAATGGGCCGCGGATTCTCTGCCGGTCTTTGAGACGGTGCGTGCATTGTGGGCGCGCGCACGCGCGTTGGGCGGGACGTGGAACGAGGCGCAGACCGAGCAGGAGTTCGTCAAGCCGGTGTTGGACGCGCTGGGGTGGAGCTACATCGTCCAGGTGAAGGCGCAGCGCCGCGGCGGCAGCCTGACGCGGCCCGACTACGCCCTTTTCGCCAGCCAGGTCCTGGCCGACGAGGCTTACCCGCACCAACGAACGGACGATGCCTTCTACGGCCGCGCCACGGCGATCGCGGAGGCCAAGTATTGGGGCCGGCCGCTCAGCCAGCAGGACAGTTCAGGCCGCAACACCTGGAAGGCCGGGAGCAACCCCAGCCATCAGATGGTCAGCTACCTGGTGGGCACGCGCTGCCCCTGGGGCATCCTCACCAACGGCCGCACCTGGCGCCTCTACAGCCGGGAGGTCAGCAGCACCGCCAGCGAGTTCTACGAGGTGGATCTGGGGCTGATCTTCGACGCCATGCCTCACCCCACTCCCCTGGCCCCTCTCCCCTCTCCTGAGCTGCACTACGCTCAGGAGAGGGGAGAGGGGTGGCCGCAGGCCGGGGTGAGGGGTGAGGTCCTGGCCGACTTCAAGCGCTGGTGGCTCATCTTCCGCCGCGACGCCTTCCTGCCGGACGCCCGCGGCCGCTCGTTTTTGCAGCAGGTGCGCGAAGGCTCGGCTACGTACGCCAGGCGCGTCAGCGACAAGCTGAAGGAACTGGTCTTCGACGAGGTGATGCCGGAGATCGCCAACGGCTTCGTTGCGTACCGGCGCGAACAGATGGGCATCCGCGAGGAGACCGACGAGAGCCTGCGGCAGATCTACGCGGCCGGGCTGAGCCTGCTCTACAAGCTGTTATTCGTGCTCTACGCCGAGGCGCGCGACCTGCTGCCCATGCGCAGCCCCACTTACCGCGAGCAGAGTCTGACCAGTCTGGCGGAATGGGCGGCTGAGCGGGCTGACCGCGGCCTGCCGTTGAGCGACGCGACCTTCGCCACGCCGCGCTATGAAGCGCTGCTGGCCCTCTTCCGGCGCATTGACCGCGGCGACCCCAGCCTGGGCCTGCCGCGCTACGACGGTGGGCTGTTCCACGCCGCCACGGCCGAGAATCAGTTCCTGGAACGCCACAAGCTGAGCGACCGCGTGATCGCGCGCGCGGTGGACATCATGGTGCGCGACGCGGGCGAACCGGTGGACTACGCCTACCTCAGCGTGCGCAACCTGGGGACGATCTACGAAGGGCTGCTGGAGAACAAGCTGGTCCTCACCTCACCCCCAACCCCCTCTCCTCTCCCGATTACGGGAGAGGAGAGGGGAGGCAGGGGTGAGGTCTCGCTCGTCAACGACAAGGGCGAGCGCAAGCTGACCGGCTCGTTCTACACGCCCGACTTCATTGTCGAGTACATCGTCAGCCAGACCCTCGACCCGATCCTGGATGAGCGCGCGGCGCGCTTCGCCGCGGCCATGGACCGCCTCGCGACGCTGCGCCGTAACCTGCGCCAGGCGCTGGACAAAGGGGCCAATCAGCGCCTGCAGGCCGGGCTGGCGGACGCCGAACGCGCCGCGGCCGAAGCGTTTCTCGGGATCAAAGTCTGCGACAGCGCGATGGGCAGCGGCCATTTCCTGGTCAACACGGTGGATCACCTGACCGACGGCATCATCCGGCGCATGCAGGTTTACCACGACACCCATCCCGATGCGCCCTGGGACTGGAACCCCGTGCAGCGGCTGATCGAGCGCATGCGGCGGGAGATCCTGGAGGAAATGGCGCGCCAGGGCATCACGATCGCGGCGGCGCGACTGGATGACACCGCGCTGCTGACCCGGCTGGTCATGAAGCGCTGCATCTACGGCGTGGACCTCAACCCATTGGCCGTGGAGCTGGCGAAGCTGAGCCTGTGGCTGCACACCTTCACGGTCGGCGCGCCGCTCAGCTTCCTGGATCATCACCTGCGTTGGGGCAACTCGGTGATCGGCGCGGACGTGCGCACGGTGGAACGCGCCATGCGCGTGACGGACGCGGGCCAGTTCGCGTTGTTCCAGGGACCGTTCGCCGGCCTGCTCGACCTGACCGCGGTGATGATCGAGGTCGCCGAGCGCGCCGATGCCACGCTCGCCGATGTGCAGCAGAGCGCCGAGGCGTACGCCGCGTTCCAGCGCCAGCTGCTCCCGTACAAACAGGCGCTCGATCTGTGGGTCAGCCAGTGGTTCGACGAAGGACGAAAGACGAAGGGTCAGCACCCGGCCGTCGAGTTCATGACCATGCACAGCGGCGATGTCCTGCCGGCGCTGCGCGGGGAGATCGTGGTAGGCGAGCGGTACCAGGGGGCCATCGCTCGCGCCCGCGAGTTGTGGGAGCGTCAGCGCTTCTTCCACTGGGATTTGGAATTTCCCGAAGTCTTCATTGACCTGGCCGGCCGCGACTGGGCCGCGGACGGCGGCTTCGACGCCATGATCGGCAACCCGCCGTACGTGCGGCAGGAGGCGTTGGCGCCGATCAAGCCGTTCCTGCAAGCCAACTACGCCCAAGTTTATCATGGCGTCGCCGATCTGTTCGTCTATTTCTTCGGCCAGGGGGTGCGCCAGCTCCGGTCGGGCGGCCGGCTGGCCTACATCAGCAGCAATAGCTGGCTGCGCGCCAACTACGCCGCAGCGCTGCGGACCTATCTGCGCACCCACGTAACGATCGAGAGACTGGTGGACATCGGCGACAATCACATCTTCGAGGATGCGGCGGACGTCTATCCGGCGATTCCAGTCGTGCGCAAACTGCCGCCATCTCTCGATCACACGGCGCAGGTTGCTGTCTTCACGCGCGGCGAAGGGGTGAAGCAGTTCGCCGCGCAAGTCGCCGCCAAGCTGACACCGGTCGCAATCCACGACCAACCGGATGCGGGCTGGCAATTGGGCGACGACGCAGGACGGCGCATCTTCGCCAAGTTGATGGCCGGGGGCCAGCCGTTGGGCGAGGTGGTGGAAGGCAGGATATACTATGGCGTCAAGACCGGCCTCAATGAGGCGTTTATCGTGGACCAGACCACGCGCGACAGATTGGTACATGGCGATCCTCATTGCGCCGAGATCATGAAGCCCATCTTGCGCGGCGAGGATCTACGTCCGTGGTATCAAGAGGACGAAAACCGTTGGCTGATTTTTGCCCGTAGAGGTATTGACATCGAGGCCTATCCCACGGTCAAAGCGTACCTCATGCAGTTGCGGACTCGGCTAGAGCCACGTCCCGCTAGTTGGGACACAGCACAGCCTTGGCCGGGTCGCAAACCAGGTACCTACGCTTGGTACGAAATTCAAGACACCGTTGACTACTTCGCCGCGTTTGAGAAACCGAAGATCGTCTGGCCGGACATCGGCAAGTACCCGCGCTTCTCCTGGGATACCTCCGGTGCCTACGTCAATGACAAGGGATACATCGCTGTTCCTGACTCCCCATTCGTATTGGGCATACTTCAATCTCGCGCTATCTGGTCATGCGTCTCTCAACTCTGCGTTCCATTGGGTGAACGCGCTGGCTCAGTTCGTTATCAACAGAAGATCCAATTCATCTCGCGTCTGCCCATCCCTGACGCCGCAGCCGCCGGCCGCGACACCATCGCCGCGCTGGCGCGCGCCATCACCGAGCAGGCGCGCGCCCGTTACACGGTGCATCAAAAAACCCGCCACCGCATCCGGACCGACCTGGGCGCGCCGGGCGCGAGTCTGAACCAAAAGCTGACCGCCTGGTGGGAGCTGGACTTCCCCGGCTTCCTGGCCCAGGTGCGGGCGGTGCTCAAGCGCGAGATTCCGGTGCGCCAGCGCGATGATTGGGAAAGCTGGCTGGCCGAGCAGCGTCGGGAGCACGCGCAGCGCACGGCCGAGATCGTGCGGCTGGAAACGCAGCTCAACCGCCGGGTGTATGACCTGTTCGACCTGACCCCGGCCGAGATCAAGATTGTTGAAGAGAGCACGAAGTACCGGTATGGGGAAGTCTGAACGTTCGCGCGGGGTTCGACCGACGATGTGCTGCGCACGGCGCGAGTGGCGGGAGAGATAGTCGCTCCCATTCAGGGCATGGTGAAGCGTGTTCGCACGAAATCCATGAACTGGCGGAAGCCGATCAGGAGATCGGCGCTGAAGGGCGCGGCCTCGACGTCATTCTGCGAGCCGTTGTGGAAGTGGCGGGGATAGGTAGACACGTTGCGCCAGGCGGTATTGGGGAAGTTATCATAGCTGCCCCACCATGTCCAGGAGGACGTGGCGCTGGTCTTCCAGATAGTCGAACCGGAAGTAGTCGTCGAAGGCTTCGGGTTCGTGGAAACGGCCCGCCTGGACAGCTTGATCCAGTTCGGCAACAGTTCGCACGCCGTATCGGTGGGCCAGCGTGAATAGCTCACTCTCAACGAGTCGTAGCTTGCGTTCCAGGTAGAGCCGCAGGCTATCGCGTTCGAGTTGGGCCGGCGTCGTATTGAGGCGAGTGGCGACTTGTTCGAGTATCATCGGATGACCCTCCCATTTCTCGCCTGTATTGTACCTGACCGGCGCCGGTGCGTCAAGGAAAGGCTCAAAAGTAGATGGAGGCGCGCAAGCCGATGTTTCATCTCCGGCCAGCGGACGGCGCCATCGCAGCGCACGCCGCAGCCGTTCAGATGTGCTATCAGGATTTTTCAGTTCTGGCCACAACCATCGCTCGTCGGGTGGGGATCCCACTCCCATAGTCTCTGCCTCGCGACGCGCCTCTGCAATGTAGGCTCATATGGCCTGTTCAACCTGCGGCCGAAGTCAAGATCATCGAGGAAAGCGCCAAGTACAAAGCCGCTTTTTGCATTTTAGGCCGTTTCAGGGTAATCTATCGCTCCCTAATTATGTTCGTCTGCGCAGGCTCTGTACGCGGGTTGTTGTCTCCCCTTACGACCACTACGGCCAGCCGTAAACCAGACGCCCCCATCAGCCGTCAGCCACGTCAACCTGGGAGTGAAGAAAAATGTCAAGATCAAGCGTGATTCGTATTCTATTGGGCGGAGTTTTGGTGCTCCTGATTGCGCTCGCCGTGCGAACGCCGGGCATCACCGCGCCGGCGCCAGAACTTCGGCGCGCCGTCAATGTGGAGTCGGGCGAGAGCACTGAAATGTACCTCGCGGAGCGCGACACAGGGCAGAACGGCGAAAGCGATGAGCTGATGGCCATCGGCGACTACTGGTACCACCGGGTGTCATACCCTACGGGCCAGTTCAACCCCGCCTGGGTGCGTGAGGCGGCCGCGCAGGACAGCCAGGTCGAGCGCGCGGTGCCGGCCGGAGAGGTCATCTACGGCAAGAATCAAAACGAGTCGCCGCTGGCCTTGAACGCCAATCGTTTCACCTCGTTGGGGCCGCAGCCGCTGCAAAGCAATGGCTGCTTGAGCTGCTACAGCTACGGTCTGGTGGCCGGTCGCACCAACGTCATGGCGATTGACCCGGTGAGCACCAATGTGGCGTATCTCGGCGCAGACGGCGGCGGCGTTTGGAAAACCACGAACTGCTGCTCCGCAGCCACGACCTGGACATCGGTGACCGATGACCCGCTGCTGGCAACCATCGCCATTGGCGACATTACGATTGATCCCAACGATCACAACACGGTCTACGCCGGCACGGGCGATTTGCGCTTCGGCTCTTTCTCCTTCGGCAGCGCGGTGGTGCTCAAGAGCACGGACCAGGGCGCGACCTGGGTCAACCAGGGCGCGGATGTGTTCGCGCCGCCCTATCCTCAGCCGCCCGGCGCGTTTCCACAGTACCAGGCCATCGGCAAGGTGCGCGTGGATCCCAACAACAGCAATAACGTCGTGGTGGGCGCCAAGACCGGCCTCTACCTCTCGTATGATGCGGGCGCCAACTGGACCGGCCCCTGCACGACGAACAACTTCAGCACGCAGCGCCAGGACGTCACCGGCCTCATTCTGCGCGACATCGGAACCGACACCCAGATTTACGCCTTCGTCGGCGCACGTGGTTTTGCGACCACCGTTCAGGCCAACCTGGATCAGAACGGCGCCAACGGCGCTTATCGCGCCCTGCTGCCGGCCAGCGGCTGCCCAACCGGTTGGGAAACGCTCAGCCGGGCCGACAACGGCTGGCCGGCTGACACGGCCAGCGGCATTCCCGTCAACACGACCACGCTGACCGGCAACCGCTTGGGCCGCCTCGATGTCGCCATCGCCCCCAGCAACCCCGACGTGATCTACGTGCAAGTCCAGGCGATTCTCGCCACCGGCGGCGCGCAGCGCGGCGGCCAGCTCGGCGTCTGGCGCACCACTGACGGCGGCACAACCTGGCAGCAGCAATCGAGCCAAACCGGCTTGACCGGCTGCTATGGCGATTATGCGCAGAACTGGTACGACCAGGGCCTGGCCGTGGACCCGAACAACCCGGACATCGTGTTGATGAGCACCGTGGACATCTTCAAGTCCACCAACGGCGGCACGACGTTCACGGATAAGACCTGTGGTTATGCCGGCGGCACCACCGTGCACGTGGACCACCACGCGCTGGCCTATGTGCCTGGCTCATCCACCACCCTGTTGGCCGGCAGCGACGGCGGCGCGTACGTCAGCACGAACGGCGGCGAGTCGTACACGCAGATCAACAACAGCCTGAGCACGCTGGAGTTCTACTCTGGCGACATCACGCAGAACTTTGCCACGGCCGCGACGCCTGGCATCAACGGCGGTATGCAGGACAACGGCTCGGCCGTCTATGTCTGGGCCGCGGGCAACCCAGGGCCGGCCGTCTGGCAGCTGCGCAAGGGCGGCGACGGTATGTTCGCCCGCATCGAGCCGCTGCAAGGACTGCGCTATTACCAGGAAAGCCAGAACGGCGCCCTGGCCGTCAGCACGACCGGCGCGTACGGCGCGCAAACCGCAGCCGGAGGCGCGTGGACTGCTGACCGGCTGAGCTTCGTGTTCCCCTACGAGATCCAGAAGAACGGCTGCACAGGCACGTGCACCCACATGATCGCGGGCTCGTATCGAGTCTATGAGTCGGTCAACGGCGCGATTGGCGCGACGACGACCGCGCGCTGGTATGTCAACAGCGGCGACCTGACCAAGAACACGTTGGCCGATCGTTCGTTCATCAATCAGCTCAACTACGCCTGGAGCGACGCCACCAAGGCCATTGTCGGCACCAACGACGGCAACGTGCAGTGGGGCAGAAACCTGGGCGTCGGCACCGCCAACACGGCCGTTTGGGTCAACCTGACCGGCGGCAACGCCGTGCTGCCCAATCGCCCGATCCTGGACGTGGCGCTGGACCCGGCCAACCCACTGATCGGCTATGCGGCTGTCGGCGGCTTCGATCAGAACACGCCCACGACGCCAGGGCATGTCTTCCAGGTCATCTGCACGACCGACTGCGCCAGCTTCACCTGGGTCAACAAGACGAGCAATCTGCCCAACATCCCGGCCGATTCGATTATTGCCAACCCGCGCTTCCCGCAGCAGGTCTTCGTGGGCACGGACTGGGGCCTCTACTACACCAATGACATCAACGCAGGAACGCCCACCTGGTATCGTTTCCAGGCCGGTTTGCCCAACGCGATGGTGTGGGACATGACGATTGACACCGGGGCGACCACCCTGGCCCTGTGGACACGCAGCCGCGGCGCGTATGTCTGGCCGCTGCCCGATGCGCCCTACCGCACCTGCCCGGACTTCAACGCCAACGGCACCGTGGGCGTGGAGGACATCGGCACGATTGCCGCGCACTGGGGCGAGACCCCAGCCTCGCCTGCCTGGAACAACCGCTACGACCGCAACGGCGACAACCAGGTTGATATCGTGGACATCATGCTGGTGGTTGGAGCCTTCGGCAGCACCTGTTGAACAGGAAGATCGGAGATCGGAGATCGGAGATCGGAGATTGGAGATCGGAGATTGGAGATCGGAGATTGGAGATCGGAGATCGGAGATTGGAGATCATCCGCCTTCCACGCACCCGGTCTCTGATCTCTGATCTCCGGGCTACACCTACCATGCCCATTCCTACCCTGTTGGACATCCTGGCGGCGCAGCGGCGCCTGCGGCCTTACCTGCCGCGCACTCCGATGCACAACTACCCGGCGCTCGATGCGCTCATCGGCGCGGCGGTTTACGTCAAGCACGAAAACTACCAGCCGATCGGCGCGTTCAAGGTGCGCGGGGGCATCAACCTGATGGCGCATCGAGCGCAGCCGAACGCGCGGCCGGGGTCATCGCCCGTCCACGGGCAACCACGGGCAGTCGAGTGGCGTATGCCGCGCGACTGTTCGGCGTGACCGCGCGCATCGTGGTGCCAGAAGGCGCCAATCCAGGCAAGGTAGCCGCGATGCAAGGGATGGGGCCGAGGTGATCTTCCACGGCGCGCTTCGACGAGGCGCGGCGCCATTGCGAGGGCTTAGCCCAAGCGCACGATTGCTACATTCATTCCGGCAACGAGCCAGCCCTGATTGCCGGCGTCGCCACCGCAACACTGGAGATGCTGGAGGATGAGCCAGGCCTGAGGTGATCATCGCGCCGATTGGCGGTGGCAGCGGCGCGCCGGGGCCTGCCTGGCCGCGAGGGCGATCAACCCAACGCTGCGTGTCATCGGCGCGCATCGAAGCGTCGCCTGCGGCGTATCTGTCGTGGCAACAGCACGCCATGATCGAAGCGCCCAATCGCACCGTGGCCGAAGGCCTGCCTACCGGCTCGGCGTTCGATGCCGCAGCGTATCTTGTGGCAGCACCTGGATGATTTTATTCTGCTCAGCGACGACGAGATCTTGCGCGCCATGCGTTGGCTGGTGGAACGGGCGCACACCCTGGCCGAAGCGGCCGGCGCGGCGCCCTGGCTGCGGCCTACCGTCTGCGTGACAGCTGGCCGGACACAAAGTCGGCTGGTCTGTTCCGGCGGCAATACCAGCGTCGCCCAACTGCTGAGCGCCTTGCAGAACGATTGAGCCACGAAACACTATCAGCGCCAGCGCTTGCACCAGTCGCTGGTTCAGTCCCAACGTATACAGATCGGCAACCCTACTCAGGAAATCGCGTCACGATCTTTCTAACATCCGCCTCCAGCGCGCCGAAAGCAGGCAAGGCGCAGAGGCGAGAAATCCTCGATCAAGTCAGCCACACGGCGAGCGCGCTGGTTCACCGGAAAGCTGCGGAGACGCCGCCCACGTAGCCGCTGGCCGCCGAAGGCAATCGTACAGGACTGATTTGGGATCCGCCAGCGACTCCAGGTCTTTGAGTGTGGGAAGATCGAGATTCTCACGAAAGCTGCGGTTGCCGGCAGCAGTCTTGATGGCCAGATCATCGAACAGAAGCCACGCCTCTTGCGTACGTACCGGTATGACACAAACGGCGGTCGGTTGGGGCGAGTTGGGTGGTAAACAATCGAGCGCCTCCTGGATTTCGGCCACCCGCCGCTCGCGTGGCTCGCGTTCGGCATCGCGGTGAACGAAGAGAAGGTCACAGGGATACAAATCGAGAGCCACGCGGATTCTCTCGGTTAGCGTGACCCGCTGGGGAAGGCGCGCCCGGCGTGTATCCGCCCACCTTCCTTGCAGTGGCAGAGCTACCCTATTCGTCCGCAGCAGCCAGGTGAGAATGGGTAACAGGACCACATCAGAACTTCCATCCGTCACGAGCGTGAAAGTGATATCCCTCATCTCGGATCTTCCATCCCAGGCAGAAAGGGTTGAAGATCGGGCCGATCTATCAGGCGACGCGACTTGGGAACGCCCACATCGGGCGCACCGTGCTCGCGTTCGAAGTCTGGGCGACCCGCCGGGTTCAGATAAGCCAACAAAACGCCGCGGGCCACAGGGGGTGTACCTGGATCGGCATCACAGCGCCAGGTGTCGGGCAGCCATCGAAAACATGCCGTCCGCCCCCCTTGTCCGGCCGTGACGACATCTTGCAGCTCCGAAACCAGGATGGCGTCGTCAGGCGCCTGGCTGACCACGCTGGGCGAATGGGTGTTCACAATCACCTGTCGCAGCGGGTTGTCAGCACCGACTTCGTTCTCCACATCAACAGCCATTTCCTGTAGAAGCTGTAGCATCGCCGGGATACGCTCAGGGTGGATGCCATTCTCTGGCTCCTCCAGGCAGATCAGTCCTTCTTCACGGGGGTCGAGAGCCAGCACGGCCAACGCCAGGAAGCGCAGCGTCCCGTCAGATAGTGAGCGGGCCGGCAGTGAAGTGCCGCTGCGATCTGTCATTTCCAGGGTCAGGAGCTGCCGGCGATCATCCCGATCAACATGAATGGTTTTGACGTGTTCGACGAGTTCCGACAGACGGGCAGCCAATTCATCCAGCATAGGCGACTCTCCGTTGTGACCGCCAGGCAGACCCCCATTGTGTGCCGCGCGCTTCAGATAATCCAGGGTGGCCGGCATGTGCGAGCCATCAACGCCCAAGCGCGGCAAGGCCGTGTATTCGTCAGGCTCGCGTAATGCGGAGGGTTCGAGCTGCAGCAGGCGCCAGGACTGCATTTCGCGCCGCGCCAACAGGGCAGTTGGGCTTTCGATCGCATTGACCGATGAAAGGACGGTGCGTGGCAGCGTGGCAGCGAGATATTCGCGCGGACGCCCTGACGTTCCCTCTTGATGCAGCTTGATAATACGTTTCTCTTCTTTTTCGACCGTCGAGATGAACTCGCCGATACGCCGGCCTTTGACAACCGAGCGTCGCCACGCCGGTTTGTGCGGAAAGCGAAGATGACTGGCCGCCTCGGTCACATTAATATGAGTCAGTTCTTCGTGCAGAATTTCCAGCGAACCCAAGCTGGGCAGGCTGCTATCAGCCCGGTAGGCCAGGGCCAACTGGTAACACAGAAGTGTAATGGAGGCTTCCGCCCGCTGCCCTAGGTCGTCAATTCCGGTGAACGGTACAATCATCTCAGTCTCGAAAGTCATCTGACTGGCGTAGTGGTCGCCAATGCGATGGAACAGATTGCGCACATCAGCCGTGCGTCCCCCTTCGGAGCGTACTGCCAGCGCCGCGTTGAGCAGCGTATCTCCGGCCAGTTTACTGAGAAACTGAATTGCGTCGAACAGATTGGACTTGCCAGTGCCGTTGGCTCCGGCCGCACACGTAAACGGGCCAAAACGCAAGTCTACGTCAACCAGGTTCTTAAATCCAGAGACCTTGAGTCGTGTCAGCATCGAAGCCTCTCCTCACAGTCCAAAACGGGGTGAAACCACTGGTTGCTCATTATCACGCGGAACGTCCGATAAGTCAACCAATAGACCGCAACCGCAGCATCAGCGGCTCGACGATTGTGACCAGCACCCCTGCTTCACATCATCGCCGAAATCGTCGAAATACTCCCGAAAGCGGACCCCCGCTACTTGGCTGGCCGCGTGCAGGTACGTGCTGGGCGATATGCAGGATGGCGTCGCGCTAAGCCGGATTCGGCGTAAAGCCGGCTTCTGCCCAAAGGCGCTCAAGGGAGGGTGCGTTAATTGGAAACGTGGAAAACAACAAAGCCGCAGTCTTCTCTCTGAAAGACTGCGGTTGACGTGCTCTTCACGGAAGGCAGTGCTATGATGATGGCAGCGATGCCCCAGTCCTGGGACTATCGAATGCGAGCGTGAAGTCCAACCGATTCTATCTCGTCGGCTTCACGGCTGAATGGCGCCTATGACACGAAGATCAGACGGTTTGCCCACAGGCGCAAGAGAGGCAGCACTATCCCACAAGGCCTACCAGGAGACAGGCGTGATGAACGCCTACTGTATCTTCAGCACCATCGGCGCCTGTCGCCACAACTCTTCCAGCCGGTAGTAGGCGCGCTGCGTGGGCGACATCACGTGCACGACCACATCCCCGTAATCGAGCAGCACCCAGCCCGAATTGGTGTCGCCCTCCACGTGCAGGGCCTTACGGTCGTCCTTTTCGCTCTCCGCCTGGGCATAATCGGTGATGGCCTTGATCTGCCGTTCGGAGTTTGCCGTCGCAATAATAAAGTAATCGGCCAGCACGGACACCTTCGCCAGGTCTAGCAGCACAATATCCTCAGCCTGCTTGTCCGCAGCCAGCTCCACCAAATGGCGAGCAAATGTCGTTGAGTTCAGAAATCAACCTCCTGTCACATAAGACGTACATAAAATCTTAATGCGATTGTAGCATAAAGCGCGGCTTTGTGCAATCGAGTCGGCGGGATGGCGGGATCGCACAATCATCACGATTATGGGCATCGGTATAGTTGCTCTGTCCGCGCCAGCGCCATACAATCAGAGCCGACATGATGCTTATCATGGCGTATCGTTGGCGGGTTGAGTAAAATTGAGACAGTTTTTTACGCTTATTCTTTTGTCGTGCTGTGACCCTGACAGCGGTGAAAGAGTCCCGGAGGTCGCTGCAAATGCTGGTCGTTCACCTGGCATTGAAGCGGCTTTTTTGTTTCCGCACAGATTGGACACACAGGATTCCCACCGTGTTGATTTCGCTTTTCCACTCCCGCTTGCGTTCATCGAATAATCGAATCAATCGCTATGGAGAGGTCATGGAGGCCGATGATGACAGATACGAACAACACGGAGCAAGGGCGATTCGCGATCAAGATCATCGCGGTCGCGATCTCATGCCTGGCGGTGCTCCTGGTCACGGTAGGGCTCGCCCATGCGGGTGATGTACCTTCTGAGGCAACGCCGCACGATTTCTCCTGCAAGGAGGTGACCCAGATTCCGCTTGCCGATTGTCAGGCGCTCGTGGCTTTGTACAACAGCACCAACGGCGTGCAGTGGGGAAGTTCCTTGGGTTGGCTGCAGACGAACACTCCTTGCACCTGGGGCGGAGTAACCTGCGTCGAGGGGCGCGTTGGCTTGCTCGTCCTCGGAGGGAGAAACATACAAGGCGCCCTGCCGCCAGAATTGGGTGACCTGACCGGACTGTACGTACTCCGGTTGTATGGTACTGGACTCACTGGCAACATTCCAGCCACTTTGGGCAACTTGAAGAACCTCAACCGCCTGAGCTTAGCCAATAGTCACCTGAGCGGCTCGATCCCGCCAGAATTGGGCAACCTGGTGAATCTGCAGGAGCTTGCACTCTCCGAGAATCTGCTGAGCGGACCGATTCCGCCAACCCTGGGGAACCTGCCCAACCTGGAACTCCTTGCGATCGAGTTGTGCTTTATGAGCGGAGAGCTTCCCCCCGAACTGGGCAATCTGCACAATCTACATTCGCTCTTGCTCTATCGCAACCAGCTGCAAGGCGCCATTCCGGCCACATTCGGGAATCTGACCAACCTGGAATACCTCTCTCTAAACTCCAATCACTTGAGCGGACCGATCCCTCCGGAACTGGGTCAACTCACCAACGTTCATGACGTGATCCTGTCCAGCAATCATCTGAGCGGCTCGATTCCACCCGAACTGGCTAACATGAGCAGTCTGGGCGGACTCGAACTAAGCGACAATCAGTTGTCGGGCGAGGTTCCGGCTGAACTGATGCAGCCACCGTACCTGTCGCTCAGTGTGGACTACAACATGATGACGCCCACCGATCCAACGGTGATTGCGTGGCTCAACACGGTGGATCCAGGGTGGGAGTACACCCAGACGGTGCCGCCGAGCAATGTACAGGCCACCCTGGTCGCCAGCCAAAGCGTAACCCTGACCTGGACGCCGATTCCGCACCTGTGGTGGGAAGAAGGCTTTTATGAGGTCAATTATGCGACAGCGCCCGGCGGGCCTTATGTGGTGCATGGCACGACGCCTGACAGGGCGACCGACCATTATGCGGCCGCTGATCTGCCGCCCGCGAATCTCTATTGTTTCGTTGTGCGCACGTTCACGGCGCGGCCCATTTTCTATTTTGCCAACGAATGGTGGAGCGCCTACAGCCCCGAAGTCTGCGTGGGCGCGCCGACCGCGGTGCGCTTGCGCAGTTTTTCGGCCACGGCGACCTTCTTCGGTCGCTCTCTCTGCACACTCGGCCCCTGGCCAGTACCCTGCCAGTGAAAGTCCACCTTGATAAGCTTGACCTGCGGACTTTGGGATAAAAGCCTGCTATTTGGGATACTTTGGGTAATTTGACAGATAGAACAATCGTGCTACAATAGATACGAACACATTTTCTATTGCTAACCGTTATAGAAGCGCCCATCCAGCGGCGCCATGCGGGTCACAAGGAGGCACGATGAGTCTGTCCATCAATCTGTCACAACGTCAACAGCGTATCGTTGATTTCATTCACCATTACATCAGCGAATACAGCTACCCACCCACCATTCGGGAGATTGGCGAGGCCGCCGACATCAGTTCCACCTCCGTGGTGAAGTATAACCTGTCCAAGCTGGCTGAATTCGGCATTCTCGAACGCGACGCCAAGAGCTCGCGGGGCATTCGTCTGCGCCACGAGCCGGTGGATGTGCTCCTCAGCGCCACGGGCGTGCGCGTCCCGCTCTACGGCACGATCACCGCGGGCGCGCCCATCATGCGGCCCGACCTGGCGGAGGCGCCCGTAGTCACCGACACCATCGAGCTGACCCGCGACATCGTGCGCGAGCCGGAGAATGTCTATGCCCTGCGCGTACGCGGCGACTCGATGATTGACGCGCTCGTGCATGACGGCGACCTGGTCGTGCTGCGCAGCCAGCGCGTCGCGGAGAGCGGTGAAATGGTCGCGGCCTGGCTGCCAGAGCGCAGCGAAACCACGTTGAAGTATTTCTACCGCGAGGGCCGCAACGTACGCCTGCAGCCGGCCAATCCGGCCTACGCGCCGTTGATCTTCCCCGCGGACCAGGTGGAGATCCAGGGCAAGGTGATTGCCATCATCCGCCAATTGGACTAGGCCGATGGCGGCTTCTGTTTTCCTGGCCCTCGGCAGCAACCTGGGCGACCGCCGCGCCAACCTGGTGCAAGCCTTGCAGCGCCTCGGCCAGGCGGTGGCCATCGAAGCGCTCTCCTCGGTCTACGAAACGCCGCCCTGGGGCGTGACCGAGCAGCCAGCCTTTTACAACCTGGCGCTGCGCGGCGCGACCGCCTTGACGCCAGGCGCGCTGCTGGCCTTTGCCAAGCAGATCGAGCAGGGCATGGGACGCCAGCCGGCGGAACGCTACGGGCCGCGGCTGATTGACATTGACATCCTGCTGTACAATGACCTGGTGTACAACAACCTTGAGTACAACAACCTGGTGCACGACAGCGAGGCCCTGGTGTTGCCGCATCCGCGGCTACACGAACGGGCCTTCGTATTAGTACCGCTGGCCGAGATCGCGCCGCACGTCGTTCATCCTCTCCTCGGGGTCACGATAGACCATCTGCTTAGCCAGGTGAACCGTGACGCCATCATGGCGGTTGGCTCGATTGACCTCGCCGCCGAAGCGGCGCCCCTCAATCCCTTTGCCTGGCGGCCGGCGCAGGCTGCGCCTTTTGCCTGGGGCCGCCGCACCTACGTCATGGGCATCATCAATGCCACGCCCGACAGTTTTTCGGGCGATGGCCTGGCGCGCACAGATGCGGATGCGGCCGCCTGGATCGAAGCCGCGATCAGCCAGGGCGAACGCTTCTACGCGGAGGGCGCGGACATTCTCGATGTCGGCGGTGAAAGCACCCGCCCCGGCTCCAGCCCGGTGGACGCGCAGACTGAAATGCAGCGCATTCTGCCGGTGATTGAAGGCCTGGCTGCGCGCGTCCCGCTGCCGATCTCCGTGGATACCAGCAAAGCCGTGGTGGCCGCGGCGGCGCTGCAGGCCGGCGCACGCGTGGTGAACGATGTCTGGGGTTTGCGGCTCGATCCTGACCTGGCGGCCGTGATTGCACAGGCGCGCGTGCCCGTGGTGTTGATGCACAATCGCAGCCAGCCCAAAGACGCCAGCCAGGAAGCCCGCCTGGGCGGACGCTATGTCGGTGTGCAGTACAACGATCTCCTGGGCGACATTCAGCAGGAATTGGCGTTTTCGGTGGCGTTGGCGCGCCAGGCGGGGATTCGCGATGACCAGATCATCCTGGACCCTGGCATCGGCTTTGGCAAGACCCGCGAGCAGAATCTTGCGCTGCTCAACCGCACCGACGCCATCAAGGCGATGGGCTTTCCGGTGCTGGTGGGGCCGTCGCGCAAATCCTTCATTGGCTACACCCTCAACCTGCCGCCCGACCAGCGCGTCGAAGGCACGGCGGCCGCGGTGGCGGTCAGCATCGTGCGCGGCGCGGACATCGTGCGCGTGCACGACGTGCTGCCGATGGCGCGCGTGGCGCGTATGACCGATGCTATCGTGAGACCATTATGGTTGAGGCCTTCGCAAGGTTGACCCTGCGGCGACCAACCCTCGCAGGGATTCGTGGACATCAGTTAGACGGCGCGCGGCGACGTTGCGCGCCTCTGAGTTTGGCAGCTCGTCGCAGCCCTGCGAGGGGGACGGCCGCGCCATCCCCTTGCGAAGGCTGACTGCGCCAGACATCATCGGGCAAGCCGAAATCGGTCTCTCCGGCGCCAGCCCCTTACCCGGCGGGCCTTCGCAAGGTTGACCCTGCGGCGACCAACCCTCGCAGGGATTCGTGGACATCAGTTCGGTGGCGCGCGGCGGCGTTGCGCGCCTCTAAGTTTGGCAGCTCGTCGCAGCCCTGCGAGGGGGACGGCCGCGCCATCCCCTTACGAAGGCTGACTGCGCCAGACATCATCGGGCAAGCCGAAATCGGTCTCTCCGGCGCCAGCCCCTTACCCGGCGGGCCTTCGCAAGGTTGACCCTGCGGCGACCAACCCTCGCAGGGATTCGTGGACATCAGTTCGGCGGCGCGCGGCGGCGTTGCGCGCCTCTAAGTTTGGCAGCTCGTCGCAGCCCTGCGAGGGGGACGGCCGCGCCATCCCCTTGCGAGGGCTGACTGCGCCAGACATCATCGGGCAAACCGAAATCGGTCTCTCCAACGCCAGCCCCTTACCCGGCGGGCCTTCGCAAGGTTGGTTCTATGACAACCAACCCTCGCAGGGATTCGTGGACATCAGTTCGGCGGCCAGTGTCGCATGACCAGGTCACGCGTGCGTTGGATGCCGGCGGCCGGATCGCCATCGCCCTCGTATTCGATCACCAACGGCCCACGGTAGCCCGCCTGGCTGAGGATCGCCAGCTCCGTGCGGTAGTCAATCTGCGTCTCCTCGCCGTTGGCCGTAAACTGCCCGGCTTTGGCGTGCGCATGAATGGCGTAAGGCGCCAGCAGCTCGACGCCAGCCAGGCGCTGCGCCGGCGGAAAGTTGCCCAGGTCGAGGCAGACGCCCAGCCAGGGTGAATTGACCTCCTGCACCACGCGCAGCATCGCCGCCGGCTCCGTCGTCAGGCCCCAGTGATTCTCCAGCGCCAAGCGAATGCCCGCCGCCTGCGCCAGCTTGACCGCTTGACGCAGCCCATCAATCACCCGCTCCAGCACGCCAGGCGTGATCATGTCGTCCGACTTCTCGCGGCAGTCGCTGGTCACGCGCATGATCGGCGCGCCCAACGCGGCCGTCGTCGCCAGGCCGGCCGCCGCATAGGCCAGCGCAGCCGGCTGCTGGCGCGGCTGGCCCGTAAAATCACTGTTCAGGGTGAACGCCGCGCAGCGCACCGAGGCTTGGTCGCAGGCTGTCCGCAGGCGTTGCCGCGTGGACGCGCTGCCGACCCAGGAACGTTGAAAGGTGCGCCAGGCGTCGCGGCCGACCAGCGCGCCCCACAGGCGCCAGGGCAGGTAGCGCAGACGGCTGAAGCGCGGCGGCGGATAAAAGAGGTCATTCAGCTCCACCAGGTCGAACCCCAGGGCGGCCGCGGCCGCGGGGATGTCGTGCAAGGTCAGCCGGCCCGCGTAGAGCGCATCGTGGAAACACCAGGCTGAAACTCCAAGCGACGGCCGCATGGTTTACGCCGTCACCTGGACGCCGTGGCCCTCGACCACGCGGCCGATTTCCCAGGCCAACTGACCGAGCTGCGCGCAGGTCTCGTAGAAAACGTCCCGCTGCGCCAGCGGCACGGCCAGGAGTAAGCCGCCAGAGGTTTGGGGATCGTACAGAAGCGCTTCGTCGGCCTGGCTGAGCTCGGGCGGCGCGTGCACGCGCAGGCTGAAATAGCGGCGGTTGCTGTGCGTGCCGCCGGGCGCCATGCGCGCCTCCGCGTAACGGCGCGCGCCGGGCAGCAGAGGCAGCGCCGCCAGCGAAATCTGCAGCGCGCCAGCGCTGCCCTCAGCCATCTCGCTCGCATGACCGAGCAGCCCAAAGCCGGTAATATCGGTGGCGCAGCGCACGCCCGCGGCCTGGCCGGCGCGCATTGCATTGCGATTGAGGATCAACATGCTGGCGACGGCCGTCTCCACATCGTCGGCGTCTGCTTGTTCACGCTTGAGCGCCGTGCTGATCAACCCAGTGCCCAACGGCTTGGTGAGCACCAACACATCTCCCACCTGCGCGCCGGTCTTGCGGAAAATGCGATCCGGGTGTGCTTCGCCGATCACAGCCAGGCCATAGACCGGCTCGGGATTCTTGATCGTGTGCCCGCCCACGATGAGGGAACCGGCGCTGCGCACCTTCTCCGCGCCGCCCAGCAGGATCTGCGCGATCACCTCCGCGGGCAGACTTTCAGGAAAAGCGGCGATATTCAAGGCAAACAGGACCTCGCCGCCCATGGCGTAGACATCGCTCATGGCGTTGGTCGCGGCAATCGCGCCAAAGGTGTACGGGTCATCCACAATCGGCGTAAAGAAATCAGTCGTCGCAATCAGCGCCCGTTCGGCGCTGAGTTGATAGACAACCGCGTCATCGGGCGCGTTGAGTCCAACCAGCACGGCGGGGTGCTGCTGGGGTGGAAAGAGGGGTTCGAGCTGACGCAGAACCTGCGCCAGGGCCTCAGGCGCCAGTTTCGACGCTCAGCCCGCGCAACTGGCCAGGCTGGTCAGGCGCACACGGCCGCGCAGGTCGTCGGTTGCCATCGTTGAGAACTCCAATCTGCAGAATGTTGGCGCATTATAGTCGAAGAGCGGCCCCTTAGCAAGCGTGTGCAAACAATTCACCCTTAATCATTTGACAGTCACGCCAGAAGACGGGTATAATGCACGCCATGACACGGGAGAGGAGCGTCTTTCTTCCTCGCCCGTTTTCTGCTGTCATAAACTGGAACCAAGTTCAGGCTGCCGCTCTCGTAACGGCCGTTGAACGGAATTATCTCTTGAGTAGGAGTTTCTGATGCCTAAGCGAACGTGGCAACCCAAAGTCAAGCGGCGCCTGCGCGTGCACGGTTTCCGCAAGCGAATGCAGACCACCGATGGTCGCAATGTAATCAAGGCGCGGCGCCTGAAGGGCCGCAAGCTGTTATCGGTTGCGCTGACCTGGCGCAAGATGCCGCCGAAGTAAGCGTTAAGCTGTTCTGTTGTCGGTCCAGCGTCGCTACCGGCTGCGCCAGCCGGAGCGCTTCCGCCAAGTGCGCAGCGCAGGAAAATCATGGGCCAGTCCACTGCTCGTGCTCTGCGCGTTGCCAAACGGACTAGATCATAACCGTTTTGGTTTCTCGGTCAGCCGTCGGTTGGGCGGCGCAGTGCGTCGCAACCTGGTGCGACGGCGTCTGCGTGAAATCATTCGCTTGCAGAGAGCGGATATTGAGCCGGGGTGGGATGTGGTCATGATTGCCCGCCCACTCGCGGCCCAGGCCGATTTCTTGACCTTGAAGGCGGCCTGTCTGGCGCTGCTCAAACGTGCACAGTTGTTAGGATCGTAGGTTTGATCGTTACGCATGGCTAAGGCTCTCACGCTGCAATTGATTCGGCTTTATCAGCGCTTCATTTCACCGGCGCTGCCACCTAGTTGTCGTTTCACCCCAACCTGCTCCCATTACACCTACGAAGCCATCGAACGGTACGGCGTAGTCAAGGGCGGCTGGTTAGGCGTCAAGCGCATCGCGCGCTGCCACCCCCTGAACGCAGGTGGCTATGACCCTGTGCCGTAAGGATAGGTTGTGTTACTAAAAGGAACCAAGATGCGCAAACTACGCACGGTTGGCCTCATTCTTCTCCTGGTGGCGCTGCTGCTGCTGCTCACCAGCTGCGGCGCGCCAACCTCGACTGACCCCAATGCCCCACCCAGCGGCTGGTGGCAAACGTTCATCGTTTTCCCGTTAGCCGCGGCCCTGTCGTGGATGCACAAGGTTCTCGAGTCCATCGGTCTGCCCTACAGCTACGGTTTTGCGATCATCCTCTTTACCATTCTGATCAAGATCGTAACCCTGCCGCTGACCATGGCGCAGCTGCGCTCCATGCGCACGATGCAGCATCTGCAGCCGCGCATGCAAGAATTGCAGAAAAAGCACGGCAAGGATCGTGAGGCGCTCTCCAAGGCCCAGATGGAGATGTACAAGGAAGCTGGCTACAATCCAGCCAGCGGCTGTTTACCTCTCCTCATCCAGATGCCCATTCTGTTCGGTCTCTACCAGGCGCTCTATCACTTGACCAACATCGGCGAGCTGGTCAAGCAACCCTTTTTCTGGATTCCAGACCTGGCTTATCCGAAGCAGACGGAAGGGTTGCAGTGGATCTCGAAGGCATTTACCGCCGGCCAATATGGCACGTTGATTGGCTATCTGATCCTGCCCGTCTTGTTGGTGGTGACACAGATCATGCTGCAAAAAATGTCGCAGCCGGCCGTCGCCTCCAAAGCCGATCAGGATCCGCAGCAAGCGACCATGCAGCAGACCATGACCTTCATGCCCCTGGTGTTCGGTTTTGTGTTCATCTCCCTGCCCGCAGGTCTGTCGCTCTACTACGTGGTGAGCAATGTCCTCAGCATGATTCAACAGTATTTTGTCACCGGCTGGGGATCACTGAAGATACCTGGGATCAATCTCAACAACATGGCGCCGGCCATCAGCGCGCCGACCGAAGCGCCAGCGCCCAGCAATACCACTGTCGCCGCTACGCGCGAGACCGAAGTCGGAGCCGCGAAAGCGCGACGTCGCATCAAGAAGAGGAAGTAGTTGGCTATGGCTACCCCACAAGAAAGCATTGAAGTTCGCGCCAAGACGGTTGATGCCGCTATCCGTGATGGCCTGCGTCGCCTCAATCTTGCGCGTGAGCAGGTGGATGTGGAAGTGCTGTCTGAAGGCAGCCGCGGCATCCTCGGATTTGGGGCCGAAGACGCACGCGTACGCTTGACGCCGCGCGTCACCAGTCCAAGCCCCGCGCCGCCGCGGTCCGCACGGCCAGAACCGCCCATGGAACCAAAGCCGGTCAGCCCACCGCGGCCCACACGCTGGGAAGCGCCCGCCGAACCCAAGCCGGTCAGTGCGCCGCCGCGGCCGGTGAAACCAGAGCCGCCCATCACGGCGCCGGTTGAACCAGCTCGGCCAGCCGTGGCCGCGGCGCCTGTCCCCACGGCCGACCAGCCAGCGGCGGATGTGGAGCCGTCGCTCGCGCCCAAGCCCAAAGCGGAAAAAGCGGCTGTCAGCGATAGCGTCCTGGTGGAAACGGCCTCGGAGATCTTGGGCAACCTGTTGAACCAGATGGGCATCAACGCAACGGTGCGCGGACACGCCTCCGTATCGGACATGCCGGGTCGTGATGACGAGCCAACCCTGGTGTTGGACATCGTGGGCAATGACCTGGGCATCCTGATTGGCCGGCGCGGCGAAACCTTGAACGCGCTGCAATACTTGACCCGCTTGATGCTCAATCACCGCCTGCATCGTTGGACCAATGTCGTGGTAGATGTGGAAGAGTACAAGAATCGGCGCGAGCGCACGCTGCAGCAGTTAGCCACGCGCACCGCCGAACGCGTCGCCGCCACCGGCCGTACCCTGGCCCTGGAGCCAATGCCCGCGCGTGAGCGCCGCATTATCCACATGACCCTGCGTGACCATCCTGAGGTTCATACCGAAAGCGTGGGCGAAGGCGAAAGCCGCAAAGTGACGATTATTCCGAACACGGCCCATTAGCGCCGCGACGGGAGCCTGGTTTCTGTAGGAAATCGGGTTCACAGTGTCGAGAGACCCGGTTTCTGTGAGAAACCGGGTTTCTTTTGGTTTCGCGCCGCCTATGCTACAATCAAGCCAGTCAAGGCTCGATTGCGCTGGGCGATGCAGGGTTCTATGCCGAATTTCTTGGTCATTGGTCACATCACGCGCGACATTTTGCTCAGTGGTGGTTTTGCGCAAGGCGGCACCGCCACCTACGCGGCCATCACGGCCGCGCGCCTGGGTGCGCACGCCGCCATTCTGACGCGCGCCGCCTCCGATTTTCCCTTGACGCCTGACCTGGACGGCATTGCGGTGGAACGGCTGCCCGCGACTGCCACCACCACATTCGAAAATCGTTACCACAACGGGCATCGCCGGCAAACGGTGCATAGCGTGGCCCCGATCATCCGCGTGGCGGACGTGCCCGCGCCCTGGCGCCAGACGCCTATCGTCCTGCTGGGGCCGGTTGCGCAGGAAGTTGACCCCGGCCTGACCGCAGCCTTTCCCGACAGCCTGGTGGGCGTTGTGCCGCAGGGCTGGATGCGCCGTTGGGATGCGCACGGCCATGTCAGCCGCCAGCCCTGGGCTAACGCCGCCGCGGTGTTGACCGGCGCCCGCGCGCTGATCTTGAGCGACGAAGACCTGGGCCATGATCCCGCGGCGCTGGCTCACTACCAACGCCTATGCCCAGTGGTGGTGCTGACCCTGGGCCCGCGCGGCTGCCAGGTCTGGCAGGGCAACCAGATGACTGCCGTGCCGCCGCGACCGTCGGTCGAGGTAGACCCGACCGGCGCAGGCGATGTCTTTGCCGCCGCGTTCCTGATTCGCCTGGCCGCCACCGGCGACCCGGTGCAGGCCGCCCATTTCGCCAATGTCACCGCCTCGTTTTCGGTCGAAGGGCAGGCCACCGACGCCATTCCCAGCCTGGCGCAGGTCGAAGCCTGGCTGGCGCAGCACCCCCCGGAGGCGCAGAGTTCCCTGTGACGCGTATTCTTGCCTTTGCCAATCAAAAAGGAGGCGTGGGTAAAACCACCACCGCCGTCAACCTCGCGGCCTACCTGGCGCAGGCGTCCAAGCGCGTGCTCCTGGTGGACTGCGACCCGCAAGCCAACGCCACCAGCCATATCGGCGTCAACCCGCAGCATGCCATCTACGGCCTGTACGATGTGCTGATTGACCAGATGCCGCTCACCAAAGTCGTCTCCCTGACTTACCGCGTCGGGCTTGACCTGGTGCCGTCTGCGCCGCGGCTGGCCGGTGCGGAAGTTGAAATGGTGGGGATGCTGGCGCGCGAGCATGTCCTGCGCCGCGCGCTGGAGCTGGCCGCCTCAGGCTACGATTATGTCCTCCTCGACTGCCCGCCCAGCCTGGGCCTGCTGACGATCAACGCGCTGACCGCCGCCGGCGGCGTCATCATCCCCATTCAGTGCGAATACTTTGCGTTGGAAGGGCTGGCGCATCTGCTGGCGACGATTGACCTGGTACATAAGAGCCTCAATCCGGCGCTGACCGTGCAGGGACTGGTGTTGACCATGTTCGACGGCCGCACCAACCTGGCCCAGCAAGTGGTGAACGAAATTCGCAAGAATGCGCCTGCGTTCGTCTTTGATACCCTCATCCCGCGCAATGTGCGCCTGAGCGAAGCGCCCAGTTTTGGCGAAGCGATATTGACCTACGCGCCCCGTTCGCCCGGCGCCATGGCCTATGAGGCGCTGACGCAAGAGCTGCTGAAGCAAGAAACGTCACCGAGAGGCAGGCACATGCCATGAGCAACATCAAACGCGGCCTGGGTCGCGGTTTAGGCGCCTTGATCCCCAGCGCGCCCCCGCCCGCGCCGGAAATCAGCCAGGCGTTCGTAGAGCTGGACATTGCCGACATCGCCCCTAACCCACGCCAGCCGCGCCAGAGCTTCGACAGCGAGGCCTTGCAGGAGCTGGCCGCTTCGATTCATGAGCACGGCCTGATTCAACCGCTCATCGTGACGCGCGCCGCGGGCGCGGCCGCGGGCGGCCCGGCCTATTTTCTGATCGCCGGCGAGCGGCGCTGGCGCGCCGCGCGCCTGGCCGGCCTGAGCCAGGTCCCGGCCATCGTCAAAGAGGCCAGCGATCAAGCCGTGCTGGAAATGGCGCTCGTGGAAAACGTGCAGCGGGCCGATCTCAACCCGCTGGAAGAAGCCGCCGCCTACAGCATGCTCATCGAGGAGTTTGGCCTGACGCAGGCGCAGGTCGCGACGCGCGTGGGCAAAGCGCGGGTCACCGTGACCAACCTCCTGCGTCTGCTGCGCTTGAGCGAGCCGGTTAAAGAAGCGCTGATGACCGGCGAGTTGTCGGAGGCGCAGGCGCGGCCGCTGGTCGGCCTGGATGACGATTTGCAGGCCGAAGCGCTGGCGATCATCCGTCACCGCCACCTGACGGCGCGCCAGGTCGAAGAGCTGGTGCACCGCCTGACCCTGGCGGCTGCGCCAGAGGCGGCCGCCGCGGGCGAGCCTGATCCGCAGGCGCTGCACGTGCAGGCCCTGGAGAGCAGCCTGCGCGAACGCCTCGGCACCAAGGTCGAGATCAGCCGCGGCGTGCGCGGACGCGGCCGCCTGGTGATCCATTTCTACTCTGATGAAGAACTGCAGGCTGTGATTGACGCCATCGGTGGCGGCGAGTAAATCACCCCGCCTGCCACTCCGGACAAGCCAGACCCAAATGACTCACACCAAGACACAAAGGCACGGAGACGCAAACCGATTCTTTCGTGTCTCTGCGGCTTTGTGTGAGAATATCTTACGCGCTGTACCAGAATTTCAGCACCAAGACACGAACACGCAAACCACAAGGTAAGCCGCCATGCACCCAACCATGCTCCTGACCAATGCCCGCATTTACACGCAAGATGCGGATCGCCCCACCGCGCGCGCGGTCGCGCTGGCCGGCAACCGCATCCTGGCCGTGGGCGATGATTTGAGTCACCTGGCCGGCCCCGACACGCAGACGCACGACCTGGGCGGCCGCACGCTGCTGCCTGGATTCATTGATGCCCACATTCACTTTGTCGGCTGGGCCTTGCAGCGGCGCTGGGTGGACCTGACCGGCGCGCCGAGCGCGGCCGAAGCCCTGGCCGTCATTGCGCAGAAGGCCGGCCAAACCGCGCCGGGCCGTTGGCTGCGCGGCGGCGGTTGGGACGCCAACGTCTGGCCGGAGGGCATGCCCACGCGGCAGATGCTCGACCAGGTTGCGCCCCGGCGCCCCGTGGCCCTGGACAGCAAAGACTGGCATTCGGTGTGGGTCAACAGCCTGGCGCTGGCGCGGGCCGGCATCACGGCCTCCACGCCCGACCCTGGCGATGGCGTGATCGAGCGCGACCCGCAGACGGGCGAACCGACCGGCATCCTGCGCGAGAACGCGGTCAAACTGCTGGACGACGTCGTTGCGCAGCCTGGCCTGGACGAGAGCGGCGCAGCCGCCCTGGAGGGCATCCACCTGGCCTGGGCCAACGGCCTGACCGGCATCCACGAGGCGAGCGACACCGCGGAGATGCTGGCCTTTCGCACCTACCAGGCGCTCCTGCGCCGCGGCGAGTTGGGGCTGCGCGTCAACCAGACCATTCCCCGCGTCCGCCGCCAGGCCGCGATTGATTTGGGCCTGCAGAGCGGCTTCGGCAGCGAGTGGCTGCGCGTGGGCAGCGTCAAATTCTTCGCGGATGGCGCGCTCGGCTCACAGACGGCGTGGATGTTGGAGCCGTATCGCGGGCGGCCAGACTGGCGCGGCGTCTGCACGCTGGACCCGGAGGAGTTTACCGAAGAGGCGCTGGCGTGCAGCGCGGCTGGCCTGAGCGTGATGATCCACGCCATCGGCGACCGCGCCAACCGCGAGGTGCTGGATGCGTTGGCGGTCGTGCGCGGCGCGGAGCCGGAATGGCAGACCGGCCAGGCATTGCCGGCGCGGCCGTGGCCGCCGCTGCGCCACCGCGTCGAGCACGTGCAGATCATCCATGCGGACGACGCGCCGCGCCTCGCGCGGTTGGGCCTCATCGCCTCCATGCAGCCAATCCACGCGACGAGCGATATGCTCAACGCCGACCGCCTGTGGGGTGAACCGCGCGTGCGCGGCGCGTACGCCTGGCGCACGCTGCTCGACACCGGTGTGACCCTCGCCTTCGGCTCCGACGCGCCGATCGAAGCGCCGGACGTGCTCGCCGGCATCCACGCCGCAGTGACGCGGCGTCGCGGCGACGGCGCGTCCGGCCCGGCCGGCTGGCAGCCGCAGGAGCGAATCAGCGTTGCGGAGGCCGTGCGCGCCTACACCCTGGGCGCGGCCTTTGCCAGCGGCGAAGAAGCAAGCAAGGGTTCCATCACCCCCGGCAAACTGGCCGACCTGGTGGTGCTCGACCGCGACATCTTCACGTGCCCGGCTGAGGAGATTCTGCAGACGCAGGTAATAGCGACAGTGCTAGATGGGAAGGTGGTGTACGGAGAGCTATCGGCGTAACGGTTACGCTATACCAAACACCTTACGAAGGCGCGCGTTCACCTGAGCCTGCATGGCAGGCGATAAGACACCCAACTCGCGTTGCAGCAGGGAAGTTGTGGCTGTCATCAAACGGTGTAACTGAAGGGTGGATGAAACCTGGAGTCCCGTTGCTCTGAAGTCCGACCTACGCGCGTCAATAACCAAATCGGTTTCCAGGAGTTTGTCTGGAATTCGGCTCGTGACAAAAGCCAGGATCACGTGTCTATGCGGCCCAATGGGATCGGTGAGACAAACGGCAGGGCGGACCTTGCTGCTGGAAAGGTCATCGAAAGGAAACGGGACGAGAACGACTTTATGCTTCGTCACGGAATGGCTTCCCATCGCTCAAAGAGTAGATATCTTCCTCCGCATCTTTGAGAAACGCAAACGCAGGATTGCGGGCTGCGGCAGCCAACCACTCGGTTTCTTCCCACTCGTCTGTGGGGGAATAGAGCACAATCACCCGCACCCGCTTGGGGCCGAAGATGGGCAGCAGCTCATCCAGTTGCAGTTGACGGCGCTCGTTCACAGTTCCGGTCAATTCGATCGCCGTCATCGTGGCTTCCATGGTGACACCTCCTCAAGCAGCGAATCTTGTCCAGCGCCCATTATACACGAGGTTTCAATTTATGGCGAGACCCCCGCAGAGATTGAGACTCTGGCGCCTGAAAGGGGCGCCGCGTATTCTCGTAGACTTGGCGCTACACCATAACCCAAACAAGGCCACCGGCTTTACCCGCGCTAGACAACGAATACCGCCGGTCGTACATTAGCCGAATGCCATGGCTTCTGAGTACAGCCGAACCGTGGACGCGCGACCGGACGCTGCGCAACCTCATCGGCCGGAGGAGGACATCGAACATTCAGATCATCAGGGATCAATGACGTTGAGACCGCACCAGGCCCAGCTCGCATCCCACAAACGCCGCGCTTTTTGTTCGTCGTAAGATTCCTCGCTTGAACGTCTCTCCTTGCCATCCACGATGAACTTGCCGCCGACGCCTTCCAGGCCAGGATCGGTGGCCGCGATCATATACGACGTGGAAGCCTGCTCCAGCGAACGTGCAAAGGGCATGCGCGCCAGGATCTGCTTGTACAGGAAGCGCTCGACCGGCGACGTCCGGCGGTCGGCGATGGCCTCCGGCACGAAGCCTGGACACACCGCGTTCGAGGTGACGCCTGTACCGGTCAGCCGGCGCTGCAGCTCATACGTGAACCACATGTTTGCCAGCTTCGAGTTCCGGTAAAAGACATTGGCGTCGTAGTATTTCTCCCCTTTCAAGTTGTCGTAATCGAAATCCGGCGGCTTGCCGCCCGCGTATTGAGGGTTGTGCAACTGCGAGGATACCGTGATCACGCGCGCCGGGGCCGACCGCGTCAGGTTATCGAGCAGGAGATTGGTGAACAGAAAGTGTCCGAGATGATTCGTGCCAAACGTCATCTCGAACCCGTCGGCCGTGAACCTGGCTTGCTTGCCGGGGATTGATCCGCCCGCGTTGTTGATCAAGACGTGCAGCGGATAGCCTTTGGCCTGAAAGGCGACCGCGCACTGCCGCACCGATGCGAATGACGCCAGGTCAAGCGGGATGGACTCGACGCGGGCGTCCGGTTGACGCGCCCGAATCCGTGCGATGGCCTGCGCGCTGGTCTGTTGGTTGCGCGAGGCCATGATGACATGAAAGCCATGCGCCGCCAGCTTGGTAGCGGTGGCAAATCCAATGCCGCTATTCCCGCCTGTGATCATGGCGACGCGTGGTGAGTCTACTGACATAAGGTAAGTTTCCTTTCGATGTTGTCCGGGTTGCCGCGGGCGACCACCCGATGCCTGCCCCACTGGTCAGCGCATGGCTTACCAGGGCGGCTGCGGAGATGGTCATGGTTGCACTCCGCGCCATCCGAGTATACCCTTGTGCGCCAATTGTGGGAAATTGCGCATGGTGATGCGGAACCCGCAGCGCGGGCTGGCCCTGTCGGCGGCGCGGGTGCATTTCAGTTTGGGGGCAATCGCTGAGCCGTTGGCGTAAGCTCAGATCGCTTCCCGCCAGGATTGAAATGCAATCGTCCCGTAGGGACGCCTTGACTTGAGACCGATGACACCCCCCGCGCCGTCGTCCCGTAGGGACGATTGAATGAGGGCGCCCCGGCTAAGGTCAGGCGTCCCTACGGGACAAGCCCATTCCTTACGAAGGTAGCGGCGCCACTCACGATGCCGCGTTTAGGATCATGGCCTGAGGATCGAGCGCAGAGGTTCCTGTTTCGCCCGGTCAGGTTCGCCCTGGGCCCCCCAAAAAGGTTGTGTGGTTTCAGTTTGGGGGCGCAGCCCACGAAGGCTGGGCTTTGCAGGGGTTGCAGCGATTTCAATCGCCCGACGCGCCCCCAGTTTGAAATGCACCCGGCGGCGCGGCGGCGCGGCTACGTTGACAGGCAAAGCATCCTGTTCTATACTGAGACGGAACGAGCCGCACGAGGACGGCGCGCTCACGGCCTGCATCATCCCCAGGGACAGTTACACTGATGCGTGAGTCATCCCCCCGTTGGCGGCCCTGCGTTCGTGCGGCAACGACCAAGCAGATGGCCCGGCGGGCTTGGTGTTTTCCTATCTCGCCGTTTGTCAGGCGTGACCACATCAGGTCACGGCCTATACCCGTCCCCGGAGACGCCCAATGGCACTCAAAGCCAATGAATCGTTGTTGAATGGCAAATACCTCATCGAGCGGGTGCTCGGTCGAGGCGGCTTTGGTTTTGTCTACCTGGCACGTGATACGCTGATCGGCCGCGCAGTCGCGATCAAGGAGATGAACCCGGCCCTGGCCGATGACGATCAGATGGTGCGCCGTTTCCTGGTGGAAGGACGCGCAGCCTTGCAGCTGCGCCATCCAAACGTCGTCGAACTCTACGACGTGTTCTCCGACCGCGGTTATTACTACCTGGCTATGGAGTATTGCCCCGGCGGATCGTTGGACGAACGGCTGGCCGCGGGGCCGCTGACGGTCAACGATGCGCTGGTCATCATGGATCAGGTCTGCGCGGGGCTGGCGCACACCCACAGTCGCGGCATCGTTCATTGCGACATCAAGCCGGCCAACATCCTCTTTGGCGCGGACGGTCAGGCCAAAGTGACCGATTTTGGCATTGCCCACGTCTCCTCCACCGCGGTCGCCCGCTCCTGGGGGACGTCGAGTGGGTTTGCGGGCGGCACGTTGACCTACATGGCGCCGGAGCAGTTGGATGGCGTGCGTGACGATCCGCGTGTGGATGTCTATGCCCTCGGCGCGATGCTCTACCGGATGATCGCTGGGGGGAGCTATCTCGATTTCCGGGCTGAAGAGTCTATCAGCGACCAGATTCATAACGCCCTCCTCATCAAACAGGGAACGCCGGTGGCCCTCGGCCAGCGCGTGCGCGGGATTCCGGCCTGGCTGGATCGCGTCGTTCTGCAGGCCCTGTCCAAGCAGCCGTCGGCGCGTTACCCAGATGCCAGCGCCTTGCGCGCGGCCTTGCAGCCTACGGCCGCCCCTGCGCGCGCAGCCGCGGCGCCGGCCAAGACGACCATTCTGCCGCCGGTGCGCCGTCCGCCGGCCGCGACGCCGCCTCCCACCCCGCGCCCGGCTGCGCGCGCCGCGCCGGCCTGGCTGTGGATGGCAGGCGGCGGCATTGGGGTGCTCATGCTGCTCGCAGTGACGCTGGCCGTGGTGTTGAGCCGTGATGGCAATCCGGCCCACACGCCGACTGCAACCCGCGTGGCCCTCGCCACGGCGACGGCGAAAGCGGCGGTTTCCACGAACACACCGACGGCGCCAGTGGTCGTCGTCACCCCCAGCGCGGCGTCCACCACCGCGACCGCGATCGAGGCAGCAACCGCGACTCCTGATGGCAATCCGACCTCAACCATCGCGCCGCCACCCACCACCGCGGCGCCGCCAACCCGCCCCCCGACACCTTTCGGCGGCGGCACTGTTGTGGCTTCTCCAACCGGACCTGTCCCCCGGACTCCGGCGCCATTACCCGCGCCTGTGCCGAGTGAGCCCCAGGAGAATGCGAATGTCACGGGCAAGATCAAGTTTGTGTGGGATTATCTCGGGCAGTTACAGCCCGGCCAGGCGTTCGAAGTGCGCATTTGGGCCGAAGGAGCAACGGAGCACCTGGGCGCAGCTCCGTCGGTGACGACCCAAGAGACGACGATTGACCTGGACTGGGCGCCCGGCATTGTTGCCAAAGAGAAGGAGAAGGGAGTGTACCTGTGGGCCGTGGCGGTGATCGAAAAGGCGACAGGTGCACGGATTGGCCGGGAGTCTGAGCCGCGCCACTTCAGGTATTCGCCTGGAGGTTGCGTGGGGGCATGCAGATACTGACATCGCTCACGCACATGGGCATGGCTGCGCTGGCAGCAAGATGGCTCCTTCGGCTGATTACCGCCGCGCTTCTTTTGAGCGGTATGATTGGTGCGAATGCACGCGTGTCAGCCGCTGACAGTCATGACGCGGATACCGTGGTCTCCCTGGCGGCCGTTGCGGACACCTACGTGGCATCGGGACACTCCAACGAAGCATTTGCAGTACGCCGTAATTTTTGGGTTGGCTATAGTGAGTCGGATAGCTACCTAGTGGAACGCAGCCTGCTGCGTTTCGACCTCCGCGGCATCCCGCAAGGCAGTCTGATCCAAAGCGCCAGGCTGCAGCTCTATCTGTCGGCCACTACGTCAGGGGCCGCGCCGATGCCCATTGCGGTCTATCGCATCAACAGCAGCAGTTGGCCGGAAGCCATCACCTGGAACCAACATCTGCAGCTTTCGTGGAACGCGACGCCGGCGGCGACGACTACGGTGGGCGGCCAATTCACCTGGTACACGTGGGACTTGAAGGACTTGGTGCAGAGCGCCAACACGGCCGGGCAGAGTGAGCTGAGCCTGCTCCTGCGCGGGGACGAGACGGCCGGGCAGCATGAGCGCGCGTTCTGGTCGAAGGACTGCAGCGTCAGCGACTGTGGCAGTCCACCGGGGCTGCGTCCGAAACTGGAGATTCAGTACCTGCCGCCGACGTCCACGCCCACAGCAACTCCGACCAAAACCCCAACGCCCACCAAGACGACAACCGTTACCCCGACGCCGACAAAGACGCCAACTGTCACCCCAACGCCCACCGTCACCCCAACGCCGCCGGATGTCTATCTACCTGGCGTCGGCCGCATCATGACATGGACGCCGACGCCGACAAACACACCGACCCAAACGAACATGCCGACGAAGACTCCAACGCTCAGGCCGACAAATACGCCGACTTCAACGCCCATACCTACACTCTTAGTCGAGCTAGTCGGGCAAATAGGAGGTAGCGTTGTGGCAGTAGAAGCGCAGGGAAGTTATGTCTACGCTGGAGTCGGACCGCGGCTGGTGATTGTTGATGTCCGTGACCCGGCTCATCCTATGCAGGTCGGGCGGAGTCCCGTCTTGCCCGAATTGGTTGAGGGTGTCAATGTCGTGGGAGACCTAGCCTATGTGGATGATGGAAGCAGCGGGCTACAGATCATTGACGTCAGCAACCCGGTCAACCCCACCTTACGCGGCGCTTACGATACGCCGGGGATTGCTTTGGACGTGATAGTGGCGAGCGGCCTGGCCTACGTCGCCGACGGCGTGAGCGGGTTGCAGATCATCGACGTCAGCAACCCGGCCAACCCCGTGCGCCGCGGCGGCTATGACACGCCGGGCAACGCCCTCGCTGTCGCTGTGGCTAGCGGTCTGGCCTACGTCGCCGACGAGGCCAGTGGCCTGCAGATCATCGACGTCAGCAATCCGGCCAACCCCGTGCGCCGCGGCGGCTATGACACGCCGGGCAACGCCCTCGCTGTCGCTGTGGCTAGCGGTCTGGCCTACGTCGCCGACGAGGCCAGTGGCCTGCAGATTATCGACGTCAGCAATCCGGCCAACCCCGTGCACCTCGGCGGCTATGACACGCCAGGTTATGCCTTCGGCGTTGCCGTAGCCGGTGTTCTGGCCTACGTCGCCGACGGGGAGAGCGGGTTGCAGATCATCGACGTTAGCAACGCGGCCAACCCCGTGCGCCGCGGCGGCTATGACACGCCAGGCACTGCCCTCCACGTGAACGTGGCCGGCAGCCTTGTCTACGTCGCCGACGGGGACAGCGGGTTGCAGATTATCGACGTCAGCGATCCGGCCAACCCGGTGCGCCGCGGCGGCTATGACGCAGCGGGGCGTTCCTATGACATTACTGCAGCCGGCAGCCTGGCCTACGTCGCCGAGTATGGCAGCGGGTTGCAGATCATCGACGTCAGCGATCCGGCCAACCCGGTGCGCCGCAGCGGTTATGACACGTCAGGGCGTTCCTATGACGTTACTGTGGCCGGAAGCCTGGCCTACGTCGCCGACGGGGACAGTGGGTTGCAGATCATTGACGTCAGCAACCCGGCCAACCCCGTGCGCCGCGGCGGCTATGACACGCCAGTGTATGCCCGTGGCGTTGCCGTGGCCGGCAACCTAGCCCACGTCGCCGACGGGGACAGCGGGTTGCAGATCATTGACGTGGCCGACCCGGCCGACCCTATGCGCCGCGGTGGCTTTGACACGCCCGGTTATGCCCGTGGCGTTGCTGTGGCCGGAAACCTGGCCTACGTCACTGACGGGGACAGCGGGTTGCAGATCATTGACGTGAGCGACCCGGCCAACCCTATGCGCCGCGGCGGCTATGACACGCCCGGTTATGCCCGTGGCGTTGCCATGGCCGGAAACCTGGCCTACGTCGCTGACGGGGACAGCGGGTTGCAGATCATCGACGTGAGCGACCCGGCCAACCCCGTGGGTCGCGGCGGTTACGACACGCCGGGGTACGCCTTCGGCGTTGCCGTGGCCGGCGGTCTGACCTACGTCGCCGACGGGGACGGGTTGCAGATCATTGATGTGAGTAGGCCGGCAAGCCCTGTGTACCGCGGCACCTATGATACGCCGGGGTATAATGCCCTTGGCGTGGCTGTGGCAGGCACAGTGATCTATGTCGCTGATGGAGAGGATGGCCTGTTAATCCTGCGAATCCACTGACGTCTTATGGACGCCGCGGATTGCGCCGGGCATAGGCGCACCGACCGGTCAGGAGACCGGCTGACCGGGACAGCCCACTGGTCGTCTCCGAGTAGCACCCGTGATTGGTTGGCGCCGTCCGCGTGACGTTCTTGGCCGCAACCCCCAGGCGCCTGACCCAGCTTGGCGGCCTGACCGGTGGCACCGTCATACGTTCCAACCTCGGAATGGTGCAGTGTGGTTCAGACGGAGGAATCCTGATACAAGTATGAACTGGAAACGGAGGAGAAGTATGCTGGCCCAAAAGCGTTATTCGATTTTGATCGCCCTCGGCGTGATGGTTTTGCTCCAGATGGCTTGTGGACAAACATCACCTACCGCTGATGAGAAAAAGATCGCGACCACGGTCGCCAATCAGGTGCGGGCGACCCTAACCGCTGAAGCTCAAAAACCGGCGGCAGCTACGGCCGTCGCAGCGGCTCCATCCGACACCCCTGAGCCGACGAAGACGCCAGCGCCCACGGCGACATCTTCTCCCACCGACACGCCAGCGCCCACGGCGACTGACACGCCGACATCTCTCCCAACCGCTACCCCCGTACCAACCGACACCTCCGCACCGGCTGTTACACCTACTGCAACCGAGACGCCGCCTGCAGGCGATGCGCCTACGAGCGACCTGATCGTCAATGCGCCAGCGATCTTGGGCGCTAGAGTTGCAGAGGTGGAGGGCGTCCTGGGAAAACCCCTGGATATTGTCCAAATTGGTCGAGGGTCGGTGGAAGCGATTCCAGAGGGCGGCGAGTCTCGCACCTACGAGATACAAAAATACCTTCTCTACGTTGATTACGACAAGACCGGCATTGCCAAAGGCGTGCAGTTGTTCAGTGGACTGGAAAAGCATGGCTACGCTTTGTCTGCATGGCCTGTGGCGTTGAGACGTGTTGGGGTTGACTTTATTACCAAACCACCGGACGTATCAGCCCCAATTGCCGTCGCCTGGACCAATGTCAATGGCTATGCGGTCAGGGTAGAAACCGATGCCATAGGGGGTAAGATATGGAGCGTTTGGGTTTCGCTCGTTTCAGCTAACCCGCGGCCAGCAAATACGCCTGACAAGCCGGCGGCGATTGCTTCCAGTGCGAGCAACATACGGTCGGGACCGGGCACGAGTTATCCCATCGTCGGCAAAGCGAGCGCCGGACAGCGCTATGATATTCTGGGGCGCAACGCGGATTCGTCCTGGTGGCAGATCTCGTATGGCGGCAAACAGGGATGGATTGCGGCTTCGGTGGTCAAGGCGAGCGGCCCCCTGACGCAGGTGGCCGTAGCGCAGAACATTTCAACACCGCCCCCGGCGCCAACTCCTCCGCCGGTCAAGCCAACTTCTCCGCCGGCCAAGCCACCATCCCTGCCGCTCACGCGGCCCGATCAAGAGTTCATGGTGAAAAACTGGGGCCTGCGCCTTTACGATGTGAAGCGCGCCAAGTCAGTCTATTTCTACGGCGACGCGCGCTTTGCTCAAGGTACGTATCTCATTCCCCTCGTTGAGTTTCGGAATACGAGCTCCGGAACCGCGACGCCTCTGCGCACTCTCAATTTCTACCTGCAAGATACGCGGGGGCGCACCTACAAATTCGACCCGTTCGATGAGGCCGTTCTGGGCGCCGCATGGCAGTTCCAGGCTGGGCACTTGTACGATGACATCAACCCGGGGCTAACATTGGGCATCGCCTTGCCATTTGATGTGTCGCCTGACCTGACTGACGTCTGGTTGCGCGTCAAAGAGGATTCCAAAATCGTGATGTACCTGGGGAATGTGAGTCAGTTGCCGGAAAGCAGATGAAACGATGACGCCAGAAGCTGGAATTCTGAAATGTGTCAATGATTTTGAGACAACTCGAGGTCATTGACACATTCCGGTGGGTCAGAGAAGGTGGTCTGTTGTTTCGACACGCGAAACGTGTGAAGGGTGCCATCCTTGAAGTATCGCATGTATATTGACGAGGTCGGTAATTCTGACCTGGGCGCTTCGGCGGATCCGAATCACCGCTACCTGAGCTTGACGGGCGTGATTTTCGAGCTCGACTATATGGCAACCGTGGCCTTTCCTGCCATCGAGCAGCTCAAGTCCCGCTACTTCGACTCCCATCCCGACGATCCGGTGATCCTCCATCGCAAGGAGCTGGTCAACAAAAAGCCGCCCTTCGCAGCGCTGCAAGATGAGGCCATGGAGGCGGCTTTCAACCGGGACCTGTTGAAACTGCTAACCGAACTAGACTATGTCGTCATCACGGCCGTGATTGACAAGTTGGAGCATCAACAGCGCTATTCCGTCTGGCGCTTCGATCCCTATCACTACTGCTTGACCGTGTTGGTGGAGAGGTATGTGCGTTGGCTGCAAGAGCGTAACTGCCAGGGCGATGTCTTGGCTGAGTCGAGAGGCGGCAAGGAAGATCGGCGACTGAAAGATTCCTTCGAAAGACTGTGCCAGGAAGGTTCGGAGTACGTGCAACCACAACAGTTTGCCCGCTGGCTCACCAGCCGGCAACTGAAGGTGAAATCCAAGGCCAATAATATCGCGGGCTTGCAGATCGCCGATATCATCGCTCATCCAAGCCATCGGGCAACCATGGCGCGCCGGCAGCAACAAGCATTGCCCGATAACTTTGGCGGGCGAATCGGCGGAATCCTGGAGGCCAGCAAGTACAATCGCAGTCCTCAAGGCCGGATCGAGGGTTGGGGGCGCAAATGGCTGCCATAAAAAAAGGCCCCGAAGGGCCCGAAGGCGTTATGCCTTCCACCTCCAGATAACTGGATTACTGTCATTATACCGAACGGTAGCTGCGAAGTCAAGAGAGAAACACTACAATACTCGGGGGATCGGATAGATTGTGGCGAGTTCCACCGCCTTTGCCCATGACATGGCGGCATGGTAGAATACGTGCGCGATGATCATTGGCAAGACATCGGATAAGTTGGATGGGAGCCGCATGAACCTGAACGAACTGCGCCAGCGAATTGCGCACTGGGAAGACCTACACACCGAATTCAAGGAATGGCCGGTTCATAACGATGACCTCGCGGCTGCGCTGACGGCGTTTGCCAATACGGACGGCGGTCAGTTGATCTTGGGCGTAGACAAAGAGCGCCGTATCATTGGCATCGCAGACGCCGATCGGGTCATGCGTACGATTCATTCCATTGCCTATCAGAACTGCGAGCCACCGCTGACGATTGTGCAGGAGTCCATCCTGGCGGATGAGACCACGGTTTTAGTGGTGAACATTCCCAAAGGCGATCAGAAACCCTATCGAACCAACCGCGGCGTGTATTACACGCGCACCTCATCCGGCCGGCGTCAGACGTCACGCCAGGAACTCCTGCGCCTGTTTCAGGCCTCCGAGAGCATGTTCTACGACGAGACGCCGGTGCTGCGGGCCAGCGTTGATGACATCGAGATCGCGGCGTTTACACGTTTCATTGAGCAGACCTACAGCCAACGGCCGGAAGAATTCCCGACCGGCCTGCAGGGATTGTTGCGCAATCTGCGCCTGGTGCAGGAGGTCGGCGGCGAGCTGTATCCCACATTGGCCTGCCTGCTATTCTTCGGCCGCGAACCGCAGCGCTTCCTGCCCCACGCACACCTTGTTGCGGCGCGTATCCCAGGTCAAGATCTCGCCGCCTCACCTACCGATCTGAAACGGATTGACGGCACACTGCCGGTCATCTTTGAGGATGCAGCCCGTTTTTTGAACATCCATTTGCCGACACGCCACCGCATCCAGGGCTTTGAACCAGAAGCTTTCCCCGAACTGCCGGAGGTGGCGTTACGCGAGACGTTGGTCAACGCATTGGCCCATCGTGATTACACCGTGACCGGCCCAATCCGCGTGCTGATCTTCGATGACCGGGTGGAAGTGCGCACGCCAGGCCGCCTGCCCAACACCGTGACGGTCGCCGCGATCAAACTGGGCGGCGCTCACGTCCTGCGCAACCCAACGATCTATCTCCTCTTCAGCCGTTTGGGACTGGTCACCGGCTTGGGGAGCGGTGTGTTCCGCGTCATCCAACTCGTGCGGGCGGCCACGGGCCGCGAGCCGGACATCAGCGAGCAAGGCAACGAACTGCTGGTGGCCTTGCCCAGGCCGGCGCGCGCCGATCAGGCCGCGAAGTAGGCGCTGTAGAAGGCGTCCAGCCGGCGCCGGATGCTCTGCTCCGCAAAACCGCTCTGCAGCGCGCTGGCCACGACCGGCGCGGCCAACAGCGTCACCTCCTGCGTGACGATGGCTTGCGTCATGCCCATCTCCGCCAGCCACGCACGGACGTCCTTTTCTCCATGCGTCCGAAAGAAGTTTCGCACCAGTCCCGTGGTCAGCTCCGCAAACAGCGGCGTGGCGCGGAAGTGCAGCCAGGCGTCTACAGCAATCTGCACCATCGTCTCCAAGGACGCGGCATCCACAAAGTCGGCCAGTTGGGTCATTTCCGTGCCGGCGTTCGCGGCCCACACCTCGCCGCCCCACGTGCGCATCAGGCTGGCGTCCAGGGTCGTGTTCAGAAAGGCTTCGCTGTCACGGATGGTCTCCTGGACATTGGCGCTGATGAAGGCGAGGAGCTGCTTGTCAATACTCTTGCCCAGGGTGGGCGCGCCGGCGTTCAAGGCATTCTGCCCCATCCTGAGCAGCGACGAGGCGCCGGGGATATTTTTCGCCAGGGTGTTTTCGGTCAGCACAAAAGCCTTGATGCCCCGGTAGAGGACATTGGAGATCAGCACCCCATAAACGGAGCTTGAGATCAGCTGGTGGGTGATCTCGCGGCGCAGGTCTTCCAGGCCGCTAACGGTGTCAACGAGCCGATCGAAAAACTGGCGCGGCAGGAAGGCCGCGACGCGGGCGTCATCGTTCCTCAAGAATTCATGGACAAACAGCACGTTCTCCCGAATCTCGCCCACGAGTTCGGGCGACAGCGGCCGCTCGATCACATTGCGCTTGATCCAGTCCACCACCTGGACTGCGCTCACCACCTCGACCAGCCGTACCTGCCCCAACCAGGCAAAAACGTCCGCCACTTCCTCCGCCAGAGTCGCCGGCAGCCTCTCCCCACGCAGCCGCTCCAACTCAAACCGCACATGCGCTTCCAGCAACTCAGTCTTCTTTTTTGTCATTCCTCATCCCTTCTTCCACTCAACACTCACCTAAAAAACCACGTTAACGCAAAGCCGCAAAGACATTTTCATGCACGGTCGTTCTGTCCTCTGCGCTTTGCACTCTGCACTTTTCACTTCTCCCCCCATTCCTCATTCAGCATTCCTCATTCAGCATTCCTCATTCAGCATTCCTCATTCCTAATTCCTCCACCTGCAGCCAGGCCGTCCCCCAGCCATCCCCACTCCAGCGCCCGTGCACCAGCAGCGGCTGCCAGGGCGCGGGATGTTTGGCCGCCTTATCGCCCCGCGCGATGACGAACGTGACGCCGTCGCCCAGGAAAAAGCCGGGGCCGCCCGTCCAGCCGGGCAAGCGCACGCCCGCGGTGAGCAGCGGCCGGCCGGGGAAAGCGGACAGCTCACTCAGCGGTGTGTGCGCCGGCAAGCGCTGGCGCACCAACGCCAGCGGATCGGCCAGCGCGCTGACCGGCAGGCCGAGCAGTTCCGTTTCCCAGTCCCAACGCTGGCGCAAGCTCTCGGCCGGAACGGCAGGGCGGCCGAAGTCGAAGGCCATTTGGCTGGCTGCGCGGTGATGCAGTTCCTGCGCTTCGGCCAGCAGCGCAGCCCGGCTTGCCGCCAGTCCATCCAGCGCGCCGCTGCGAATCAGATGCTCGATCTCTTTGGGCCGCAGCTCGACGCGGCGCAGCAGATCGCGCAAGCCGCTGAACGCGGCGACCGCACGTTCCTGGCGAATGGCCGTACTCGCGGCCTGGCGCAGATCGCGCACCTGGCCCAGCCCCATGAAGAGCACCGGCCCCGATCGTCCCTCCGCCAGGCTGAACGACTCGGCGCTGAAGTTGATGTGCGGCGGCCGCACCGTCAACCCCAGGCGCACCGCCTCCGCCATGTAGATCGCGGGGTGATGGAAGCCGCCGTAGTCGGCCAGCCGCGCGCACAGAAACTGCGCCGGGTAGTGCGTCTTGAGGTAGGCGGAGCGAAAACTGACATCTGCATACGCGGTCGCGTGCCCCTGGTTGAAGCCATAGCCGGCGAACGGCATCACCTGCTCCCAGAGCGTCTTGGCTTGCGCCAGGGCGAAGCCGGGGCCGGCCGGCGGCGGCCGCTGGCAGCCGGCAATGAACTGCTCAGCCAGCGCCTCCATCTCCTGCGCGCCAAAGTGGCTCATGCCGCGGCGCAGTTGATCGGCCTGCGCCCACGTCAACCCCGCAATTTCTCGCGCCAGGCGCAAGATCTGTTCCTGGAAGATCAGCACGCCCTGGGTCGGGCCGAGGATCGGTTCAAGCGCCGGGTGCAGATAAGTCACGGTCTGCTCGCCGCGGTAACGGCGCACGAACGCGCCGGCCATGCCGCCCATCGCCGGGCCAGGCTTGAAAAAGGCATTGGCAATCGCCAGGTCGCGCACGCCGCGGGCCTTGAGCTTACGCAGCGTGCGCTGCGCGCCGTCCGATTCGCACTGGAAAACGCCAATCGTCTCCCCGCGCGCCAGCAGATCGGCCGTGGCCGCGTCGTCCAGCGGAATGTCGGCCAGGCGAAAGGCCGGATCGTGGCCCTCGTGCACCCAGGCCGCAGCGTCGGCGAGCACGGTCAGCGCGCGGATGCCCAGCAGGTCCATCTTCTGCAGCCCCAGCGTCTCCACATCGCGGTGCTCGAACTGCGTGATCAGAAAACCCTTAGGCGCCCACTGCACCGGCGCAACGTCGGTCAGCGGCCCGGGCGTGATCACCACGCCGCCGGGGTGCACGCTCAGATGGTCGGGCTGGCCCACCAGGGTGTAGGCCATGCGTACGGTCTCGCGCTCCAGCGGATCGGTCAACGCAGCCAGCACATCATCTTGCGTGCGCTGATCGCGACGCCGCGGGTCGGGATGCCAGCGGCGCGGCAGCATGCCCACCAGGCGATTGACCTGGCTAACCGGCAGCCCGTATGCCTTGCCGGTTTCGCGCACGGCCGACTGCGGCTGCATGGTGCTGACCGTGCCAATCAGCGCGACGCGGTCCGCGCCGTACGCGTCGCGCACATAGCGCAGCACCTCGTCGCGGCGACGGCTGCAAAAATCGAGGTCAATGTCGGGCGGATTGGTGCGCGCCGGATTCAGAAAACGCTCGAAGAGCAGCCCATGCTCGATGGGGTCCACCGTGGTGATGCCGGTGCAAAACGCGACCAGCGAGTTGGCGACGCTGCCGCGGGTGCTGACCGGAATCTCATGCTCGCGCGCAAAGCGCACGATATCGGCCACTACCAGGAAGAGCGGCGCGAAGCCGTGCCCGCTGATCGCGCGCAGTTCCGCGGCCAGGCGATCCTGGGCCTGGCCGCGGCGCGGCGTGCCAACAGGATAGCTGCGGTCGAGGCCAGCCTGCGCGCGGGCGGCGAGCGCCGCGTCCGGCGTCTGCCCAGGCGGCAGCGCCAGGCTGGGCCAGATCGGCCGGCCGTCGGGCAGGCAGTCGCCGCAGCGCGCCGCGATCTCGCCGCTCTGCGCCACGGCCTGCGGAAAGCGCGCAAAACGACCGGCGACCTGGGTCGGGCTGAGCCAGTGCAGGGGAGTGTTTTGAGAAAAAGGACCGGCCGGCGCGCGCGGCGGGGGCGTCGCTTCGGCGTGACGCGTGTGTGGTCGGGTCACGTAGCGCGTTTCGTCGTCGGGCGCATCATCGTCGAGATCGGCGGGATCGCTCATCTCGTCATCGCCTGCGTCCTCGCCCAGCCGCGCATTGGCGCGGATCGCGGCCAGCAGGCGCAGCCGGGGCGCGTCCGCGGGCGTCAGGCAGAAGATCGGCTGCACCGCGGCCGCGGCCAGCCCCAGCCGCCGGCCCAGGGCCATGACCGCGTCGGCGACGGCCTCATCGCCTGGGGTGTGCAGTTCCAGGGCCAGGTAGAAATTGCGCCCATAGATGCCCGCCAACTGCTCGGCGTAACGCTGCGCCGCGGCCGCGTCGCCCGCGCGCAAGAAACGCTCGATCCACCCCTCCTGCCCGCCGCTGAGGCAGATCAGCCCCGTGCGGTGCGCGGCCAACGCGTCCCCGTCCAGGCCGCGCGCGGCCAGCGCCTCCCGCTGCGGGCTGCCCTGGATCAACGACGACAGGCGGCAGAGCGAACGGTAGCCGTTTGCGTCGGCGGCAAGCAGGACGAGCTTGCCCGCCGCGTCGCCGGCCGGCGCGGGGAAGGCCGGGTCGGCCGTCGTAACCGTCATGCCGATGATGGGCTGGATGCCCGCGGCGCGGCAGGCGCGGCCAAACGCAACTGCGCCGTAGAGCGCGTTCGTATCGGTCAACGCCAGGTGCGTCAGGCCGTCCGCGGTCGCGCGGCCGACGAGCGCGGCCACCGAGGGCGTTGCGCCGAGCAGGGTAAAATGGGAGTGGACTTCGAGATGGGAAAAGGACATCGCCGTTATCATAGAACGGCAGCGCAGAAATAGCAAACGGCGGCCCGCAACCCCGGGCATTCCAGAGGTGGCGTCGCGCAGGGTGCATTTCAAAGTCGAGGTGTAGCCCATGACGTGGACTAGGCAATCGTTGCAGCGACTCCGGGGTTTGCAAGCAAGCGCCAGGTCGCCGGTGCGGCCCTTGGCGTGGAATGCCACCGTCCCGTAGGGACGCCTTGACTTGAGACCGGCAACGCCCCCGCGCCGGTCGTCCCGTAGGGACGATTGAATGAGGGTTTCCCCGTGTATCCCGCGGCGATACCGCGACCATGGGGGAGGAGTTCAACCGTCCCTACGGGACGGACACGGATGGCGCAATCATGGCTAAGGCCAGGTGTCCCTACGGGACACGCGCCCCCATCCCATGAGGATAGCGGCATCACTCGCGAACAGCGTTTACCGCCATTGCCTGAGAGTCGAGCGCAGAATTTCCCGTTTTGCCAGGCCAGGTTTGCCCTGGAAATCGGCCAAAGGTTGTGTGTGTTTTAGTTTGGGGGCGCAGCCCACGAAGGTTGGGCTTTGCCGTGGTTGCAGGGATTCCAGTAGAAGAAAATTCCTTGACCGCAAAGATCACAAAGAGCACAAAGAGCGCAGTGATGTTGCCAATTCAGACCATTCCTGACCGGGGCGAGCTGGCGCGACGTCTTCTGGGCGCGGGACGGCGTTTCTCACCCGAGCGCGATGCCGTGGCCGAGCTTGTAGCCGAGCGCGCCGCCGAGGGCTAACGTCACGGCGCCATGACCTCGCTTCATCCCCCCTTCTCCTCTCTTTCGGGGGTAGGTTTTTTTGAGAAGAGTGAGCGAAACAGCGTGACTTCGTGTAAGATAGAGTTTACCAAACAACCTATCATACTGGAGGTCACAGATGTCTCGCTCAGAATCATTGTTGCAGTGGACGACATGCGTGTCAAGTAATCTGCCTCAGTTATCAGTAAGTCAGGCCCGGGTGCTGGCGTGGTGGAGTTTTGGGATCGCGATGACGGGCAGTTGTGGGCGCTACACGGTGGCAACCTTTCTCGGTCTGCTGAGCGGACAGAAAGTGGCCACGGTGGAGCAACGGCTGTATGAATGGTGCCTGGATGCCAAAGACAAGGGCGGGAAGCAGCGGCAAGAACTGGTCCTCAGCACCTGCCAGTTGGCGCTGCTGCAGTGGATCATCCGCTTGTGGGTGGGCACGCAGTTGGCCTTGACCCTGGATGCCACGAGCCTGGGGGATCGATTTGTGGTTCTGGCCGTGAGCGTGGTCTACCGCGGGTGTGGGATTCCTGTGGCCTGGACGGTCTTGCCGGCTGGCGCCAAAGGCGCATGGCGCAAGGAATGGCTGCGCCTGCTGCGCTTGTTGCGCCCGGCCGTGCCCCCAGAGTGGACGGTGATTGTCCTGGCGGATCGGGGCTTGTATGCGGGCTGGCTCTATCGTCGGATTGTACGACTGCACTGGCATCCCTTCCTGCGCATCAACAATGGCTCGAAGTTTCGGCCCCAAGGCCGTGCGCACTGGTACTGGCTCAAAGACTTGATTGGTACTGTCGGCCACCAGTGGCAGGGCCGCGGTAGTTGCTTCAAACATCCCGCCAGCCGCCTGGAATGTACGCTGCTTGCCTGGTGGAGCGAAGCCAACGAGGACCCCTGGTTTGTTCTCACCGATCTCTCACCGACCCAGTCGTCCGTTACCTGGTATGGCCTGCGCTCCTGGTGTGAGCAAGGCTTCAAGTGCAACAAGCGCGGCGGCTGGCAATGGCAGTTGACCCGCATGCACCATCCCGAGCGTGCCGCACGCCTCTGGCTCGCCCTGGCGGTCGCCACCCTTTGGATGGTCAGTGTTGGCACCGAGCTCGAATGCCGGACCAACCTTGACGACCCAGACCTGCCCGACCTGCAGGCCTTGCTTGACCACAAACCTGTGCGTCGTATCCGCCTCCACCGCTTGGGTCGCCTCTGGCTCTTGGTCGAGGCCATCGCACGCCAAGCACTTCACCTGCCACGACAACTTTTACCGGAACCGTGGCCGGCGCCACTTTCACCGACACAAGCTGTACTGGCACCCTGTCCGGAGGTGCCGCCATGAAAAACCTACCCCCGAAAGCCTTCTCCTCTCCGTTATGCGGAGAGGAGAAGGGGCCGGGGGTTGAGGTGAGGCTCGCGCCCAACGCCCATAACTCCCGGTGGCGCGGGATGTTCTCACAGAACGATCGCCGCAACTCAGCATCCTCGATCAGGTCGGCTTGCTGGCGCAGCCAGCGACCACCGCGCGCCAGCAGTTGTTCCGCCCACGGCTCCCCGGCGGCGTCCAAAACGGTGTAACAGATCCAATAGAGCGAGCCTGGATCGGTCGCCTGGTCAATCAAGGGGACAGGCGCGCCAGCCAACAGCTCTTCGACGCATGCCAAAGCCTCGCGGGTCTCGCCCCTCTCCAACGCCAGGTGCGCCTGCGCGCCCACGATTTCGGGCAGCAGCCGCGCCGCAACCTCGCCCTGGGCGGACGCGCGCGCCTGGCGCAAGGCATCCGCGGCTTCCGCCCATTGGCCCTGCCGTTGGCGCAGCAGGCCGGTCAGCAGCCATGCTTCGGCCAGCAGATGCGGGACGCCCAGCCTGGCGGCGATGGGCAGCGCCTGCGCGGCCGCGTCGGCGTATCCAGGCTCACCGCCATCCAGGTGCAGCCGCGCGGCAGCCAGCAGGAGCCGCGCCTTGAGCAGCGCCGCGGCTAACGCGTCGGCCGCGACGGTCGCGGCCTCGATCAGACGCTTGGCCCGCGCCCAGGCGCCGAGCCGCACGAACAGCTCAGCCGCCTCCACCTGGCCGGCCGCGGCGGTCCAGCGGTCGTTGATGGTCTGGCAGGTCGGCACAAAGTGCGCGTAGATCGCCAGGAAACGGTCAGCGTTTGCCGACAACCGGTAGAGCGCCAGCTGGTTCAGCAGCACCTGTCCTTCCAGCCAGGGATGGCGCAGGTCGCGGGCTGCGGTCAGCGCGGCGTCGAGCCTGCCCTCAGCCTCGGAATAGTCTCCCCGTGCACAGGCCACCATCCCCAGCCCCATCAGCGCCACGGCGCGCACGAACGGCGACTCGCGACCCAGGTCGCTGTCCCGCACCTCGCCAAAGGCCGCGGCCGCGCCAGCCAGATCATCCACAGACCAGCAGGCGACGCCCAGGTGCAGCAGGCAGTCGGCGACGGCATCGGGCGCGGGCAGCGCACGCGCCTTGCGCAGCGCATGGACATAGTAGCGCCGCGCCAGATCAAGCTCGCCGCGCCACCAGTGGCTGCGGCCGGCAATGCGCTGGGCCTCGATCTCCGCGGCAGGGTCGTGCTGCGCCGCGGCCAGCGCCAGCGCCGCGTGGGCCGCGACAATGGCTTCTGCGTAGTGCGTGGTTTGCTCGGCCAGGGTCGCCCGGCGCAGAGCCGCGACTAAGCGCTGGCGTGAGTCATGCGTCAGCTCCGCCAGTCGTTCCAATTCGGCAATGTCGGCCGCCTGGGCCTGGAGATCGCGGCGTTGGCTGTGCGCGTGCTCCCGCGCCGCAAGCAGTTCGAACTGCAGCGCAGGCTGCGCCGGCGACGCCAGGGCCAGCGCCTGCGTCAGATAGCCAATGGCTTCGGCGTGCGCGTGCCAGGCCAGCGCCTGCTCACTGGCGGTGTGCAGATAACCCAGCGCCTTGATCCGCTCGCCCGCGCGCTCGTAGTGCCAGGCCAAGGCTTGCAGAGTGACGCCAGCCTCCGCGCCGTGCTGGGCAAAGAGACGCTCCATCTCCAGTCCGACGGCTCGATGCAGGCGGCTGCGCTGCACCGCGTCCAGCGCGCCGTACAAATAGGCTTGAAACAGATGATGGCGAAAGTGATAGACCGCGCCGGGTATCCCCGCGCGGGGCAGTACGCCGCCGGGAAGTACCAGGCGATGGGCGCTCGCCAAATCGCCGCTCAGCTGCGCGACGACCGTTGGCTCATCCTCGCCCACCAGCACGGCGACAACCTCACTGCGGAACTCGTCGCCCTGCACACACGCGGCGTTCAACAGGCGGCGGTCGGCCGGCGGCACGCGGTCAACGCCCTCTCGGATCAGCGCCTCGACGCGCGGTGGCAGCGCGTCCCAGTTCAGCGCGCCGCGATCTACCCAACGTCCCTCCGGGTCCTGGCTGAGCCACCCATCCGCGGCCAGCGTGTGCAGCAGTTCCACGGTAAACAGGGCGTGGCCCTCCGTATGGCGATAGAGAGTCTCCCGAAAGGGCGCTTGCAGATGGTTAGGCTCGCGGTCGAGCAGCGCGTCCACGAAGCCGCGACCGTCGCTCTGATCCAGGTCAATCGTCGTCGCGCCGGCCTGATGGCGCAGCGTGTGGATGATAATGCGCAGGGGATGGCCGCGCTCAGCCTGGGCCAGCGCGAGCGCGCCTGGCCGGTAAGCGCCAACGATCAGCACCCGGCTGCGGGCCAGGGCCTGCGCCAGGTGGAAGAGCAAGGCGACGGTGCCGTCGTCGGCCCAATGCAGATTGTCCAGCGCCAGCAGCAGCGGCCGCAGCCGCGTCGCCTGTTCGAAGAAACGCGCCAGCTGGTCGAACAATGCCGTCTGTGATAGGGGCGGCAGCGCCGGCCGGCCGGCTTGCTGCGCGTCCGCATTGGCGCCTGCGCCAGCCAAAACCAGGCGCGCCCAGTCCGGCGCTTGCTCCCGCAGCAGACGGACGACTTCGACGCCAGCCGGCAGCGCCTTCGCCGAATGGTTGGGCGAAGGTGCGTGGGCGTTAGGCGTGCCCGTTTCTCGCTCCGCGCACAGGCGTAAGCCATCCACCACGGGCTGGTAGAGGTCGCCGATCCCGAGCAGCGCCGTGCAGGTGCCATGCACGACCAGCCAGGGTGGACTGGCGCGGCCGAGCTGTCGCGCCATCTCCTGCAGTAGATGTGTCTTGCCGCTGCCGGCCTCGCCCGTCACCAGAACGACGCTGCCGCGCCCCAGCGCCGCCTGCCCGGCGCCAACGTGCAGCGCGGCCAGCTCCTGTTCGCGGCCGACAAAGGGGTGAGCATTGTGCGTTCCGACCGCCGACCAGGCGGCTGTGGTTGGTGCGGCCGTGCGAACCGGTTTGGCCGCCGCGGCCACGGCTAGTCGTCCCTGCTGAATGGCGGCGGCAAGCGCCGCGGTCTGCGTTTCTGGCTCTGCCCCCAACTCCTGCTGCAGATCACGCCGATACGCGGCATAGTGCGCGAGCGCGGCGCCATGCTGATCGCTGTCCACCAGCGCCAGCATCAGCCCGCGCTGCGCGGCTTCGTCGTACGGATTGAGCGCCAGGGAGCGCCGGTAGCGCGGCCGCGCGCGCGCCAGATCCCCTTGGACGTGGTCATGCTGCGCCAGCCGATAGAGCGCGTGGGCGGCGAGCTGCTCCAACTCGCTGCGTGCGGCCGTGATCCATTGCTCGAACTCCTGGCAATCGTCGGCGTGGAACCCTTCCAGGAAGGGGCCGCGGTAGAGCGCCAGCGCCTGTTCCAGGGTGGGCGCCCACCCCGGCTGCGATTCCGGCGTTTGCGCCAGCGCCAGAAAGCGCACGGCATCTATGGTCACATCCGCGGCCAGGTTGAACTGCAAGGCTTCGCGGGTGATGAGGAGAAAGGGAGGGCGGCTGGTCTGGTCGTTGAGCACCGCGCGCAGGTTGGCGAGCACGCGGCGGAAATTACCGCGCGCGGCTTCGATGGAATGTCCCGGCCACAGCAGCTCGGCCAGCGCCTCGCGCGGGTGGGGACGGTGGTGCTCCACGGCGAGGAAGGCCAGCAGGGCGCGCACCTTGTTGGATTCCAAACGTTCGATCACCTGGTGATCGAGGGCCAGCTGAAAAGGACCGAACAGGGTCAGGTCGAGATGGGCCATCGGGCTCCCTCCTCAAAACCGCACAGCAAAACCAGGTTGTGCAAGAACCACTTGTATTTTACCACAATATTCGTGCTTTGTCCGGACGTTTTGCGCGCGATTTGCGCGCGATGATGTGCTAATATGGAAGATGAATGAACGCGGCCCAAACGTGTCCTTGAAGCCGCCTAAGTTTAGGCTCGAAGTTGTCTCGTATAGGAGAAAGTACCATGTCGCCCATTCATCGCTCATGTGTTCTCTCGATTCTCTTACTAGCCGCGCTGCTGGTCGCGTGTGCCGCCCCGGCCGCGGCGCCGACGGCCACACCGGCGCCGCCGACGGCCACACCGGCGCCGCCGACGGCCACACCGGCGCCGCCGACGGCCACACCGGCGCCGCCGACGGCCACACCGGCGCCGCCGACGGCCACACCGGCGCCGCCGACGGCCACACCTGTTCCGCCTGCGTCGACACCGGTCTCACTGGACGCCACTACCCTGGCCAAGATCGAGGCGCTGGTAAAACAGACGATGCAGGAGAATAAGGTCCCCGGCTACGCCATGTGCGTCGTCAAGGATGGCAGTGAGGTCTACAGCAAGGGCTTCGGCGTGGCCAAGTTGGGAAGTGATCGGCCGGTGACACCCCAATCGGTCTTCGCCATTGCCTCCACTACCAAGTCCTTCACCGGCGTTGCCTTGATGCAACTCGTCGAGCAAGGCAAGGTAGATCTGGACAAGCCGGTCACGGCCTATCTCCCCTACTTCGAGATGGCCGACCCGCGTTACAAGGACGTTACCGTGCGCATGCTCGCTTCGCACACATCGGGCTTGACCGACGAAGCAGTCACGGCAACACCGCCGGGAAGTGTGGAGCCAACCGCAGTGGACGCAGCGCTTGAGTGGTACGTGCGGTCCCTGAGCGACGACACGCTGACAGCGGCGCCCGGCGAAACATGGCAGTATGCCTCGGTCAACTTTAGCATCTTGGGCGACCTCATCGGCAAGGTATCAGGCCTGCCCTATGACCAGTATGTCGTCCAGAACATCCTGAAGCCGCTCAAGATGAACCACTCGACCTTCGATGCGGCGGCGATCCCGCCCGATGCCTTGGTCGGTGAACATACAACCGGTGAAGACGCGGTCGTGAAGGCGATGCCAGCGACCCACACCAAGGGCATAGACCTACCGGCAGGCGGCCTCTATTCCACTTGCGAGGACATGACGCGTTGGATGCGGGTTAACCTGAATCGGGGCGAATTGGACAGCGCGCGCATCCTCAAGCCTGAGACCTACGATACCCTCTGGAAGGTAGAGGCGCCGACCGGTCTCGACGAGATCTTCGGTGCGTGGGCCGGGCAATATGGGTTAGGCTGGAGTGTGGCGAAAGACGGCGGCCATTTTCTGGCCGGCCATCCCGGCGGGGGTTCGGGCCAGACCACCGGCTTCCAGCTTGCGCCCGACGACAACCTGGGCGTGACGGTGTTAGCCAACTGGGGCACCGACTCAAACTACCCGGCCTGGATGGCAGCGGCTGATGTGGCTTATGCCTTGCTGGGCATCAACAAATAGATGCCCAGGCGATCGGTTGGGCGATCCGGGGCGGATCACCCAACCGATATGCAATTTCGATCCATGACAACTGGAAGGAGTGCCAACGATGTTACATTTTAATCGCAGTTTTGTCATTCTGGTGCTGGCAGCATTGCTCGCCGCCTGCGCCGCCCCGGCCGCTGCGCCGACGGCGACACCGGTCCCGCCCACGGCCACGCCAGTACCACCGACGGCGACACTTGAACCTACCGTCAGCGTGGTTTCCACCGCAACCGTTCAGGCGCCACCTGTGACACCAACATCGCCAGGTTCGGAGGAAAAGCCATCTGACGTGCTCTCCGGCTTCGTGAAAAACGATGGCGTGAGGATTCACTATGAGGTCGAGGGCAAGGGCCCGCCCTTGGTCCTGGTGCATTGGTTTACCGGCAGCCTCGAAGATTGGCGGGTTTTCGGCTATGCCGACGCACTCAAAGCGAACTATCGCCTCATCCTCATCGATGCCCGTGGTCATGGCCAGAGCGATAAGCCCCACGATCCAGCTGCCTATGTCCTGGAAAAACAGGCCGCCGACATCGTTGCTGTGCTCGACGAGCTGGGCGTTGACAAGGTGCATTACTTTGGCTACTCCATGGGCGGTACGGTGGGTTGGGCTCTAGCCAAGTATTTCCCTGATCGTCTTTCGTCACTGATCATCGGCGGCGAAGCCCCTGAGGATTTCGATCCCAGCGCCGATATTGCGCGTTATCGCACGCTCACTCCTGAAAAATATGGACGCGAGGTAGCAGATTTTTCTGGCTCTTACGGTTTCTCGGAGGCCAAAACCTATGCCCTTTATGCTGCCACCGATTTTGAGGCCGCAATCGCTGACATTCAATCCTTTAGCGCCGAAAACTTCGCCCCTGATTTACCGGATATGACGATGCCCATCCTATTATTGGCCGGCGCGTACGATGAAGACAATACTGCATTGAAGGCTGCGACCAACAAGCTGCCAAACGCCACATTTGCATCGCTGCCAGGCTACGACCACGGCACAACCTTCCTGCAAACAAACCTTGTCCTGGAGCACGTCACGAAGTTCCTTGCCCAAGTAGAAAAAGCGGTGCTTGACGACGCCACCGTGGCCAAGATCGAAACAATTGTCAACCAGGCGGTGACAGACTACCCGGTGCCCGGCTTCGAGCTTTGCATCGTCAAGGGAGGGCAGGTTGCCTACAGCAAGGGCTTTGGATTGGCCGACGTGGCAAGCGACCGTCCCATGACCCCGCGTTCGGTGTTCAACCAGGCTTCCATCTCCAAGTCCATGACCGCTATGGCCATTATGCAGTTGGTGGAGCCAGGCAAGATTGACCTCGACAAGCTGGTTACTGCCTATCTGCCGTACTTCACCATGGCCGACCCGCGCTACAAGGATATCACGGTGCGCATGCTGCTCAGCCATATGTCCGGCCTGCCTGAAGCCCCGATCCCTTGGGATGCCCCGCTCGACCCGGCGATTGATCCGCTCGAACAAGCCGTGCGCAGCCTGAGCGATCAGCAGTTGTTGTCCGCGCCCGGCGAGCAGTACAACTACAGCGGTTGGGGATATTCGATGCTGGGCGACATCATCGTCAAGGTGATTGGCCAGCCGTTCGAGAGCTACATGCACCAGCGCTGGCTGGAGCCGCTTGGCATGGCGAATTCCACCTTTGTGCCGGAGGAGGTCGATCCTAACTTGCGCGTGACCGGGTACATTACCGGCGACGATGGCAAGGCCGCTGCGATCGAGATCGCGTGTGATCCCCGTGACGCCCCGACCTGCGGCCTCTGGTCGAACTGTGACGACATGACCAAGTGGGCCCGGTTCATCCTTAACGAGGGCACGATGAATGGCAGGCGTTTGCTGCAGTCTGAGAGCATCGACGCCATGTGGACATCGGTTGCCAGCACCCCCTGGATGGATGCTCTCGGTCCCTGGTATGGACCCTATGTTGGAGAGTATGGGCTGGGATGGTACGTCGGCGAGAAAGCCGGCCACCGCCTGGCGGGCCATGCAGGCGCCGGCGATGGCGTCAATACTCACATCCAGCTCGCTCCCGATGACGGCTTGGCTGTAATCGCCATGGACAACTGGCTCAAACCGGACCCGGAGTGGTATCCCGCAGGATTTGCGGCCTTCGACGTGATGGACTTGCTGCTGGGCATCAAACCGCAATAGGCGCCGGACAGTGACTGCGGCCAATCCGTCTTACCTGATTGCGCTGGTCTTTCGCCAGGTCTGACGAAGCGCGGCTTCGCCAGACCTGGCCTATTCGTGGTAGCCGGCCGGGTGCAGCACCAGCCGCATCAGGATCAGGCCCATTTTCCTTCTGAATTCCTCGTTTCCGCTAAAAAACTACATTCAAGTCGTTTGTCCTGTATACCATGCCCATCGCATGATCGTGAGCCCGATACCGTGGGTTCTTCGTGGGGCTAGTCGCCGCGATCAGACCAACTGCGAGCAACTCATCGCTGACCTGCTGCGCGGGTTCCATTGCCCTCTGCGGGAAGAGGAGATGTAGCGGTTTCTGAGGGAGGTGACAGGATGATAGTTTTGGAGTCCGCCAACGAACATCTGGAGTGCGACGACGCGTTGCCGCACACACGCCGTGCACAAAGCGGCGACCTGTCGCCGCAATCCAAAGGGCACGCGTCCGACAGCCAGAGCGGTGACGCGTCGCCGCAATCCAAAGAGCAGTCGTCCGATAGCCAGTGCGGCGACGCCTCGCCGCACACACGCCGTGTACAAAGCGGCGACGCGTCGCCGCAATCCAAAGAGCACGCGTCCGATAGGCAGAGCGGTGACGCGTCGCCGCACTCCAAAGAATATGCCGTGATTAGTTCTTGGCCCCACGCGCCTCCGCATTGGCTATTCACGCCTGGCATCTACATGGTTACCGCTTCTACGTACAAAAAGGTTCGACTGTTGAATACGCCAGCCAGGCTCGATCTCGTTCAGAATTGTCTGTTCCAGGTTGCGACCGAATTCGGTTGGTCGTTGGAGGCGTGGGCTATTCTGGTGAATCACTATCATTTTGTCGGACGTTCGCCGGATGACCCCCGCACGTTGCGCAGACTGATCGGTAAGCTGCACATGTTGACCGCCAAGGCACTCAACGTCCTTGACGGCACACCTGGACGTAAGGTGTGGTTCCAGTATTGGGATAGCCTGATTACCTACGAGCGATCCTATCTGGCGAGGCTGGCCTATGTGCACGGGAACCCAGTGAAGCATGGCTTGGTGCGTAGAGCGACCGACTATCCCTGGTGCTCAGCGGGATGGTTTATCGAGCATGCTCCAGGCAGCTTTGTGGAAACCGTGCGCCGACTGAAGACCGATCGCGTGGTGGTACCCGATGACTTCTGACTTTGGAGTGCGGCGACGTGTCGCCGCACTCCAAAGAGTACGCGTCCGACAGCCAGAGCGGCGACATGTCGGCGTAAAAAATCAGAAGCCCGACTTCCTGGAGAAGCCGGGCTTCTGACGCACCACGCCCAGCGCAGCACCCGCACATCCTGCACTCGGCTGGCCGCTCGCAACCCGTCCAGGGTTTCATTTGGCCGAAGCAAAAAGAAAAAGGCCGTGATCGTTTCAGGCAGGCACCGCCTCAGGCTGTGATTCGAGTTGGTTCTGTACCACAGGCCATGACTGCGCCATCTCGATCATGGCATCTCTCACCTCAACCCAGTCGTGCAGGGTGGCGGGGTCGAAATCGGCCTCGTTCGGCCAGACCAAGGTGCCGGCTTCGACGTCCAGGCGGACTTGATTGAACAGGCTCAGGTCACGCAGAGGACCATACAGTTCTCCCCGCAGTAACGGCCAAAAGTCAATGGTCTGGACACTGTCGTCATCAAATGCGATGCGCAACGTGTACGGCGCAACAACTTCAAAACCGACACCCTCGTAGATATCACTCACCGCAACACCCGCGCATCCCCCACGCGGCGGGTCACGCGGATGCTGTCCAGGTATTCCAGCAGCGCCAGGGCGTATTTGCGGCTGGTGTTGAAGCGGTCGCGCACCTGCGCGACGGTGACGCTGCCCTCCTGCTGAATGATCTCCCTGACCGCGGCCAGCAGTTCCTGGTAGGTCGCGGCGCTGAAGGCCACATCCTCGTTCAGCTTGACCAACTGCCCCTGCTCCAGCAGCGCGGCCAGCAGTTCATCGCCCAACGCCGCGCGCACCTCGGTCAGACCGGGCGGCGTGTACGGCTGCTGGCGAAACGCGGCCAGTTGGCGCTTGACCAACGCCTGCTGGCTGGCGTTGAAAGTCACCGCGTGGTCGGCCCGCCGCACGGCCGCCTCACTCACCTGCAGCAGCCCCACGCCCTCGGCGTAGCCCAACAGGTCGTTGAAGGCCCGCGGCGCCAACGGCGCGGCGCGTCCTTGATCCACGCGCGATTTCAACTCCCCTTTGGGCATCCCGCCGCGCAGCGGATAGCCGCGATGATATTCGTCCAGAATCGCGGCCAGCCGCGCGCGGACCTGACTCCAGCCGCTGCGTGAGATGACCAGCGTCTCCAGCGCGGGTTCGGTCGCGCCGCCCAGCAGGATGACATCGCCGGCCCGCCATGCTTCGTGCAACGCCGCCTGGGCCAGGCTGTCAGCCAGTCCGCTGCGCTCATGCACCGTGCGCACCAGCGCGGGCTCGTCTTTGCTCAACGCCTGCAGCCAGATTTCGGCCGGCGTCCCGTGCGACAGGGTTTCCAGGCGGCTGATCGTTTCCGGCCGAAAACGGCGCCAGCGCCGCGCGGGGCGCGGATCAACCACCAGTCCGCCGCCCAGGGTGTGACTGGGGGATGGCTGACGGATGATGAAATGATCGCCGCGCGCCAGGGCCAGCGGCCGTTGCAGGCGAAACTGCACCCAGCCCTGGCCGCCCGGCTGCAAAATCTCCGCATCCAGTAGGCGCACGTAGGCCGGCACCTCGGCCGCGCCGCTGAAAACATCCACCAACTGATTGTGTTTGAGGGGCGCCGCCCCAGGTAACAGCCGCACGCGTCCATCGAGCAGAATGCTGCTGCTCAGCGTGCCCGGCAGGCAGACAACCTGGCCGCGCGGGACTTCGTCGGGCCGTACGCCGATCAGGTTGACAGCCACGCGGCTGCCGGGCGGCGCGATCTCGACCTTTTCTTTGTGGGTCTGCAGCCCGCGTACGCGGCTCGTGAGGCCAGCCGGCAGAATCTCGACGTCATCGCCGACGCGCAGTGCGCCGTCGAGCAGCGTGCCCGTGACCACCGTGCCGAAGCCGGCGATGCTGAACGACCGATCTACAGCCAGCCGCGCACGGCCTCGATCAGGCCGCGCCGGCGCCTGCGCCAACTGGCGGGCCAGGGTGCGCGCCAGGTCTTCCAGGCCGATGCGCTTGCGCGCGGATACCAAAACCATGGGCGCACCAGCCAGGCCGGTTGGCTCCAGCAGATCGCCGATTTCTTCCTGCACCAACTCAAGCCAGTCCGGGTCTTCGATCATATCAATCTTGGTTACGGCGACGACGCTGGTGGGAATCTGCAGCAGATCCAAAATCGCCACATGCTCACGCGTCTGGGGCATGACCCCTTCATCGGCCGCCACCACCAGCAGCGCGGCGTCAATGCCGCCCACGCCGGCCAGCATATTCTTGATGAAGTCAATGTGACCCGGCACATCCACGATCCCCACGCGGACTTCGGCAAGCTCAGTCGAGCCGTCGGTCTGTCCGTTGACCGCGGGCAGCGTCATCCACGCGAAGCCCAGGTCAATCGTCATCTCGCGCGCTTTTTCTTCCTTGAGCCGGTCAGGGTCTATGCCGGTCAGGGTCATCACCAGGGTGGATTTGCCATGATCCACATGGCCGGCCGTTCCAATGACTCTCACGATGGCACATCCTTACACGGTTTCGGTTCTCTAATCTCTATCCCCCGCTCACTCCCCATACGTCGAAACGCGCGCCTTTAGCGCCTCTTCGAGTTGACCGAGCCAGCGCTGGCCTTCAGCCAGGCGCGCCAGGCCTTCGGTTTCGTGCAAGCGCCACAGGTGTTGAATTTGTGCGTCGTACACACGTTGACGCTCTTCGAGGGGAGGGAAGCGCGCGGCCAACTGGCGATTGATCTTGTCCTGTTCCTGCACCTCATGCTCCCACTGCAGAATCTGGCGCTTCCAACGCTTCTCGTTCTCCGCTTGCCAGGTTTCCATCTCCTTGCGCTGACGTTCTTCGCTCATGCGCTCCAGCTCTGCTACCTGGTTCATTTCACGCCGAATCGTGTCTTGGAAGCCCTCGATGGTGGAGACGGCGCGCTTACTCACTTCCAGTTGTTCCGCAAAGGCCAGCATCGCCTCGCGCTGGCGGGCAATCACGTCGCGCTGTGCCGTAAATTCATCCTGCCATTTGGTCACTTCGCGCTGCCGTTCGACATCCGCCACCCGCATCTGCTCGATGAACTGCTGCTGCTCGCGCTTGATGTCCTGTGGAATCGGCTGAATGGTGACGACCGTCCGCTCCAGCTTCTGCAGCTTCTCCTGCAGCAGCGGCACCTTGCCCGCCTGTTCTTCAATCCGCTTGAACAGGTCAACCGTTTCCTGCTGCAGCTGCACGATGCGCTTATTATCCTGCACACGCTGCTCGGCCAGGTATGGCAGACTGCGGGTGCGTTCATCTATCTCCTTGTTTAGCGAAGCGACGCTTTGGCGCAGCGTCAGCACCAGCTCACTCAGGCGCTGATCTTCAGAGCGTCGCAAGGCCAACTCTTCCTCGATGCGGCCAAAGCGGTTCAATTCCTTGCGCACCTCATTCAACCCACGGGACAGGGTCTCGCGGTCGGTCCCGCGCAGACGCTCGCGTTCGCGCGCATCGGCATCCATCTGCTCCTCGCGCTTCTGCAGCATCAGCACAACCTCGTTCTTCAACTGCTGCAGCGCCTCGTCCACCTGGGAAAAGCGCACGAGCTGCGACTGGGTGCTGACCAGGCGCCCCTCCATCTCCTGGATGCGGCGCGCCTGCTCTAGCATCTCGACATTCAGGCTCTCTATACGCTGCTGCAGCTTGGCGACCTCGCCGCGGTCTCGCCGATGTTCTTCATCCAACCAGGAGACCATCTGCGCCAGTTGTGTTGTATCCATGAACCCTCTTTTTCGACTATTCTCGGTGGCAGTATGTCCGCGCCCATTATAGCATGAGTCCGCGACGGCGCAAGACTTCCCAGGCCTGCACCAGGAATTCCAGATGTGGCGCACATTCAACCACTAAAGAACACAGGCGGGGGTGGGTGAACGCAAAGAAACGACCGATCAGAGGCAAATCGGCAACTTCTCTGCGTTCTTTGTGATTTCTGTGGTCAACAACCTGACTACATTTTGGAGCTGCTGTTGTATCATTTGACGGAGTCTACACCTGATGGTAAGATGTTGACCTGTCCCAACCTCCAGATCCTGTGCATCCCATTGGAGAAACAACGTCTCTATGCGCATCGGAATTGATGCACGCATCGCCTACTACACCCGCGCTGGCATCGGCCAGTACACGTGGCGTTTGATCGAGGCCCTGGCGGCGCTCGATCAAACCGACGACTTTCACATTTTCAAGCATCGCAAAGATCAAACCGAGTTCGCGCGTCAGGCCAACTTTCAACAGCACGCCGTCTGGACACCCAGCCATAACCGGCTTGAGATCTACCTGCTGGGCTTGGAAATGCTGTGGTCACGTTTGGATTTGGATATTCTCCACAGCACCGACTTCATCCCGCCCCAGTGGAAACCGCGCGGCTGCAAATCGGTCATCACCATTCATGACCTGGCGTTCCTCCACTACCCCCATTTCCTGACCAAAGCCAGCGCCCGCTACTACGGCCAGATCGAAGACGCGGTCAAACGCGCCGATCACATCATCGCCGTTTCCAACAGCACACGCCGCGACATCGTCAATCTCCTGGGCGTTGACGAGCAGAAAATCACGGTAATTTACGAAGCGCCCAACCCGGTCTACCTGCCCATGGATCGCGGCCACGCCGTGGCGCAGGTGCGGGCGCGCTACGCCCTGCCCAATGATTTCATTCTGTTCGTCAGCACCATCGAACCGCGCAAGAACGTGCAAGGCCTGCTGCGCGCCTTCCGCCGCCTGCTCGACGACTATAAACTCGATGTCTCCCTCGTCCTGGCAGGATCCAAAGGCTGGCTTTCTCAGGAAGCCTACGACCTGGTCAATGAGCTGAAGCTCAACAAGCAATGCCTTTTCCTCGGCCCGGTTGAGGAGAACGATCTGGTATTTCTCTACAATGCCGCCCGCTGCCTGGCCTACCCTTCGTTTTACGAGGGCTTTGGCCTGCCGCCGCTGGAAGCCATGGCCTGCGGCACCCCTGCCGTCGTGGCGAACGTCTCTAGTTTGCCAGAGGTGGTCGGCGATGCTGCGCTGTTGGTGGCGCCCAACGACGTTGAGGAATTGACCGTCGCGCTTTGGCGGCTGCTCACGGATGACCAGGTGTGGACAGAATTACAGCAGAAGGGGTTCAAGCGCGCGGAGCGCTTCTCCTGGGCGCGAGCCGCACGCGAAACCCTCGATGTCTACCGCTCGATCAGCGCGTTAGCTCCAGTTCCCGCCGCAGAGCCTTGAAGCGAACCTGATGGCCCGTCTGCTCGTTCTCACACCGCAGCTGCCCTTTCCCCCACACCAGGGCACCACCATCCGTAATTTCAACCTGATTGCCGGCCTGGCCCAGCGCCACGACGTGGACCTGTTGAGCCTGACGCAGCCGGCCGATCCACCGCCCGCACAAACGCCGCTGACCACGCTCTGCCGTCAGGTCATCACCGTGCCTGCACCCCCGCCTCGGCCGGCGTGGCGCCGTCTGCTCACCACCGTCAGCACGCCGCTGCCCGACATGGCTTTGCGCCTGGCCGGCGTAGCCGCGTATCAACAAGCCTTGCTCAACCTGGTGCAAACCACGCCTTACGCGGTGCTCCAGGTGGAAGGCATTGAGATGGCGCCCTACGCACGCTGGCTGCAGCAGCAGCCGGCCTGGACCGCAGTCCGTCGAGGCGGCCAGCCGCGCCTGGTGTTCGATGATCACAACGCCGAATACCTCTTGCAGCAGCGCACCGCCCTGGCCGACCTGCGCCGCCCGGCGCGGTGGGCTGGCGCAGCCTATTCCCTGGTGCAGTGGCGCAAGCTGGCCGCCTACGAGGCCGCCGTCTGCCGCCTGGCCGACCGCGTGGTGGCCGTTTCCCAGGCCGATGCGGAGGCTCTGCGCCGCCTGCTGCCCGGGATCAACGTGGCTGTAGTACCCAATGGCGTTGACCTGGGGACCTTCGCGCCCGGCTGCAGCGCGCCTGCGCCAGAGATGCAGCCCAACGCCGTGGTCTTCAGCGGCAAGATGGACTATCGCCCCAACGTGGATGCGGCGCTGTGGTTTGCGGATGAAATTCTGCCCCGCATAGGCGCCCACATTCCCACCGTGCACTTCTGGATCGTGGGCCAACAGCCGCATCCGCGCCTGGCGCGTTTGGCTGACCGGCCAAATATCACCGTGACCGGCCGCGTACCCGACGTGCGTCCCTACCTGGTCGGGGCTGCGGTGTGCGTCTTACCTTTCCGCATGGGCGGCGGCACCCGGCTTAAAGTCTTGGAGGCGCTGGCCCTGGGCAAGGCCGTGGCCTCCACCACCCTCGGCGCCGAGGGTTTTGGGCTGCGTGACGGGCAAGAGCTGCGCCTGGCCGACACCGCCGCGGCCTTCGCTCAGGTTGTGCTAGAATTGCTGGCGAACGTCGAGCAGCGTGCGCGGTTGGGCGTCCGCGCGCATGCGTTCGCCGCGGCCCACTATGGATGGGAACGCATCGTACCGCAGCTCGAAGCGGTGTACACCTCATGAGCGACGCCCTCACCTGGTCAACGCCGGCCCAGGCCGCCCTGGCGGCTCGCCATCAAGCAGAAAATGCGCGCCGCCAACGGCGCAGCGGTCGCCAGGCGTTGCGGCTGCTCCTGCTGCGCCTACTGGCCCCTCGCAGCCGCTTGACAGCGCCGCCGGCCGCGAACCGTATGCCGCCGCCAGGCCGCGTCCTGGTCATCCGGCCCGATCACCTGGGCGACTTGCTTTTTACCACGCCGGCGCTGCACCATCTGCGCCAGGCCTGGCCCGCCGCGCACATCACGGCGCTCGTTGGCCCGTGGGGTCAGGCCGTTTTGGCCGGCCACCCGGCCCTGGATGACATCCGCACCCTGCCCTTCCCCGGCTTCACGCGCCAGCCGGCCGCCAGTCTGACCGCGCCCTATCGGCTGCTGCGCGCGGAGGCTGCGCGCCTGGCCGCGCAGCGCTTTGACCTCGCGTTGATTCTGCGCTTCGACCACTGGTGGGGCGCATGGCTGACCCAACGCGCGTCCATTCCGCAGCGCATCGGCTTTGCCATCCCCGAATGTGCGCCTTTCCTGACCACCGCGATTCCCTACACCCCGCGCCAGCACGAAGTCCGGCAAAACCTGACTCTGGCCGCGGCCGCCACCGGCCAAGCGCCAGCGGAGCCGGCGCCGCTGCACTTCACGGTGAGCGAGACAGCCGCAACTTGGGCTGAAGTCTGGCTGCGTGAGCATGCTCTGCTTGCGCAGCCGCTGGTGATCTTGCAGCCAGGCAGCGGCGCGGCGGTCAAACTGTGGCGCGTGGAAGCCTGGGCCGCGCTGGCAAGCGCCCTGCAGGAGAAAGGGCTGGCACTGCTGCTGACCGGCGGCCCCGCGGAAGCGTCGCTGGCGCAGGCCATCAACGCGCGCCTGCCGCAGCCGCTGCCCTCGCTCGTAGGTCATACCAGCCTGGAGCAGGCGGCGGCCCTATTTCAACGCGGCGCCCTGGTCATCGGCCTGGACAGCGGCCCTATGCACTTGGCAGTAGCCGTAGGCGCCCCCACCATTCACCTCTATGGCCCGGTGGACGCGGCCGCCTTTGGCCCGTGGGGCGATCCGAGGCGCCACCGCGTGTTGACATCGGCCTGGACCTGCGCGCCCTGCAACCGGCTTGACTTCACAGACGCGTCGCTGCCTCTGCATCCCTGCGTGCGCGCCATCACCGTAGAGCAGGTCTTGGCCGCGCTGCCGGCCGCGTTGGCCTGAAGCAGACCCCACTCACTACATCTTCTTGTCTACATGCTGTGTCTGAGGTACAATGTCAGGCATGGCTTACCCTATTCAATCACGCATCAGACGGTGTTCATGAAAACAGACATGCAAGTAATGCTCGAAGAAGACAAACACTGGTGGTTTGCCAGCCGCACACGGGCCATCCTGGGACTGCTCGACCGCTTCTTACCGGCCGACAGCCAGCGCCTCGTGCTCGATGTGGGCTGCGGCGCGGGCAACATGGCCCATCACCTGGCTCATTATGGCCGCGTGACCGGCATTGACCCCAACCCCAAACCGTTGCGCGTGGCGCGCGCACGCGGCCTGAACGTGCGCGAGGGCAGCGCTGACGCCCTCCCCTTTGCCGACAACACCTTTGGCCTGGTGGCGCTGCTCGACACCGTGGAGCATGTGCCCAACGAGATCGGCGTCTTTGCCGAATGTCACCGGGTTCTGCGTCCGGGCGGCCATCTGCTGGTCACGGTGCCAGCCTTGATGTGGCTGTGGAGCCAAAACGACGTCATCAACGCGCATCAGCGCCGCTACACCGCGCCCGAGCTGACGTCCAAGCTGCAACAACAAGGCTTCCAGGTCTTGCACACAAGCTACAACAATTTCTTTGCCTTTCCCTTGGCAGCCGGCTTGATCTTGCTGCGCCGGGGCCGGGCCGAACCAAAACTGGCGTCGCCCCATTTCGATGAAGACGCCTACCAGGTTGAAATGGAAGCCGCGTCGCCGGTGGTCAATGCCCTGTTGAGCAGCGTAGGCAAAGTGGAGGCCGCATTGATCAGCCGCCTCTCCCTGCCCATCGGTACATCCATCATTTGCCTGGCGCGTAAGTAGGAAGGTTCTGTGCATGCCGTCTCAACGCCACGATTCGTCGGCCGATTTCTCGTGGGCATTCTGGCTCCTGGATGGGTTCCAGGGGCTGCGCCGCGAGATGGATCAGTTCTGCCCGCCCGATGAATTCTGGACGCATATGCATGCCTCTGAACGTGAATTCTTGCTTGCCTGGCGGGTTTTGATTGACGACGCGCTCGAGCGCAATGCGCGCAAATCGGGCGTCCAGGCCAATGGCGATGTCATCGTGTCCAAGCGCCAGAGCATTGACATTGAATTCTAACGCCTACGGCCTGCTTTTCCTTGCGGCCTGGCTCCTGCTCACTCTCGGCGCATGCGGCCCGGTCGCCGCGCCAACAATGACGGCGACGTGGACCCCCACGCAAACGCCGACGGTTACGTCCACGCCGACGAACACCCCAACCGACCGGCCAACCCCGACCATAACGCCGACCGCCAGCGCGACGCCGACCGCCACGACCACACCCACCCTGACGCCCACGGCCACGGTCACGCCTGGCCCTACCCCAGACGGAACCGTGCGGACGGCGAACGCACCTATTCTGATGTACCACTATGTCTCTGAGCCGCCTGCCGATGCCGACATCTATCGGCGCGATTTGTCCGTGACGCCCGCGCAACTGTCTGCTCAGATCGAGGCCATGGCCGCGGCAGGCTTCGTCAGCGTGCGCCTGAGTGATCTCATCAGCTACCTGGCGACCGGTCAGCCCGTCTTGCCCCCCAAGAGCGTCGTGCTCACCTTCGACGACGGCTACCAGGACAACTTCGACCACGCGTTTCCCCTGCTCAAACAAGCTGGCTTCACGGCCACGTTCTTTGTCATTACCGATTTTGTGGATGCCGGCCGTCCCGGTTACATGACCTGGGATGAGCTGCGCGCCATGCACGACGCCGGCATGGACATCGGCTCGCACTCGCGCAATCATCCCGACCTGGCCGGCCAACCGCTGGATTTCCTGGTCTGGCAAGCACTCGGCTCACGCGAAATGATCGAAAGCCGTCTCGGCTTCACGCCACGGGTCTTTTGCTACCCCAGCGGCCGCTACGATGCCCTGGCGATGCAGGTGGTGCAGTCGGCCAATTTCTGGGGCGCGGTGACCGTTCGTCAAGGCGCCACCCACAGCAGTGAGCACCTCTTCGAGCTGACGCGCGTGCGCATGCGCGGCAGCTACAGCACAGCGGACGTCATGCGTCTGCTCACCACCGACTGGTGATGCGCAGCCCACACGCGCATGATGGACTTCATGACGTAAGTTTTGAACGTTACGCGCTGCGCGTGTTATAATGCGACCAATTACCCGTCTCGTCACTGCCCAATGCAACCTCGCCAGGGGAATGAGGCCGACGAATCGCGCGGCGGCATTTGCCGGATTGCACAAATTCCGCGCACTCTTTCCCCAGTGATGTCCGTGATCGCCCACACAGGACAAACACGGTGTGGCCCTGCTCGACGCGTCATCTACGTAGGAATGGCGTGTTGCAAGGGATGCCGCCGATGGAGTCAAAGATCCTGGTCAAACCATAACCGATTGTGATGTGAGGTGAAGACGTGTTACGATACCTGATCATTGCCCTGCTGATCCTGTTGGGATTAAGCGGCCTGGGCAGCGCCATCTTCGGAAGCCAGACTCGGCGTCGCCTGATATTGACCGCGTTTACTGTCATCGTGTGGGGCGCCGCGGCGTTGATGTACTTCAACCCCCCGGCGGAGACGTCGCGCCTGGTCATTGCACCCACCGACACCCCCGCGCCAACGGCCACGCCGCAGCCCGGGCGCATCATTTGGCATTCTGGACCGAGCGATGATCTTCAGCTCTGGATCATGGATGACGATGGGAACAATAAGCGCAAATTGACGACCGGCGCCGATATTGGAACAAACGTCGAACCGGCCTGGTCGCCGGATGGCAGCCAGGTGGTCTTCGTCACCGACCGCATGGACAAAGAAGCCTTGCAGATCTATGTCATGAATGTGGATGGCAGCAATCAGCATCCACTCATGCCGTTCCAGGCCAACCACAGCTGGTCGCCCGACTGGTCGCCCGATGGCAACAAGATTCTCTTCCAGACGAATCGGGGAGAGAATGCCATCTTCCAGTTGTACACCTGCAACGCGGATGGCAGCAACATCAAGAACATGACCAGGACCGCCACCAACGAAAGCCGCGGCGACTGGTCACCCGATGGGCAGAAGATCGCCTTTGTCTCTGAGCGCGACGGCGATCGCAACATCTACGTGATGGACGCGGACGGCAGCAATCAAAAGGCGCTGACGAGCAGCAAGAGCGACGAGTTGTATCCGCGTTGGTCGCCGGACGGCCGCGAGATTCTGTTTCAAAGCAACCAGGAAGGCAACGGCAACTTCGGCATCTATGTGATGAAGCCTGATGGCAGCGATGTGCGGCGCATCAGCGACCTGGCCGCCAATAACATCACACCGGTTTGGGCGCGGGATGGTCAGTCCATCGTCTTCGCCTCCGATCGCGATGACCCCAATTGGGACTTGTACATCATGGCGCGCGATGGCTCGAATCTGCGCCGCCTGACGAACGAGAAATCAGTAGATCGTTTCCCCACCTGGCATGGGAGGTAACATGCGCACATCACTTCGACGCCTGCGTTGGCCGGCGGGCTTTTGGAATGTCGCCGGGCCGGTTTTCATCGTGCTGGCCATGGTACATCAGAGCGCGCAACCCCCGCCCAGCTACATTGGTTCCGACAACGAGCGCGCCGGTTTCGGCGTGGCCTCAACCATCAGCGGATACGACATAGGGCTGCTGCACGGCGGCTGGTATGTTCGCTGGGACGCTCAGTTGGCGCCGGCCGAGCCGGACGGCTACATCTACATGCCGATGCTGCGTGTGAGCGGCGCAACCTACCGGCCCAGTGGCGATTACCTGGCAACGGTCATCAGTCGCAACCTGGGGCGCACCTGGATTGTGGGCAATGAGGCCGACAACATCTGGCAAGACAATGTCCTGCCGCAGGACTATGCCGTAGCCTATCACGACGCCTATACCTTCATCAAAGAGCACGACCCCACGGCCAAAATTGCCATCAATGGCGTCACCCAGGGCACCCCCTTGCGCCTACAGTGGCTTGACCTGGTCTGGAACAGCTATCGCAGCCGCTATGGCAGCGACATGCCGGTAGATGTGTGGAACATGCACACCTTCGTGCTGCGCGAACAGATCAACTCGTGGGGCGCGTCCATTCCCCCAGGCGTCAATGCCACTCAGGGCATGCTGTGGGAAATTGACGATCACGACCGGATTGACCTGGTGCAGGAACAGGTCATTCGTTTCCGCCGCTGGATGAAGGATCATGGGCAGCAGAACAAACCCCTGATCAATACAGAGTATGGCATCCTCTTGCCGGCAAACTACGGCTTCGAATATGCCCGCGTCGCACGCTTTCTCACCGGCACCTTCAACTTGTTCAATTCGCTGCGCGACCCGGCTTTGGGAATGCCAGAGGATGACTATCGCCTGGTTCAGCGTTGGTGTTGGTTCTCGCTCGACAGCGAGCAGTTCGAGGGGCAGTATGTTCGTTCTCTGTTCGACCGCGCCACGCATCAACTGACTCCCATTGGCGACGCCTATGCCAATTGGACCCTCAATCATCGCACCTGGTACAGCGATCTGGAAATCAGCGCAGGACCTTCTTACTCAGCAACCTGGGCCGTGTTCGAGAATCAGCCGAGCCGGCTGACGCTGGACGCCGCGGTGATCAACACCGGCAACCAGGCCGCTGGTCGCTTCGGCGTTCGCTTCGGCGTTGGCGCGCCAGAAAACCCCTCGCTGACCATCGGCGACGTGACGGTGGCGTCTGGGTTGCCCGCACGCCACAGCCCGCCGGCGGCTGTTCAGGTGGCCTGGGAACACGTAATCAGCCAGACAACGCCGATCTTCGTCCAGGCTGACCCGTTGAACATGGTGCGCGAGTTCCGCGAAAACAACAACTCTAGAACTTCGACCTTGACGCCGCCCGCATTCTTGGATTTGCAGCTCAGCAATTTGCACACCACGGCCGGGCCCCTGCCCGCGATCGGGGTGACCGGCACCATTACCGTACCCTTGAGTGTGGATATCTCCAACTTGGGCGGCGTTGGCGTGGTAGGCGACCTGGAAGTGCAGTTCTGGCGGGGTCAACCCAATGCCGGCGCTTACCTGGGCAGCGTCACCCTGAACGTTCAGAATTCGCCGCATCTGCCCGTGAGCGCTGCTTTCGAGTGGCTGGATGTGACGCCTGGCTTCTACAATGTCTCTGCCTACATCTCGCCCGCGCCCAACGATGCCAACCCGAACAACAATCTGGTCGTCGTGCAGGTTCATGTCCCCGCGACGCGCACGTACCTGCCGGCCATCCGGCGGCGCTAAGTCATGCAGAAAAAACACTTCGTCCAGGCCGGGCTTGCGCTTCTGACGTTGGTCATCATCACAAGCCCGGCCTGGGCGCAGCCAGGCCTCCACGCCATCCCCGCCTCGACGCCGGCCACACCACTAGCCCCTGCGCCTCCTTTCATCCTGACTCAGTTAGGTCAGATCGGCGGACCGAGCTACACGACGCAGGTCGTCGAGCCTTATGCCTATCTCGGCGCCGGTTTTCGCCTGCAAATCCTCAACATCGCCAATCCGAGCGCTCCCGTGCTCGTCGGGCAGACGCCGCTGCTGCCCGACATCGTGCGCAACCTCCAGGTCATTGGCAGCCTGGTTTTCGTTGCGCTGGGCGACAGTGGACTCTACCTGTACGATGCAAGCACCCCGGCTGAGCCGCAGCGCCTGGGCATCTTTGACACGCCTGGTTTTGCGCTGGGCGTGAGCGTCGTCGGCAGCGTGGCCTACGTGGCCGACTACACTTCGCTGCAGATTGTGGACGTGAGCAATCTGCTGGCTCCGCGCCTGCTGGGCATCTATCAAGCGGCCAACGTCATCCAAAACGTCACGGTCAGCGGCGGCCTGGCGTTCGTGTCTGAGGGCGCGTGCATCTCCAGTGGCTGCAGCGGCATCATGGAGATCGTCAACGTCAGCAACCCCGCCAATCCTGAACTACGCGGCCGCCATACGATCCCCTTTCCAAGCTACATGCGCGATGTGCAGGTCAGTGGGAACCTGGCCTATCTGGCCGGCGGCGAAGTGGGGCTGCAGATTCTGGACATCAGCAACCCGGCCGCGCCTCAACTGCGCGGCGCGTACAACACACCCGGCTTTGCCAGCAGCGTCAGCCTCAGCGGCACGATGGCCTATGTGGCCGACGGCCGCGCCGGCCTGCAGTTGATTGACGTGGCAAATCCGCTCACACCCACGCTGCGCGGTTTCTTCTACACGCCGCGCGCGGCGTCCAGCGCGTTCGTGGTAGGGCGCGTGGCCTACGTCACCGATCACACCAGCGGACTGCAGCTCGTAGATGTGGCAACGCCCAGCGCGCCGCGCCTGCTCGGCGCGTACACCATCCCAGGCTATGCCTACGGCGTCACGGCGCGTGATCAGATCGTGTATGTGGCTGCTGGCTACAGTGGGCTGCAGCTCGTGGATGTGAGCAACATGACCGCGCCGCGGCCATACGGCGCGTACAACACCCCGGGCATCGCACGCAGCGTGCGGGTGGCGGGTAATTTTGCGTATGTGGCTGACCACGATCGTGGCCTGCAAATCATTGATGTCAGCCGGCCGCCAACGATCACGCTGCGCGGGGCTTTCGACACCCCGGGCAACGCTGAAGATGTGGCGATCTCTGGCACGTTGGCCTTTGTGGCTGACGGTTTCGATGGCGGTTTGCAGGTGATTGACGTGAGTCGGCCCATGTTTCCCGCGCGCATTGGCGCGTTCGACACCCCAGGCGATGCAGAAGGCATTCGCTTGTTTGAAAACCTGGCCTACCTGGCAGATGGCAACGCCGGACTGACCATCGTGGATGTGCGTAACCCCGCCGCGCCCGGCGGGCTGGCCACGCTCAGCCTCCCTGGCTACGCGTTTGGCCTGGCAATCACGCGTTCCATCAGCGGTTCTGTGACCTCCACCCTGGCCCTGGTGGCCGCGGGCACCGGCGGTTTGCAGATCGTTGACGCCAGCAATCCCGCGGCGCCGACCCTGCTTGGCGTGTACACCAGCACCCAGGACCTGCACGCCGTCGAAGTTGTCGGCCGCTATGCCTACCTGGCCGATGCCGGCGGCGGCATTGTGGTACTGGACATCAGCCAACCGGCCAGGCCGCAGCGCGTCAGCGCCTTCAGCACCCTGAGCTACGCGCGTGGGCTGCATCTGGCCGGTAATTTGCTCTACGTGGCTGACGGTGAGGGCGGCCTGATCAGCGCCTACACCACGGATGCGCCGGGCGCGCCGCGGGCCGTGCGCCTGCCGCTCGTCTTCAATCGTTATCGCATCCTTCCATTCCCGCCGTGATGGCTGGCGCCAAGCGCGCCGCGCCCGATCGAGCTGTTCCATGTTTCACAAGATTTTTGTACCGCGGGGATGATCGTGGTATGATGCACCCACATCCATCCTAGTCGTTCACCATGCGAATGGCGAAAGATGCGCAGCGTGGGACGCGACGCCCCGGCTCTTTCATCATCGCCTGCGCGGTGGACGACTGACTGCATGAGGAATTCGCATGAAAGACTCTATGGCTTTGCCTGGCGCACAACGGTTTGCGACCGCGGTTGAGGCGCAGCCGAGGCGCATCGTCACCACCTGGTTATACATCATGTGCATCCTGGTGGCGCTGATGGTGGTCGTAGGCGGCTACGTGCGCCTGAGCCGCTCTGGCCTCTCCATCGTCGAATGGAATGTCATCACCGGCGTGGCGCCGCCGCTGACCGAACAGGCCTGGCAAGAGGAATTTGCCAAATACCAGCAATCGCCCGAATATCTAAAGATCAACCAGGGCATGTCCTTGGCCGAGTACAAATCCATCTTCTACGTGGAATACTTTCATCGGCTGATTGCCCGGTTGGTGGGGCTGGCGCTGGCGCTGCCGTTGGCCTACTTCCTGCTGCGCGGGCTGATTCCCTGGCGCCAATCTGGCGTCTATTTAGCCATTGCGGCTGTTTTTCTCTTCCAGGGTTTCATGGGCTGGTTCATGGTCGCCAGCGGCCTGGAAGACCGCCCCAGCGTCAGTCACTATCGGCTGACGGCGCACCTGGTGACGGCGCTGGCGCTGCTGGCCATCTGCCTGTGGACGGCGCTCAATCAGACCTACCGCGTCACGGCCGCGCGGCCCGGCGCCCGTTCCCGGCTTTTGTCCCTGGGCCTGGTG